>NZ_JBFAGV010000039.1:0-57545 GCF_040653855.1 Streptomyces sp. NPDC050856 | reverse complement strand
GGGGTGTGCTCGCGGGGCTCAGGGCGGCGGCCGTCTGGTACGGGCACCTCGTGGGCGGAGCGGGCTCTCGGGGCGCCCGCCCGGCCGGGCGGGCACCGCTTCGGTGGGCGGCGCCGGCCGTGGTCACTCGATGACGAGCTCCACCGCGATGTTGCCGCGCGTCGCCTTGGAGTACGGGCAGTAGGCGTGGGTCTTCTCCAGCAGCTCGCGGCCCGCCTCGCCCTGGAGGTGGTCGGGGAGCTCGGCGCGGATGACGACCGCCAGGCCGAAGCCGCCGTCGGTGTCCTTGCCGATGCTCACCTCGGCCGTCACCGACACGTCCTTGACGTCGATCTTCTCCTGGCGTCCTATCGCGCCCATCGCGCTGGCGAAGCAGGCCGCGTACCCGGCGGCGAAGAGCTGCTCGGGGTTGGTGCCCTGGCCGTTGCCGCCGAGGGCCTGGGGGTGGGCGAGGGGAAGGTCGATCCGGCCGTCGGAGCTGACGGCGCGGCCCTCGCGGCCGTTGGCGGTGGCGACGGCGGTGTACAGCGCGTTCATGGAAGTCCTGTCCTCGGGTCGGGTGGGGGGAAGCTCGACACAGCATGTCTATCGCACTATTAGATTGTGCGCAACTGAATGACGTACTCATGGTCGCGTACCATGGGTCCATGGACATGCCTTCGACCGCGCGGGACGAGGACTTCCTCCGCCTCGACCACCAGATCTGCTTCTCGCTGCACGCCGCCGCACGCGCTTTCAACGGCGTGTACCGCGTCACACTGAAGGACCTCGGCCTCACCTACCCCCAGTACCTGGTGATGCTGGTGCTGTGGGAGCACGGCGAGCTGCCGGTCAAGCGGATCGGCGAGCACCTGCGGCTGGACTCCGGCACCCTGTCGCCGCTGCTCAAGCGGTTGGAGGCGGCCGGTTACGTGGAGCGCCGGCGCAGCGCCGAGGACGAGCGGTCGGTCACCGCCCGGCCCACCGCCGCCGGCACGGAGCTGCGCGGGCGGGCCCTCGGGGTGCCCCGCCGCGTCGCGGCGGCCACCGGGATGTCCCTGGACGAGGTCCGGGAGCTGCGCGCCCGCCTCAACGAGCTCACGGCCGCCCTCGACACGGCCGGGGCGGACGCGGGGGAGTGCGCGGCCGAGCGGCTTCCCCGGCCGTAGCCGCCCCGGGAGCTACGCCGACGGCCCGGCCGGCGCGGACGCCCCGCTCGCCTCCCGGGCGGCCCGCAGGCCCGGGACCAGGGACAGGGTGACCGCGAGGGAGAGCGCCGCCATGAGGGCCATCGCCGCGGCCGGAGTGCTGAGCTGGGCGGCACCGCCGGCGAGCGCCGCGCCCACTCCCTGCATGGCCAGCAGGCCCGAGGAGTGCAGCCCCAGCGCGTGGCCGGTCAGTTCCCGTGGCGTCAGCGCCATCAGCCGCTCCTGGAGCAGCAGCGTGGCCGCGTAGCCGACCGAGGCCAGCGTGACCGCCGCCACCGCCAGCGGCAGCGAGGGCCGCAGCGCGAAGAGCAGGTACGGCGCGGCCAGCAGCAGCCGCAGCGGTGCCTCGATCCGCTGCCGCCACCGTGACGGCACGAACCGGCCGGCCAGGGTGTCGCCGGCGAGCATGCCGAGCGCGGCGAACGCGAAGAGGAGCCCCGCGTGCCCGGGGGCGTACGGCACGAAGAGGGACTCGCACCCCACGATCAGCCCGTTGGGCACCCACAGGGCGAGGTAGACGTGCCGGCGGTGCGGGCAGGACCAGAGGCGCGCGTTGGCGCGCCGGGTGGCCGCGACCGACGGGCGCCCGGAGGCGCGGGGCGGCCGGTGGCCGAGCCCGCACCGGGCGACCAGGGCGGCCGCCACGTACAGGGCGGCGCCGGTCAGCAGGGTGCCGCGCGGCGACAGCGCGGCCACCAGGACGCCGCCGAGCGCGAACCCGCAGATCTGCGCGGCACCCGTCGTCATGTTGAGCAGCGACCGGCCCAGCACGTAACCGCCTTCGGGCAGCACCTCGTTGAGGAGGCCGTAGCGCACTCCGCCGCCCAGCGAGGCGAGCACGCCCAGCACCAGCAGGACAACGAAGATCACCGGAACGGGCAGGCCGGGGACGGCCTGGACGGCGGTGCCGGCGCCGAACAGCAGCGCCAGCGCGGTCAACGCGGCCCGTGGCGGCAACCGGTCGGCCGCCGACAGCAGGGTGGTGGCGCCGAGCAACTGGGCGAGGGCGGGGCCGAACATGGCCAGCGCCGTCAGGAGCGGGGAGCCGGTCGCGGCGTGGACCAGGGTGCCCAGGGCGAGGCCGCTCACGGTGTGGGCCGTCACCTGGGTGGCGGAGACGAGGAAGAGAGGGGTGTATTCGGGCGTCCGGAACAGCTCGCGGTACGTGTGCATGCCAGGGAGTCTCGGAGCCGCCGGCACACCGGCGTTAGTGTTTCGCGGGGAGGCGAAACATGGGGTGGTGGCAGGTCAACGCGGACACACTGGCGGACAGCCGGTTCGTCGTCTCACCGCTCGCCGAGGCCGTCGCGGGCCTGAAGACGCTGGAGCGGGCCACCGCCGCCCACCCCGGTGAGCGCGCCTGGCTGGACCGGCACCTGCCCGCCTACCGCGAACGGCTGGCCCGCGACCCGATCACTGCGCTGACCGTCCGGGCCGCCCTGGGACGCACCTGGAACGCCGACTTCCTCACCCCCACGCCCACCGGCGAGGGCGCGCCGACCTTCGCCGAGGAGCTCACCCGGATCCGGACCTGGCCGCCCGCGACCGCCCGCGCGGACCTGACCGTGTCGCTCGGCGGCCCGCTGCCGGACGTGCTGTGCCGCGACGACCTCCCGGAGCGGGTCGCCGACCTCGTGGAGTGGGTGTGGCACGAGGCCGTGTCGCCCTACTGGCCGCAGCGTCGGCGCGTCCTGGAGGCCGATGTCGTCGCGCGCACCACCCGGTTGAGTCGGGGTGGCTGGGCCGCGGCGCTGGACGGCATGCGCCCCGGCATGCGGTGGCTCGGCGGGAACAGGCTGCAGATCAACACCCACGCCAACCCGCCCCGGGAGATCTCCGGAGCCCGGCTGATGTTCGTCCCGGTCACCCCCCGCCAGGGCTGGACCTCCTGGGACGCCCCCCACCGGTACGCCCTGGTCTACCCGTGCGCGGGCGCCCTGGCCGGTACGGGCGGGGCCGGGACGGTGCCCAGGGCGCTCGGCAGGCTGCTGGGACCCGGGCGGGCCGGTGTGCTGCACCTCCTCGACACCCCCAGGAGCACCACCCAGTTGGTGGCGCTGACCGGACAGGGCCTGGGGTCGGTGGGCCGCCACCTCAAGGTCCTGCTCGACGCCCGGCTGGTGCTGCGCCGCCGCTCCGGGCGGTCGGTCCTCTACTACCGGACGGAGGCCGGCGAAGCCCTGGTGCGGGCGCAGCGCGACGGATCCGCGCACGCGGCGGGCGAACCGATGTGAGGGCCGCACATGGTAGGTGATCCTGTACTGACGTGATGCGGCCGGCACCCCGGCACCGGACGGCCTCGAACGCCCCGGCGTCACACGATGCCGCGCACGACGCCCAGTTCGACCAGGTCCTGCGGGCGCAGCCGCAACTGCTCGGCCGTGCGCGGCGCCTGGTCGCGCGGCCGTTTCAGGATCGCCGCCGCCAGCTCCGGGGCGATCACCGAGAAATATCCGTCCGGTGTGGCCCAGGTGTTGTCCGGCGCCGCCAGCGCCAGCGCGCCGCCCGAGCCGCCCTCCCCGATCAGCAGTGTCGTCACCGGCACCCGGGCGCTCGCCACGGCCGCGAACGCCTCGGCGATCGCCGCGCCCGCCCCCGCCCGTTCCGCCTCGGCGTCGTTGGCCGCCCCCGGGGTGTCCACGAGCGTCAGCACCGGCAGCCCGAGCCGGTCCGCGAGCCGGATCACCCGCGCGGCCGTGCGGTAACCGGCCGGGCGGGTGGCGGTGCCGCACTGCGCGACGTACGCGATCGCCCGTCCGTCGCGCACCCCGATGCCGCACAGCAACCCCGGGTCCGTACCGCCGCACCGGTCTCCGCTGAGCGGCAGGCGGTCGGCGAAGTAGGCGTCGAGGTAGGCACGCGCCCTGGGCCTGCGCGGATCCCGGGCCCGGCGCACCGCCTCCCAGCCGCTTTCCGGCAGCGACGCCGGTGCCGGCCCAGCGGCCGACGGGGCGGCGGGCGCCCGCGCCTCCGGCGGGGGCGCGGGCTCGGGGGCCGGGCGCGGCCCTCCCAGCGCGGCCAGCCAGCGCGCCAGTGTGCCCCGCAGGCCGTCGGCGGGGACGACCGCGTCGACGTGCCCCGCCGCGAGCTGGCCCTCGGCGGTGTACGCGGCCGGGTCCGCGTCCGGCGGGCGCACCCGCGACCCGGCGAACCCGACCTGGGCACCGGGCAGCGCCAGGATCACGTCGGCGCCCGCGCCGACCGTGGCCCAGCCACCGCCGGTCGTCGGGTCGCGCAGCACCGCGATGTGCGCCACGCCCGCCTCCCGCAGGAGCACCGAGGCGCGCGCCACCCGCTGGAGCTGGGTGAGGGCCGCCATGCCCTCCTGCATCCGGCTGCCGCCGGTCGCCACCAGCGAGACGAGCGGGACACGGCGCTCCCGGGCCAGCCGGTAGGCGGCCTCCAGCCGGTCGCCGGTCCGCTCGCCCAGCGAGCCGCCGAGGAAGCCGAACTCGAAGGCGAGCACCACGAACGCCCGGCCGCCCAGGGAGCCGACGCCGTACACCACCGACTCCTCCTCGCCGGTTCGGGCGGCGGCGCGGGCCCGGGTGGCGTCGTAGCCCTCCCAGGAGAGCGGGCCGTCCGGCGGTATCGGCCGCCACGGAGGCGTGTGCTCGGTGAACCCGTCGGTCACCGAGGAGATCACCGCACGGGCGGCCACCCCGTCAGACACCGAGCGCCCGCTTCATGATCTTGCCCATGTCGTTGCGGGGCAGGGCCTCCAGGTAGCGGACCGCGCGGGGCCGTTTGTGCGGGGCGAGCTGCGCGGCCACATGGTCCGCCAGCTCCTCCTCGCCGGGCGGGCTGTGCGGGTCGGCCGGGACCACCCAGGCCACCACCCGCTCGCCGAGGTCCTGGTCGGGCTCCCCGGTCACCGCCGCCTCCCGCACCCCCGGGTGCTCCAGCAGCGCGTTCTCGATCTCCCCCGCGCCGATCTTGTAACCGCCGCTCTTGATCAGATCGGTGGCCTTGCGGCCCACGATCCGCACCGAGCCGTCCGCGTCCCGCACCGCCATGTCCCCGGTGCGGAACCAGTCCCCGTCGAAGGCGGCGGCGGTGGCGTCCGGCCGGTTCAGGTAGGCGGTGAACAGGTTGGGGCCGCGCACCTGGATCTCCCCGACGCTCTCCCCGTCGTACGCGGTGATCTCCGAGCCGTCCTCCTCGACCAGCCGCAGCCCGACGCCCGGCAGGGGAAGGCCGACCGAACCGGGGCGCGGTTCGCCGTCCACCCGGACGCTGGTGTTCATCAGGGTCTCGGTCATGCCGTACCGCTCGATCACCCGCCGCCCGGTCCGGGCGGTGATCCGCTCGTGGTCGTGCAGCGGCAGCGCCGCCGAGCCGGAGACCAGCAACCGCGCGCCGGCCAGCGCCTTCACCAGCTCCGGGTCGCCGTCCAGGGCGTCGGCCAGCCGGTGGTACATCGTCGGTACGCCGAACAGCACGGTCCCGCCGCCGGCCAGCTCCCGCGCCACGCCCCCGGTGCTGAAGGCGCCCAGGTGGCACACGGCGCCGCCCCGGCGCAGCGGGCCGAGGACGCCCAGGACCAGCCCGTGGACGTGGAACAGCGGCAGGGCGTGCACCACGACGTCGTCGGCGGTCCAGGCCCAGGCGTCCGCCAGCGCGTCGAGCGTCGCGGAGACCGCCCGCCGGGACAGCACCGCCCCCTTGGGCGGGCCGGTGGTGCCGGAGGTGTAGACGACGAGCGCGGGCGCCCGCGGCTCGGGCTCCTCGGGCAGCGGCACGGGCGGGCCCTGTGCGGGCACGCCGGCGGGGACGTCGACGCGGGGCAGGTGCGCCAGCGGGGCGGGCAGTACGTCGTCCGGCCCGGCCAGCACCAGCGCCGGCGCGCTGTCGGTGACGACATGGGTCAGCTCGCGCTCGCCGGTCCTCGGGTTGAGCGGTACGGCCGCGACCCCGGCCAGCAGCGCGGCCACCACCGCCACGGCCGTCTCCGGCGTGGGCGTCGCCCACACCGCGACCCGCTCCGCCCCGGCCAGCCGGGCGGCCAGCGCGCCGGCGGCGGCGCGCAGCCCACCGTAGGTCAGGGCGCCCTCGCCCTCGCCCTCGCGGGCGCGGAAGCGCAGCGCGGTCCGGTCGGAACCGGCCGCCACGGCCGGAAAGAGGGAACTCACTCGTCGTCCTCCTCGCATTGCTGCACGGGGCTGTCCACCTGCTCGGCACAGGCACCGCCATTGTCCCCTCCGGCGCCGGCCGGCCGCGGGGCCCGTGGGTGATCACCGCCACGCCGGCGCCGCGGCCGGTCGCGGCTGCGGCGGGGTCACCCCCATGGCGTACCGGCCCACCGGGGCCGTACCCGCGGGCCACCGGGGCCGTACCCGCTCCTGGGGCACGGCAGCTCCGCGCCCGGCGAGGGCGGGCGTCCACCCGCGGTCCCACCGGTCACCCGGGGCCAGCACCCCCGGCCGCGATCCGGTACCCGGCCGCGATCCGGTACCCGGCCGCGATCCGGTACCCGGCCGCGATCCGGTACCCGGCAGACCGCCCCGTCTGCCACGGGTCTCCCCCGGGTGAGCGCCCCCGGGTGCACGCCCCTCACACCTCTCCGCGCCCCCGGACGCCCTCGCGCGGCGACTGCCAGGTCAGCGTGGTCCCGCGCGTGCCGTCGTCGCGCAACCCGTCGTCCGTGACGGTCAGCCGGACGCCGGCGCTCCCGTCGGGCAGGGTGGCCGCCGCGTCCACCACCACGTCCACCGACGACAGGCCGGGCCGGCGGTGCGCCGCCGCCAGCGCGCCGCGCAGGGCGGCCAGCAGGGGGCCGGCCACCGGGGCGGGGACCAAGGCGTCCACCGCGCCGGTGAAGCGCACCGAGGGCCGGAACCCCAGCAGCGCCGCCGCGCCGCCGGTCTCGCGCAGTACCCGCCCCCGGAAGGAGCGGGGCGCGTCCGCCGGGGGCTGCTGGAGCGCGAAGATCGCCGTCCGCACCTCCTGGACGGTGGAGTCCAGCTCGTCCACCGCCCGCCCCAGCAGCTCCTCCTCGGAGCCGGGGGCGCCGTCTCCCGGGGCGTCGCCGGGCCCGGCGACGGCCGCCCGGCGGCGGGTGGACTCCAGCATCATCCCGGTGGCGAACAGCCGCTGGACCACCAGGTCGTGCAGGTCCCGGGCGATACGGTCGCGGTCCTCGTACACCGCCAGGCGCTCCCGGTCGCGCCGGGCGTCCGCCAGGACCAGCGCCAGCGCCGCCTGCGAGGCGAACTGGGAACCCAGCAGCCGCTCCACCGCCGAGTACGGGGGGTCGCCGCGCCGCCGGGGCAGGGCGAGGGTGCCGATCAGTTTCCCGCCGCTCTGCAACGGCAGCATCATCGACGGCCCGAACCGGGTGCGTACCCGTGTGGTCATCCGGGGGTCGGTCGCGGAGTCGGCCACGAACACCGGCCGTCCGCCGAGCAGTTCGGCCAGCACCGGTGAGCCGGGTTCGATGGTGGTGCCGACCAGGTCGCCCGGGTCGTCGTGGGTGGAGGCGGCCACGATCTCCATCCCGCCCTCGCCGGTGGGCTGGAGGACGACGCCCGCCGCCGCGCCGGCCAGCAGCCGGGCCCGTTCGGCCACGGTCGTCAGCGCGTCGGCCGTCCCGCCGCCGGTCAGCAGGGCGGTCGTCACCGCCGCGGCGCCCTCGATCCAGCGCTCGCGCTGCCGGGCCGTCTCGTACAGCCGGGCGTTGCCGACGGCGATGCCGGCCTGCGCGGCCAGCACCCGCAGCATCGCCAGGTGCTCCTCGGTGAAGGGGCCCCCGCGCCTGCCGGTGAGGCAGAGGTCGCCGTACTCCTCGGTGCCGACCCGGACCGGCACCCCGATGGAGGAGCCCGGCTCGCGGGCCGGCCCGCCGGGCAGCCCGATCCGCCCGTCCGGCAGCCGGCCGACGCGCCGGCGGTCCTCCTCGTCCAGCCCGGTGGTGTACAGCTCGGCGAGCCCGCCGCGCTCGGGGTCGACCACCCCCAGCGCCCCGCACCGGGCACCGGTCAGCTCGGCGGCCGACTCCACGACGCGCTGGAGGGTGGTGCGCAGGTCCAGGTCGGTGCCGACGTTCAGTACGGCTTCCAGCAGGGCCGGCAGCCGTGGCGCGGGCTGGTCCGGGCCCACCTCGCGCCCGCCGCTCAGTCGGCGTCGGCGAGCGGGTTCAGCACCAGCGGCTGGATGCGGCCCTCCAGCATCGCCCCGAGACCGAGCACCGCGCAGATGTCGGGCCGCTCGGCGATGTGCACCGGCATCCGGGTCGCGTCGCGCAGCATCTGGTCCAGGCCGGGCAGCAGCGCGCTGCCGCCGACCATCATGATTCCCCGGTCGACCAGGTCGGCCACCAGGTCGGGCGGGCAGTCGCGCAGGACCTTGCCGATGCCGTCGAGCACGGCGGTCAGCGGGGTGTGGATGGCCTGGCGCACCGCGGCGGTGTCCACCAGGACCGAGCGGGCCAGCCCGGTCGCCACGTCCCGGCCGTGGATCTCGGTGGAGGCCGGGCCCTGCGGAGTGAGGCCGTTGCCGTGCAGGGCGAGCTGGAGGGGGCGGACGGACTGGCTGGGCAGCATCAGTTCGTGGTGGTGGCGCAGGTACTGGATGACCGCGTGGTCGATGGCGTTGCCGCCCACCGGGATGCGCACGGCGGTGACGATCGCCCCCAGTGAGAGGACCGCGACCTGGGTGGTGGCCGCGCCGCACACCATGATCATGGAAGCGGTGGGCTGCTCCACCGGCAGCCCGCAGCCCACCGCCGCCGCGATCAGGGTGTCGACCAGCTCCACGCGGCGGGCGCCCAGTCCGACGAGCGTCTCGATGGTGGCGCGCTGGGCCAGCGGGTCGCTGTCGTGCGGGGTGCAGGCGGCGGCCCGCAGCAGCGGCTTGCGGCGGAGCTGGCGGCGGAGCTTCTCGCCGAGCAGGTGCCGCAGCATCCGCTGGGCCATCTCGATGTCGACGACGGTGCCGCCGGAGACCGGGCGCACGACGCGGATGTAGTCGGGGGTGCGGCCGGTCATCCTCTCCGCGAACTCACCGACGGCGATCAGCGCGCCGGTGCGGGTGTTGACGGCGGCGACGCTCGGCTCGTCGACGACGAGGCCGACACCCTTGACGAAGACCCGGGTCCGGGCGGCCCCCAGGTCGACGGCGACATGGCAGCGGCGCAACTGCTCAAGACTGACGGTCACGGTGCGGATCCTCCTGAGAGCGGTACGTCTTCGCATCGTGCGGCCGCCCGGGGCCCGGCGCGCGCCGGAGGAGCTGACGGGGTGACAGGCCAGGGCCGTACGAGTCGCTGGAGCAGTCCCCAGGTGAACTCGGCGACGCACGGTGCCCCGCCCGGCGGTGCGAACGCCAGTCCCCACCGGGTGGGCGCGCTGCCCTCCAGCGGACGGACCGGGGCGAAGGCCCGGGCCACCTCGTCGACGGTGCAGCTCCAGGGGCGCAGGTCGGCCGCCGTACGCAACTCGGGGCCCGCCGCGCCGGGGGCCCGGACGAGCCACGCGTTCCACACCGCGCCGCCGGGCGCGGCCAGCACCTCGAACCGCAGGTCCGGCCAGAGCGGCACCGGCCACAGCAGCGCGTCGCACTCCAGGTCGCCGATCACGCGGTGGGCGCGCGACTCGGGTTCACCGAGCACCGAGCGGTAGCGGGCGAGCGCGCCACGGCTCCGGCGGGCGCGGGTCATCGCCTGCCAGCGGCGGTTGGCCTCCCGCATCCCGGCGACCGACGCGCCCAGCTCCCGGCGGGCGTCCTCGACCAGTCCCGGCTGGTGGTCGGCCATCCGGCGCAGCAGGACCAGCTGGAAGTCGAGCGGGCCGAAGGGGGCGTCGGTGTCCATGAGGGACATCCTGCCTGTTCCGGCCGAATCGAGCGGGCGCGCCGGGCAGAGGCCCTTTTCACACAAGACCCTCACAGTCCCGGCTGTCTCCGGTGCCCCATCGGCGCATAATCTGCGGGCGCCATGGATTACTGCCACCAGTGCCAGCGGCACCTCAATGGCGCGCTGGCCTGTGCCGGGTGCGGTACCCCCGTCGAGGAGCTCAGGTACGACGACCCGCGGACACCCGGGGCGGCCCACGTCTACGAGCTCGACCGGGACGAGGTGCACCCGCCGACCCCGGGACCCCGCCGTGCGCGCGGCCAGGCCCGGCGGGTCCGCGGGACGCCCGGGGGCGGTGGCCGCCGGGCGCGCCGGCGCCGGGGGCGCAAGCTGCTGATCGGCCTGGCCGCGCTGGTGCTGGCGGCCGGCGCCCTGAGCCTGGCCGAGCTGGCGATCGAGCACCCCGGTGAGGACGGTCCGGCCACCGCCGTCCGGCAGGAGAACCCGGTGGAGACGGAACCGGCTCCCGAGGCGCCGGGTGACACCGACCGGCCGGAGGGGCCGGGACCGGTGAACCGGCCCGGCTCGGCCGTCCCCGTGTCGTCGGATCCGGCCGGCGGTGCCACCGATGCCGCGGCGTCCGCCAGTGCGACGCCCCCGGGCGGCCCGGCCCCTTCTGCCTCCGCCCCGGCGGGCCCGGCCGGAACGGGCCCGTCCGGCTCCGCCCCGGCGCCGGGGCAGCCGGCCCCTGCCGACCCCGGCGGCCCGGGCGATTCCGACGGCGGCCCGGGCGGCGGTGAACCGGGCGACCCCGGCGGCGGCGACGGCGGGAGCGGCGGAGGGGACGCCACCGGCGGCGGTGACGGTGACGGCGGTGACGGCGGCGGTGACAGTGGTGGCGACGGAGGCCCCACCACCTCCCAGCCCGCTCCGGAGCCGCCCCCGCAGGAGCCCGCTCCGGAGCCCACACCGACCGAGGAGCCGTGCGACTGGTGGCTCTGGTGGTGCGTGTAGCCACCCGCCGGCGGCCCGGTGACGCGGGTGGCCGCCCGGCCGCCCGGGGCGCCGTGCCCCCTCGCGCCGTGTGACTCCCGGGCCGGGCGCCCCGCCCCCGTCCCGGCCCAGCCCGGCTCACTCGTGCCGTCGTGCCGTCCTACGGCGCCGGCGTCTCGCCCAGCATGCGGCGCAGCAGGTCGCGCAGGCTGGTCCGCTCCCCGTCGGACAGCGCGGCCAGCGGTTCGCGGGCGAAGTCCAGCGCGTCCCGCAGCCGGCGGGCGGTCGCGCGGCCCTCGTCGGTCGGCGCGGCCAGCTTCACCCGCCGGTCGGCCGGGTCCGGGCGGCGTTCCACCAGGCCGCGTGCCTCCAGCCGGTCCACGATGCCGGTGATGTTCGACGGCTCGCACCGCAGCGACCGCGCGATGCGGCGCATCGGGAGCGGTTCGAGCGTCAGCAGGGTCAGGACGCGTGCCTGCGCGCCGGTCAGGGAGTGCCGCGCGGCGGCCTGCTCGTACTCCTCGTGGTAGCGGGCCACCACCGTGCCGATGAGCTCGACCACTTCGAGAGTGAGCGGGTCGGCTGTGCGTTTGCGGGACATGCCATCAGGATACCCAGTTACTTGACAACCTGAAATATCCAGGAGCATGGTTGTTTCAGGTAGTGAAGCAATTTGGCAGTGCAGCAATCCAGGAGGCACCGCAGCATGTCCGCTCTTCCCGCGTCCGGCCGTGAATGGCACCTCGTCGCCCGCCCGCACGGCTGGCCCAAGCCCGAGGACTTCGCCCTGCGCGAGACCCCGGTCACCGAGCCGGGTGAGGGCCGGATCCTCGTCCGCAACCTGCACTTCTCGGTCGACCCGTACATGCGCGGCCGGATGAACGACGTGAAGTCCTACGTCCCGCCCTTCCAGCTCGACCAGCCCATGGACGGCGGCGCGGTCGGCGAGGTCATCGCGTCCAACGCCGACGGCTTCGCGGTCGGCGACCACGTCCTGCACGGCCTCGGCTGGCGCGAGTACGCCGATGTCAACGCCAAGCACGCCACCAAGGTCGACCCCTCGCTCGCCCCCCTCTCCGCCTACCTCGGCGTCCTCGGCATGACCGGCCTCACCGCCTACGCCGGCCTCTTCGACGTGGCGTCCTTCAAGGAGGGCGACGCGGTCTTCGTCTCCGGCGCGGCCGGCGCCGTCGGCAGCCAGGTCGGCCAGATGGCCCGGCTCAAGGGCGCCTCGCGGGTCATCGGCTCGGCCGGCTCGGACGAGAAGGTCAAGCTGCTGACCGAGGAGTACGGCTTCACGGCGGCCTTCAACTACAAGAACGGCCCCGTCGCCCAGCAGCTCAAGGCAGCCGCGCCCGACGGCATCGACGTCTACTTCGACAATGTCGGCGGCGAGCACCTGGAGGCCGCGATCTCCTCCTTCAACGTGCACGGCCGGGCCACCATCTGCGGCATGATCGCCCAGTACAACAGCACCGAGCCGACCCCCGCCCCGCGCAACCTCGCGCTGGTCATCGGCAAGCGGCTGCGCCTCCAGGGCATGCTCGTGGGCGACCACGCCGACCTGCAGCCGCAGTTCGTGCGGGAGGTCTCGGGCTGGCTGCGCTCCGGTGAGCTCAAGTACGACGAGACGGCCGTCGAGGGCGTCGAGAACGGCGTGGAGGCGTTCCTCGCCATGCTGCGCGGCGAGAACACCGGCAAGATGATCGTCTCGCTCACCCGCTAGGCTCACTCCAGGCCGTCGCGGTCGTGGGCGCGAGCCGCGGCGCTACACAGGAGGAACTCCTCACATGTCCATACAGCAGTCCGACGTCCTGTACACCGCCGTCGCCACCGCCGAGAACGGCCGCGACGGCCGCGTCTCCACCGAGGACGGCAAGCTCGACGTGGTCGTCAACCCGCCCAAGGAAATGGGCGGGTCCGGCGAGGGGACCAACCCCGAGCAGCTCTTCGCCGCCGGGTACAGCGCCTGCTTCCAGGGCGCGCTCGGTGTGGTCGCCCGCCAGGAAGGCGCCGACATCTCGGGTTCGACGGTCACCGCCGAGGTCGGCATCGGCAAGAACGCCGAGGGCTTCGGGATCACGGTCAGGATCTCCGCGAAGATCCCGAAGGTGAGCGCCGCGACCGCCCGGGAGCTCATCGAGAAGGCCCACCAGGTCTGCCCGTACTCCAAGGCCACCCGCGGCAACATCACGGTCGACCTCGCCGTCGCCTGATCGCGCGCGAAGGGCCGCACCCCGCAGCGGGTGCGGCCCTTCGCCGTACCCGGCGGTTACCGCGCCGTGGCCAGCAGCGCCCGTCCGACCTGCGCGTAGAGGCCCTTGGGATGCGCCCGGAACAGCGGCTGGGTGCCGAACAGCACCACCGGCGTCCGGCCCCCGGCCGCCGTTCCGCTGATGACCGACGCCGCACCCGCCGCCTCCAGCGGCCCGCCGCGCCCGTCCTCGCCCGGCCGCCAGTGCCCGGCCACCAGCGCGCCGTAGCGCTGCTCCACCCGCACCCCCGGGCCCGGCCGTGTGAACCACAGCGGTGCGTAGACGAAGGAGTGCCCCGGCGCGCCCGCGGTGAGCGCGCCGCCCGCGCCGGCCACCCGCACCACGCCGTTGGCGTCCGCGCCGCCCCTCACGGGTGTGGCCGCCAGCAGGCCGGCCGCCGTGTTGAACGCCGCCCCGCCCGCCCCGGTGCCGACCACGCCGACGCCGCTCGCGCGGAGGGCGGCCCGGGCGGCCGGAGTCAGCGCGCGGTGGTCGAGACCGGCCGACACGTACAGCACGTCGGCCCTCGACCAGTCGAAGCCGGCGTTGAGCACGGCCGTCGACACCGGCACCACGTCGAAGCCCATCTCCCGCAGCGCGAACAGCTCGCCGGCCGGCACCGCCGCCGCCACCCGGGTCCGCCTCAGGGGCGCGCCGCCCCGCTCCCGCGCCGCCTCGAACCGCACGCCCAGCCGGTCCGCGAGGGCCCGCGCCGTCCCGCGCGCCGACCCCGGCACCACCGCCGCGCCGTCCGCCGTCCCGCGCACCCGCACCCCGCGCGCCAGCAGCGCGTTGACGGCGGCGAGCTCCGCCGGATCGTCCAACCGCAGCCTCAGGTCCCCGCGCGGGGCGACCCGGCCGGTCGGCGCCGCCTTCGACACGAGCGGTCCGGGCACCCGCACCTCACCGCCGCGCACCTCCTCCACCGCCGTGCCCCACAGCAGTCCCAGGCTCCACCCCGAGATGTCGTACATCGCGGAGACGTCCGCGCTGATGTCCCGGCCCTCCGCGAGGATCGCGTTGGCCAGGCCGCGCTTGGGCTGGCGCATGTCGACGACGTACGCGCCGGCCGGGTACGTCCGGCCGCCCAGCCGGAAGGGGGCACTCGCCCTGCGCACCCGCACGTCGTTGGCGAGGAGGTGGTCCACCAGCCGTGCCGCCGCCGGGGTGCGCCCGGCCGGGATGACATAGGCGCGCGGGAAGTCGGTGGTGTACACGTCCTCCGGGCCGATGCCCGGCACACCCGGCACGGTCCTCTCCGACACCGGCCGCTGCGGCTCGCCCGCCGCCCCCCGCCGGAAGGTCTCGATCTGGTCGGCGAGCACCGAGGCGCGGTGCCGGTGGGCGTAGTCGAGCGCGGCCCGCATCGCCGCGCCCGCGACGGCCGAGTTGACGCCGGCCCGGCGGCGCAGCTCGGTGACGGGCAGCGTGTCGTAGGCGGCGTTGTTCACGGCCAGCGGGAACTCGACGGTGTGCGCGGCCACCGCGCCCTGGAACGGCATGTACTGCGGGGTGAAGACCGGCGGCCAGTCGTCCCAGCCCTCCGCCTGGTCCCGGAACGGGATGACGGCCGGCCGCACGCCGTCCCCGGCCGGGGTGAGGCCGAGCCCGTTGACGCCCTTCTCCATCCCCAGCGCGTTGGCGTACGAGTGCTTCAGGAACAGGTCGTACTCGTAGTTCTCGCCGTGCGGCGGGGTGGTGGGCTCGATCAGCGTGCCGTTGACGTACCCGTGCAGATCCAGCATCACGGCGGGCTGCTTGCCGATGGCGATCCGCCGGATCGCGCGGGTCTCGGGCTGGGAGGCGGTGATGAGGTCCCGGTTGAGGTCGAACCCGTTGCCGTTGGCGCGGGTCCCGGCGACCCGCCCGTCCGGATTGGCCGTGAGGTTCACGTACACCCGCGTCCTGGCCAGCAGCGCGGCCGTCCGGGCGTCCCCGGCGGTGGCCAGCTCCTCGATCAGCCTCAGGGCGGCGTCGGTCCCCTCCCACTCGTTGCCGTGGATGTTGTTGTTGATGAACACCGGGGTCTTGTAGGAGGCGGCCAGCCGCGGGTCCCCGGCGGCGGTGGCCGGCGCGTTCTCGATGAGCGCGCGCATCCGCCGCTGTTCGCGCGCCTGCCGGGGACTCTCGGGCGCGGTCACCGTCACCAGGTACAGCTCGCGTCCGCCGACCGAGCGCCCGGCGATCTCCACGCTCACCCGGTCGCCCAGCCGCTGGAGGGCGTTCAGCCGGGGGGCCAGCGCGTGGTACGGGGCCAGGCCGAGCCGGACCGACCTGTCGGCGGGGTCCGCCGGCGGCGCGCGCAGGACGGTACGGCGCGGATAGCCGGCCTCGGTGCGCGGCTCGGCCGGCTCGGCCGCCCCGGCCGGCGCGGTCCGGGCGGCGGCGAGCGGCGCGCCGGCGAGGGCCTCGCCCCCTTCGCGGACCGGGGTCCCGGCGCGGGCCGGGGTCCCTTCGCGGACGGGGCGCGGGCCGTCGTGGCCGGGGGCGGCGGACGCGGGCAGGGGGGCCAGGAGCAGGGCGCCGAGGAGGGCGGCGGGAACGAGGGAGCGTCTGGGTATCGCCATGGACGGAGGGTCTACCCTGTCGCCGCCATGACAACAAGAGGGCCTGTCCGCCCCTATAGGGTGAGCCCATGCGCGATCTCGGGGTGGGCTTCGGCTACGTGATGAAGGGCCAGCGGTGGGTCGGCCGCCATGGCCGCTGGTTCGGCTTCGGGCTGCTGCCCGGCCTGGTGACCCTCGTGCTGTACGCGGGCGCGCTGACCGGCCTGGCGTACGGCGCCGACGACCTGACCGCGTGGGCCACGCCCTTCGCCGACGACTGGACCTCGCCCTGGCAGGGCGCGTTCCGGGGCTTCCTGACCGCGCTGCTCTTCGTCTTCGGGCTGTTCCTGGCCGTCATCACCTTCACCGCCGTGACCCTCCTGGTCGGCCAGCCCTTCTACGAGTCGCTCTCCGAGCAGGTCGACCGCACCGAGGGCGGCGAGGTCCCCGAGTCGGGGCTGCCCCTCTGGCGCGAGCTGTGGATCTCCGCCCGTGACAGCCTGCGGGTGCTGGCGCGGGTCGCGCTGTACGGCGTCGCCCTCTTCGCCCTCGGCTTCATCCCCGTCATCGGCCAGACCGTGGTCCCGGTGATCGGGTTCTGCGTCTCCGGCTTCTTCCTCGCCGAGGAGCTCACCGCGGTGGCCCTCCAGCGCCGCGGTGTGGAACTGAGGGAACGCCTCGCCCTGCTGCGCGGGCGCCGCCTGCTCACCCTGGGCTTCGGTGTTCCGCTGACCCTGGCCTTCCTGGTGCCGTTCGTCGCGGTCTTCCTGATGCCCGGCGCGGTCGCCGGTGCCACGCTGATGGCCCGCGACCTGGCGGGTCCGCCGCAGCCGCGGCCGCGTGACCCCGCCCCGTACACCCTCGGCAAGACCGGCCCCGGCGCCGCCTGACCGGCGCGCGCGGGGCCGGTCGAGCCCGCCGGGCCGGTCAGGCCCGCCGGGCGCCCGTCCCGGCGTCCGATCCCTTCCCGGCGCCCGTCCCGGCGCCCGTCCCGGCGTCCGTCCCCGCGTCCGCGCCGGAGGCGGCGCGCCCGCGCGTCAGGGCCAGGGCGCTGCCCGCGACGCCGATGAGGGAGATCGCCAGGGCGATGCTCACACCGCCGACGCTGTCCCAGTACACGTCCTCCAGACTGATCAGCAGGGCCGCCTCGTCGACCACCAGGGCCAGCCCCGTGCCGTAGGCGAGCCCCATCCAGGCGCGCCAGCGCGCCGAATGGGCGACCAGCCCCGCCGCGGCCACGGCGGCCAGCAGCAGGATGCCCCACACGTAGTGGTGGATGTGCACCCCGCCCGCCTCGACGTCGCCCAGGCCGGCGGCGTCGATGTGCACCAGCCAGGTGAGCAGGCGCAGTCCGCCGAAGGTGAGGGTGAACGCCCACCAGGCGAGGACGAAGCCGCGGCGCTCGGGGGAGATGCCGGGCAGCAGCCGCAGCCAGGGTGACCCGGTACTCCGATCACCGTCCGGCCCGTCCGCGCGGTGGGTGCGGGCAGGGGGCTTCCACGAGGTCATGCGTCCTCTCCTCCGGGCGGCGTCGCCCCGTTCGTGAAGTCCGTGACGAGTGCGGCCACCGCGCCCGGGGCACTGTAGTGCGCGGCGTGCGCGGCGCCCGGCACGACGGCGGTACGGCCGTGGCGGAGCAGCCGCGCCGCGTGCTCGGTCCAGCCACGGGGGGCGAGCGGGTCGTCCGCCCCCCGTACCACCAGGGTGGGGGCCCCGACCCGGGCGAGATGCCGTTCGAACGGGCCGGCGGCGTACCGCCGGGCGTGGCGGAAGGCCGCGGCGAAGCGGACCGGGCCGGTGACGAGGTAGTCCGCCGCCGCCAGGGCCAGCAGCCCGAGCGGTTCACGCGGCACGTCGGCGAGCAGCCGTCCCCCCTGCCGCCAGGGCGACGGGGTTCCCGGGTCGAGCGCGGGGCCGATCAGGACCAGGCTGCGCACGGCCCGCGGGTGCCGGGCGGCGAGGGCCACCGCGACCTGGCAGCCCACCGAGTTGGCCACCAGGTGCACCGGCCCGGGGGCGGCCCGGTCGAGCCACCGTGCCAGCGCCGCGGCCAGCCCCTCGGTGTCGGGCACGCGCCGCACCACGGCCCGTGAGCGCACATGGCCCGGCAGGTCGGGCACCAGGACCGACGCCCCGTCGGCGGCGAGCCTGCGCGCCAGCGGAACGAAGTAGCGGCCCGAGAGCCCGAGGCCGTGCACCAGCACCATCACCGGCCCGCCCGGTCGCGGCGGCGGCCCGAAGCGGCGGGTGAAGAGTTTCGGCTGCCGTCCCGCTCCCGTGGTGACGGCCGGGGAAACCGGGCGGGCCCGGTACTCGGTGCCTCGGCTCTCCATCGTGGGGTGCTCCTCTCCTCGGACACCTTCGCTCCTACCCGGACAAGAACGCGCCCACCGGGACGAAAGTCCCGGTGGGCGCGTGGCCGGCCGGCGGTGTCCCCGGCCGGGATGTGCTCAGCCCGCGGCCACCGCCGCCGCGATGACGGCCCGTACCTGTGCCGTGATGTCGGCCCGGTCGCGCAGGAACTCCGGGTCCGTCACCGCCCCCGTGTCCGTCCCGCCGAACCGCAGCACCGGGGTGTGCACATGGCCGCCCGGCAGGCCGCGCAGGCCCAGGCGGTCGCGCAGCAGCGTGGCCCGGTAGGCGATCTCGTTGGACAGGTAGTCACCGCCGCCGCCCGCGCGGGCGGCCGAGCCGGCGGTCGGACCACCGGGCCGGACCACCGGAGCCGTCCCGCCGGCCGGGATCTCGGTGACCGAGGTGTTGTCGTACACCGGGAAGCGGCCCGTGTCCGCCGCCACGATGTCCCGGTACGGCAGGGTCGTCGTCGTCCACTGCGGCTGTGAAGCCGGGTCGGTGACCGGCACCGGGCCCGTCACGGACGCGTTCTCGTTGTCCGCGAAACCGCCCCGCCAGGCGCCGTTGAAGCGCTCGATGTCGAAGCGGCCGACCCGGCCCTGGCTCACCGTGGTGAAGAGGTCCACCCGGGGCAGCTGCGGGCGCAGCGCCCGCTCGACGGCACCGTCCGCGAAGTCCCGCCAGCGGACAGGGAAGAGGGCCGTCTCGACGCGGGCCGTCCGGCCGTCCGGCGTACGGATCAACGTGCCGTCCAGCGCCAGGGCCGCCGCGCCCGAGGGATTGCTGATCCGGATGTCCCGGTCCAGCGTGAACGGGTCGAACCCGGTCATCAGCACCCGCCCGACCTCCTTGCCCCGGTCGCCGCCGGCGGCGGCCGGGAAGCGGATCGAGTCCTGCCCCCGGGAGGTGGCCTCCAGCCGCCCCAGCAGCCGGTCGCGCTCCGCGTCAGGCAGGGCGAAGCCCGGCCGCCAGGCGCGCAGTTCGCGGGTCATCCCCAACCGAGCCCAGTACAGCGGCCGGTCGTCGTCCCGGCTCAGGTCACCCCCTGCCGGTCCCCGCCCCTGCACCCGGTCCACCGCGCGCCGCCACAGCCGTGACCCGTGCCGTTCGACCGCGCGCTCGGCCGCCGGGTAGGAGCGCGACCGCGCCAGCGCGCCGGCGAACTCCTGGGCCACCGTGTCGAATCCGCTGCGCCGGAGGATCTCCCGGGGTACGGCACGGTCCAGGCGCGCCTCCTCGGCGGTGGGGCCCGGCGGCACCGGGGCGGCCGCCGCGGGGGCGGGCGCCGCGGAGACCGGCGCCGCCCCCAGGGCGAGCGCGACCAGGGCGGTGCCGAGCGTCGTACGTATCCGTGACACGGGCGGGGGTCCTTCCGTCGGGTGCGGGCTGCCGGCAGTATTCCGCCGCACCCGCCCCTCCCGCTACCGCGCCCCCAGCAGTCGCAGGAAGTCGCGGAAGGCCGCCGGCATGTCGACCGCGCCCGGGTCCAGCAGCCACTGGTACTGCAGTCCGTCGAGCACCGCCGTTAGCAGCGGCGCGGCCTGCTCGGGGGTCAGCCCGCCGGGCAGCCGGTCCCCGTACTCGGTGCGCAGCACGTCCGCCATGTCCGCCCGCACCCGGGTGTAGCGCCGGGTGAAGTACTCCCGGGCCGGGTGGTCCTCCGTCACGCTCTCGCCGAGCAGCGCGGAGAAGGTCCCCACGATGCCCGGCCGCATCGCGTTGTACTCCACGAGCGCCTCCAGCAGGTCGAGCCGCCAGCCCTCGCGGCCGCCGCCGGTGTCCCACCGGTCGCGTTCCTCCAGCACCGCGACGAGCAGTGCCTCCTTGGTGGGGAAGTGGTGCAGCAGTCCCTGCTGGGTGAGGCCCACCCGTGCGGCGACCGCGCCCAGCGAAGCGCCCCGGTAGCCGCGTTCGGCGATCACCTCCAGGGCCGCCCGTACGATCTCCGCGCGCCGCTCCGCGCTCCTGGTTCTGCCCGCCATCGCCCTCGCCCCCTTCCGGCACCGCTCCCGCACAGGACCGTACGGCATCACCGAGTAACGAAAACATCACGAAACCTACCGGGCTACTGGTTCGCCCGCCATCATGGGCCGACCACCGACGAGGAGGCACGGCGTGAGCGACACCGCCCGCGAACAGGCCGTCAGGACCGCGCTCGGCACGCTCGGCGAGCTGGGGCTGGACACCAAGACCCGTCTGCTGGCCGGTCAGGACATGTGGACCCTCCCGGCGGTCCCCGAGATCGGCCTGGCCTCCCTGGTCATGTCGGACGGCCCCGTCGGGGTCCGTGGCGTGCGCTGGACCCCGGACGACCCCTCGGTCGCCCTGCCGTCGCCCACGGCCCTCGCCGCCACCTGGGATCCCGCCCTCGCCCGCCGCGCGGGCCGGCTCCTCGCCCAGGAGGCCCGGCGCAAGGGCGTCCACGTGCTGCTCGCCCCGACTGTCAACCTGCACCGCTCACCGCTGGGCGGCCGCCATTTCGAGGCGTACAGCGAGGACCCGTACCTCACCGGCGAGATCGGCACCGGCTATGTGCTGGGCGTCCAGGACGGCGGCGTCGCCGCCACCGTCAAGCACTTCGTCGCCAACGACGCCGAGACCGACCGGTTCACCGTCGACAACGTCGTGGCCCCGCGCCCGCTGCGCGAGCTCTACCTCGCGCCCTTCGAGGCCATCGTGGCCGAGGCCCGCCCATGGGGCGTCATGACCGCCTACAACCAGGTCAACGGCCGCGCCATGACCGAGCACCGCCACCTCGTCGAGGAGGTGCTGCGCGGCGAGTGGGGCTTCGACGGCTTCACCGTCTCCGACTGGATGGCCGCCCGCTCCACCAGGGGCGCCATCGAGGGCGGCCTGGACGTGGCCATGCCGGGCCCGGGGACCGTGTACGGCGAGGCGCTCGCCGCCGCCGTCCGGGCGGGCGAGGTCGAGGAGGCGGCCGTCGACCGGGCGGTACGCCGGGTGCTGCGGCTCGCCGCCCGTGTCGGGGCCCTGGCGGGAGCGCCGCCGGCCGTCGCCGAGCCGCCCGCCCCCGTCGACGGCGAGGCGCTGGCCCGTGAGATCGCCCGCCGGTCCTTCGTGCTGGCGCGCAACGAGGACCGGGCCCTGCCCATCGATCCGGCCGGGGTGCGCCGGGTCGCCCTCCTGGGCGCCGCCGCCCGTGATCCCCGGGTGCTCGGCGGCGGCTCCGCCCAGGTCTTCCCCGGCCGCGCCGTCTCACCGCTGGACGCTCTGACCGCCGCGCTCCCCACCGGCACGCTCGGCTACGCCGTCGGCGCCGACCCGGACGGCGAACCCGCCCCCGCGGGGCCCGGCTTCGCGCTGCGGGCCCGCTGCCGCGACGCCCGGGGCGAGGTGATCGCCGAGGTCCCGCTGGCGCGGGGGCAGGTGCAGTGGATCGGCGGCGACCTGCCCCCCGGCGTCACCCACGAGACCCTGCGCAGCGTCGAGATCACGGGCACCCTCACCCCCCGCGAGAGCGGCGAGCACACCTTCGGCACCCGCGGGCTCGGCGCCCTCAGGCTCACCGTCGCGGGCCGGACCCTCTACGACGGCGTGCAGGCGACGGGCCCGGAGACCGACCCGTTCGAGGCGTTCCTCGGTACCCCGATCCCGCGCGGCACGGTGGCCCTCACCGCGGGGGAGCCGGTCGAGGTGTCGCTGCTCCACCGGCTGTGCGGGCGGGACGCGGCGCCGCTGCCGGCCGTGGTGTTCTCCCTGCTCCACCTCGCCCCGCGCCGCGACCCCGACGAGCTGATCGCCGAGGCCGTCGCCACGGCGCGCGACGCAGACACGGCGATCGTCGTGGTCGCCACCACCGAACGCGTCGAGTCCGAGGGCTTCGACCGTACGAGCCTCGCCCTCCCCGGCCGCCAGGACGACCTGGTGCGGGCCGTGGCCGCCGCCAACCCGCGCACGGTCGTCGTGGTCAACGCGGGCGCCCCGGTGGAGATGGACTGGCGCGACGACGTCGCCGCCGTCCTGCTCACCTGGTTCCCCGGCCAGGAGGGCGGCGCCGCCCTGGCCGACGTGCTGCTGGGCGCGGCCGAGCCGGGCGGCCGGCTGCCCACCACCTGGCCCGCCACGCTGGCCGACGCGCCGGTCACCGAGGTGGTGCCGGCCGACGGCCGCCTCCACTACCGCGAGGGCGTCTTCATCGGCTACCGCGCCTGGGACCGGGCCGGTGCCACCCCCGCCTACCCCTTCGGCCACGGCCTGGGCTACACCGACTGGGCGTACGAGGCGCTCACCGTGACCCCGCGGTCCGCCACGGTCCGGGTGCGCAACACCGGCGCCCGTCCCGGCCACGAGGTCGTCCAGCTCTACCTCGCCCCGACGGCGGGCCCGGTCCAACGCCCGGTGCGCCTGCTGGCCGGCTTCGCGGGCGTCGAGGCGCGTCCGGGCGAGTGCGCCGAGGCCGAGATCCCACTGCCGCGCCGGGCGTTCGAGATCTGGGACGAGTACCTCGGGACATGGACCTTCGTCCCCGGCACATACGAGGTGTGCGCCGGGCGGTCCGTGACGGACCGTCGGCTCAGCTCCGTGCTGGAGGTGTGACGGCCTGCCGCTCCGGCGCCGCGGCCGGCGCGGGCGGCCGTTCCGCCGTGACGGCGCGGTGGGCGATCTCCGCCAGGCGCTGCTGGCCGCCCAGACCGGGGTGGAACCAGTCCCACGGGCTCAACTGCGCGCCGGTGAAGCGGTAAGCGAACACCGCCCCGCCGTCGTACCGGCAGTGGCGGTCCTCGGCGCAGACCTCCCGCAGGACCTCGTTGTACGCCACCACCTGGTCGTGCACCAGGGCGCGGCGCCGTTCGGCGGCCTCGCCCAGGTCGTCCGCGCCGGCCAGCATCGACGCGCACAGGCCCAGCTTCCACACCTGCTTGCCCAGCGGGTTGCCCCGGCCCTCGGACCACAGCCGCTTCAGGTCCGGCACGCTCGACACGTACACCTGAGTCCTGGGCGCGGCCGCCCGCAGCCGGCGCATCGCCTCCTCGAAGGACGCGCGGAAGGCGTCCACCGGCGTCATCAGATCGGTGGTGTCCCGGCAGGCGTCGTTGGCGCCCACCAGCACCGTGACCAAGGCGGGCTTCCGGGCGGCCGCCTGCGCCATCTGGCCGGGCAGTTGGGCCATTCGCGCGCCCGACCGGGCGAAGTTCCAGCTACGGGTGGCCACCCCCCGGGCGCCGAGCAGCCGCAGCGCCAGGCTGTTCACCCGCTCGTCCGAACCCGTCGCCCACGACACCTCCGGGCAGTCCGCGAGCACCGAGCAGGCGTCGTAGCCGCGCGTGATGGAGTCACCCACAGCGGCGATCGACGCGGGGCTGCGGTCCCACGCCGGGGTGGGGGAGGGCGCGGGCCGCCGGGCCGCCGACGCGCCGGGCGCGGAACCCGTGTCACACCCCGTCAGGAAGGCGGCACAGAGCGCGAACAGCGCGGTCCACGTGGCGACGGCGGTGCGCGGGGTTGCCCCGCGCGGCGGTATCGCGGGCATCCTTTCGCCCTTTCGTCGGCGTCCTGGCGAGTGAAAGCTTGGTGTCAACGGCCCATGGGACCGACCGTACGTCATGCCGAGGGCCCCGGCGCACGGTAGCTTTTCCCCGTCGAACCGTAAGGCGCCTTCGCCGATCGGCTCCGGTAAATTACATCACGTCACACGCTGTCCCTTTTGTGGAGTTTTACTCCTGATGCTGTTTACTGAGGCCGCTGGGAAAGGCGAACCTCGTCCCACACTGGAGGTCCCGGTGACGACACGTGGAGTCCTGTACGTACACTCCGCACCTCGCGCGCTGTGCCCGCACGTCGAATGGGCGGTGGCGGGCGTGCTGGGTGCGAGGGTCCAGCTCGACTGGATCCGGCAGCCGGCCTCCCCGGGCACCTGGAGAGCGGAATTCTCCTGGCAGGGGGAACCGGGCACCGCCTCCAAGCTCGCCTCGGCGCTGCGCGGCTGGCAGATGCTCCGCTTCGAGGTGACCGCCGAGCCGTGCCCCACCGCCGAGGGCGAGCGCTACAGCGCCACGCCCCGGCTGGGCATCTTCCACGCCGTCACCGGCATGCACGGCGACATCCTGATCCCCGAGGACCGGCTGCGCGCCGCGCTGGCCCGTTCGGCGCAGGGCGAGACCCAGTTGGAAGCCGAGATCTGCAAGCTCCTGGGCAAGCCCTGGGACGACGAGCTGGAACCCTTCCGGTACGCGGGCGAGGGCGCCCCGGTCCGCTGGCTGCACCAGGTCGTCTGACCCGGTACCCGCGCCCCGCGCCCCCGGCGCCGCGCGTCCCCCGACCCCGTACGACAAAGGGCCCCCACCAAGGCGGTGGGGGCCTCTTCGCTCAGGTGCCGGAGGGTCAGACCGTACGGAAGGCCAGGACCACGTTGTGGCCGCCGAAGCCGAACGAGTTGTTGATCGCGGCGATGGTGCCCTCGGGGAGGGCACGCGGCTCGTCGCGCACGATGTCGGCCTCGACCTCCCCGTCCAGCTCGTCGATGTTGATGGTCGGCGGGGCCGTGCGGTGGTACAGCGCCAGGACCGTCGCGACGGTCTCGATGCCCCCCGCGCCGCCCAGCAGGTGACCGGTCATCGACTTGGTGGCCGAGATGGCGACATGGTCCAGGTCGTCGCCGAGCACCTGGCGCAGCGCCTTCACCTCGGCGACGTCACCCTGCGGGGTGGAGGTGGCGTGCGCGTTCAGGTGCACGACCTCCGACGGCTTCAGGTCCGTGCTGTCCAGCAGGTTCTGCAGGGCGGCCGCGATGCCGCGGCCGCTCGGCTCGGGCTGCGCGATGTGGTGGCTGTCGGCCGACAGGCCCTGGCCCAGGACCTCGCAGTAGACCTTGGCGCCGCGCGCGGCGGCGTGCTCGGCCGACTCCAGGACCACGACACCGGCGCCCTCGCCCAGGACGAAGCCGTCACGGGCCTTGTCGTACGGGCGGGAGGCCTTCTCGGGCTCGTCGTTGTTCTTGGACATCGCCATCATGTTGGCGAACGCGGCGACCGGCAGCGGGTGGATGGCCGCCTCGGTGCCGCCCGCGACGACCACGTCGGCGCGGCCGGTGCGGATCATCTCGACGGCGTACCCGATCGCCTCGGCGCCCGACGCGCAGGCGGAGACCGGCGTGTGGACGCCCGCCCGGGCGTTCACCTCCAGGCCCACGTTCGCGGCGGGGCTGTTGGGCATCAGCATCGGCACGGTGTGCGGGGAGACGCGGCGTACGCCCTTCTCCTTGAGCACGTCGTACTGGTCGAGCAGGGTGGTCACGCCGCCGATGCCGGAGGCGATGACCGAGCCGAGCCGCTCGGGCCGGACCTTGTCGTCCTCGCCGGCGGGCGCGGTGAAGCCCGCGTCGGCCCAGGCCTCACGGGTCGCGATCAGGGCGAACTGCGCCGAGCGGTCCAGCTTGCGGGCGAGCGGGCGGGGCAGCACCTCGCCCGGGTCGACGGCCGCGGGGGCCGCGATACGGACGGGCATGTCGGCGAAGCGGTCACCTTCGAGGGGCTTGACGCCGGAGCGTCCCGCCATGAGACCTTCCCAGGTCGAGGCGGTGTCGCCACCCAGCGGTGTGGTTGCGCCGATACCGGTGACGACCACGGTGCGATTGGTCGGGCTCACAGGAATTCTTTCTCCACGTGTATGAGGTATGGGGAATGCGGCGCCACCGCCGGGTGGCGATCCGGTCAGTCCTGGTGCTTCAGGATGTAGTCGGCGGCGTCGCCGACCGTCTTGAGGTTCTTGACGTCCTCGTCGGGGATCTTGACGTCGAAGCGCTCTTCGGCGGCGACGACGACCTCGACCATGGACAGCGAGTCGACGTCCAGGTCGTCGGTGAAGGACTTGTCCAGCTGGACGTCCTCGACCGGGATACCGGCGATCTCGTTCACGATCTCGGCGAGGCCCTTGACGATCTCGTCCTGAGTGGCGGCCATGTGGCGCTCCTTCGGTGTGTTCTCAGAGGGTGTTTCTCAGAGGATGTGAGGCTGGTCGTCCGGAAAATGATCCGAACGGTGCCTAAGGGAGGGTAACGACCGTCGCGGCGTAGACGAGACCCGCCCCGAAGCCGATGACGAGCGCGGTGTCACCGCTCTTCGCCTGGCCGGTCGCCAGAAGCCGCTCCATCGCGAGCGGAATCGAGGCGGCCGAGGTGTTGCCGGTGGTCTCCACGTCCCGGGCGACCGTGACGTGCTCCGGCAGCTTCAGCGTCTTCACCATCGAGTCGATGATCCGCATGTTGGCCTGGTGCGGGATGAAGACGTCCAGGTCGGCCGCCGGGACACCGGCGGCGTCCAGCGCCTGCTGGGCGACCTTCGCCATCTCGTAGACGGCCCAGCGGAAGACCGCCTGGCCCTCCTGGGTGATGGCCGGAAACTTCTCGACCACGCCGTCGCGGTAGTCCGTCCACGGCACGGTCTGCTTGATGGTCTCGGCCTTGTCGCCCTCGGAGCCCCAGACGGTCGGGCCGATCATCGGCTCCTTGGCGGGGCCCACCACGACCGCGCCGGCGCCGTCGCCGAACAGGAACGCCGTCGCCCGGTCCGCCAGGTCCGTCAGGTCGCTCAACCGCTCGACGCCGATGACGAGCACGTACTCCGCCGAGCCCTCGACGACCATGCCCTTGGCCAGGGTCAGGCCGTAGCCGAAGCCGGCGCAGCCCGCCGAGATGTCGAACGCGGCTGGCTTGTTCGCGCCGATCTGGTGGGCGATCTCGGTGGCCACGGCCGGGGTCTGCTTGAAGTGCGAGACGGTGGAGACGATCACGCCGCCGATCTGCTCCGGGGTGATCCCGGCGTCCGCGATGGCCTTGCCGGCCGCCTCGACCGACATCGCGGTCACGGTCTCCTCCGGGGAGGCCCAGTGGCGGGTGGCGATACCGGAGCGCGAGCGGATCCACTCGTCGGACGAGTCGATCGTCTCCAGGATCACCTCGTTGGGCACGACCCGGGTGGGGCGGTAGCCGCCGACACCCATGATCCGCGCGTACGGGGCGCCCTGGCTGGGCTTGATCTTCGCCATGCTCTACGGCTCCTTGTCAGGCGGCGGGGCGCGCGTGCTCGGCGATGAGCGCGCGTGCCGCGTCGAGGTCGTCCGGCGTCTTCAGCGCGAGCGTCGCGACACCCGGCAGGGCGCGCTTGGCGATACCGGTCAGCGTCCCACCGGGGCACACCTCGACCAGCGCGGTCACCCCGAGCTGCTGGAACGTTTCCATGCACAGGTCCCAGCGGACCGGGTTCGCGACCTGACCCACCAGGCGGGCGACGACATCGGCGCCCGTGGCGACGGTCCGGCCGTCCTTGTTGGAGACGTAGGGCACGGCCGGATCGGCGACCGTGAGCTCGTCCGCGGCCTTCCGCAGGGCCGTGACGGCGGGAGCCATGTGGTGCGTGTGGAACGCGCCCGCCACCTTCAGCGCCACCACGCGGCGGACGCCCTCGGGCTTGTCCGCCTCCAGCGCGGCCAGCTGCTCCATGGTGCCGGCGGCGACGATCTGGCCGGCGCCGTTCACGTTCGCCGCGGTCAGGCCCAGCTTCTCCAGGTGCGGGACGGTCACCTCGGGGTCGCCGCCGAGCAGCGCCGACATGCCCGTCTCGGTGACGGCGGCGGCCTCGGCCATCGCCAGGCCGCGCGTCCGTACGAAGCGGAGCGCCGCGGTCTCGTCGAGCACGCCCGCGAACGCGGCGGCGGTGATCTCACCGACGCTGTGGCCGGCGACCGCGCCGGGCGCGGGGTCGCCGAGCGCCGCGGCGGACAGCAGACCGGCCGCGACCAGGAGCGGCTGGGCGACGGCCGTGTCACGGATCTCGTCCGCGTCCGCCTTGGTGCCGTAGTGGACGAGGTCGAGCCCGATGGCGTCGGACCACTCGGCGACACGGTCGCCCGCGCCGGGGAGGTCGAGCCAGGGAGTCAGGAAGCCGGGCGTCTGAGCGCCTTGGCCGGGAGCGACGAGTACGAGCACCCTCACACTCTCTCTTGTGGACGGTCCGTGACGCCCGTGAGGACAAGGACGAAGAACCGTCAGTCGAATTGTTGATGTCCTACAAAACAGTTAGGACGAGGTGTCCGCTTCGGCCAGACGCCCCAGGATCAGCGCGATCCGCAGCGTAAACGCCGAACGGACGTCGGACGGTGACCACCCGGTGACATCCGTCACACGTCGGAGCCGGTAGCGCACGGTATTGGGGTGCACGAACAACATCCGCGCCGCCCCTTCCAGGCTGCTCGCCTGCTCCAGGTACACGCTCAGGGTCTCCAGCAGCGCCGACCCAGCTTCCTCCAGCGGTCTGTAGATCTCCTCCACCAGTTGCTCGCGCGCGGCCGGGTCCGACGCGATCGCGCGCTCCGGAAGGAGATCGTCCGCCAGCACCGGCCGCGGTGCGTCCTGCCACGCCGAGCAGGCCTTCAACCCGGCCGCCGCGGCCTGCGCGGACCGGGTCGCGGCCAGCAGGTCGGGTACCACGGGGCCCGCCACCACCGGGCCCGCCGCGTACGGGCCGATCAGCGCCTTGGCGACCTGGAGCGGGTTGTCGCTGCCGCCCGCGATCACCACCAGCCGGTCGCCCAGCACGCCGGTGAGCACCTGGAGCTTGGCGGCCCGGGCAGCCCGGCGGATCGCCTCGACGGTCAGCTCGCTGTCCCCGTCCGGGGCGGTGCCCAGGATCACGCACACGTGCTCCGGCGAGTTCCAGCCCAGCGCGGCGGCGCGCGAGACGGCGCCCTCGTCGGCCTCGCCGGACAGCACCGCGTTCACGACCAGCGACTCCAGCCGGGCGTCCCAGGCGCCCCGCGCCTCGGCGGCCTGCGCGTACACCTGGGCCGTCGCGAAGGCGATCTCCCGGGCGTACACCAGCAGCGCCTCGCGCAGCACCGATTCGTCACCGGGCGCCGCGACCTCCTCGATCGCCGACTCCATGACCTCGATGGTGGTGCGCACCATCTCGACGGTCTGGCGCAGGGTGATCGCCCGGGTCAGCTCGCGCGGCGCCGTGCCGAACACGTCCGTCGAGATCGCCTGCGGCGTCTCCGGATGCCGGAACCACTCGGTGAACGCGGCGATACCGGCCTGGGCGACCAGGCCGATCCAGGAACGGTTCTCCGGGGGCATGGCCCGGTACCACGGCAGCGTTTCGTCCATGCGGGCAATGGCGTTCGCGGCGAGCCGTCCGGAGGACTGCTCCAGACGCTTCAATGTGGCGGCATGGGGGTGTTTTTCGTTCGCTGCGGGTTCAGGCACGGGACAAGACTGCCTTATCCGGACGGGTGAGTGCGGTGCCGGGTCTACGGTGGGCTGGTGATATTCGTACAGCGCGCCGAGGAGCGCTACCGCGGCGGCGACCCGGCGGCCGGCATCGAGACCCGGCACGCCCTGTCCTTCGGCCGCTTCTACGACCCGGACAACGTCCGCTTCGGCGCCGTCCTCGCCTGCAACGAGGAGCGGCTCGCACCGGGCGCCGGGTTCGACGAGCACCCGCACAGCCACACCGAGATCGTCACCTGGGTCGTCGAGGGGGAGCTGACGCACCGTGACTCGGCGGGGCACGCCACCCTGGTGCGTCCCGGCGACGTCCAGCGCCTCAGCGCGGCGAGCGGGGTGCGGCACGAGGAGCGCAACGACGGCGACACCCCGCTGGTCTTCGTGCAGATGTGGCTCGCCCCCCTGGCGTCCGGAGGGGAGCCCTCGTACGGGATCGTGCGCGGCCTCACCGACGCCGCGCCCTACGCCCTGCCCGCCGCGGGCGCCGAGCTGCACGTGCGGCGCCCGGCACCGGGAGAGCGCGCGGCCGTCCCGGACGCGGACTTCCTGTACGCGCACGTGGTGCGTGGCCGGGTGGAGCTGGCCGGCCAGGAGTTGGGGCCCGGCGACGCGGCCCGGATCACCGGCGCGCGGGGCCTGGAGCTCACCGCGCGGGCCGCCGCCGAGGTGCTGCTGTGGCGGATGGCGGGCTGACCGCCGTCCCGCCGCCGCGGCTCAGCCGTGGCGCAGCTCCGCCAGCACCGCGTCGGTGAACGGCGGCCACGCCTCGACCGCCCACGGGCCGAAGGCCCGGTCGGTGAGCGCCACGCACGCCGCCCGCGCGTCCGGGTCGATCCACAGGAACGTGCCCGACTGGCCGAAGTGACCGAAGGTGCGCGGCGAGGACGACGTCCCCGTCCAGTGCGGGGCCTTGCCGTCCCGGATCTCGAACCCGAGCCCCCAGTCGTTGGGCCGCTGGTGCCCGTACCCGGGCAGGACACCGGTCAGCCCGGGGTGGACCACCGTCGTCGCCTCCAGCACGGTGCGCGGGTCCAGCAGCCGGGGCGCCTGCACCTCGGCGGCGAAGCGCGCCAGGTCCCCGGCGGTCGAGACGCCGTCCTTGGCGGGTGAGCCGTCCAGTGTCGTGGCCGTCATGCCCAGCGGTTCCAGCACCGCCTGGCGCAGGTACTCCGCGAACGGGATGCCGGTCGCCTCGGCGACACGGTCGCCCAGCACCTCGAACCCGGCGTTGGAGTAGATCCGCCGGGTGCCCGGCGCGGCCGTCGCCCGGTGCTCGTCGAAGGCGAGCCCCGAGGTGTGCGCCAGCAGGTGCCGCACGGTGGCCCCCTCGGGCCCGGCGGGCTCGTCCAGCTCGACGGCGCCCTCCTCGTGGGCGACCAGGACGGCGTACGCGGCGAGGGGCTTGGTGACCGAAGCCAGCGGGAAGGGCCGGTCGGTGGGGCCGTACGACCCGGCGAGGGAGCCGTCCGCACGGACGACGGCCGCCGCGGCGGTGGGGACCGGCCAGTTCTCGATCATTGCCAGGCTCTGCATGCCGAGAGCCTATCCATAGGGTCCGGCCCGCCTCCGGGGTGCGGGGGCCGGGCCCCGGGAACCCCTCACCTCCACTTGCCTGGAGTGCACTCCAGGGTCCTAGCGTGGAGGGCATGACGGTGATCGACAGCACCACTCCCGTACGGCCGCCGGACAGCGGGCCGTGCGCCCCTGCCGCGGCCCCGCGCCCGCACCCGCGTCCCGCGGGACAGGACCGCTACACGATCGGCGAGGTCGCGGCGTGGACCGGGCTGAGCGCGCACACCCTGCGCTGGTACGAGCGGATCGGGCTGATGCCGCACGTCGACCGGTCGCACACCGGTCAGCGCCGGTTCACCAACCGGGACCTGGACTGGCTCGCCCTGGTCGGCAAGCTGCGGCTGACCGGCATGCCGGTGACCGACATGGTGCGCTACGCCGAACTCGTGCGTGAGGGCGAGCACACCTTCGACCAGCGGCAGGAGTTGCTGGTGGAGACCCGCCGGAACGTGCGGGCCCGTATCGCGGAGCTCCAGGACACGCTCGCCGTACTGGATTACAAGATCGACATCTACGCGGGCGCCCGCCGGGCGCCGGAGAGGGCCTGAAGCCCATGAGCAAGGACCAGTCCGAGAACACCCCCGCCGTCGAGAAGATCACCACCGTGCGCCTCGGCGCGAAGGGCCCGGAAGTGGGCGTCCAGGGCTTCGGCGCCATGGGCATCAGCGAGTTCTACGGCGACACCGACGAGGCCGCCGCCCGCGACACCCTGGACGCCGCGCTGGAGGCGGGCGTCACGCTGATCGACACCGCCGACATCTACGGGCGGGGCGCCAACGAGGAGTTCCTCGCCCCGTTCGTCGCCGCCCACCGTGAGGAGATCACCCTCGCGACGAAGTTCGCCGTCGAGCGGACCGACGACCCGCAGTACCGGGCCGTGCGCAACGAGCCGGCCTACATCAGGTCCGCGGTCGAGGGCAGTCTGCGCCGCCTGGGCGTCGACGTCATCGACCTCTACTACATGCACCGGCGCGACCCGGCCGTACCGCTGGCCGAGTCGGTCGGCGCCATGGCCGAGCTGGTCCAGGAGGGCAAGGTCAAGTACCTCGGGCTCAGCGAGGTGACCGGCGCGGAGCTGCGCGAGGCGCACGCCGTGCACCCCATCACCGCGCTCCAGTCCGAGTGGTCGGTGTTCTCGCGGGACGTGGAGCGCAGCGCGGTGGGCGCGGCCGCGGAGCTGGGCGTGGCGTTCGTGCCGTACTCACCGCTCGGCCGGGGCTTCCTGACCGGTGCCTTCACCGACGCGTCCAAGGAGCTGTCGGGCGGCGACTACCGCCGGAACCACCCCCGGTTCAGCGGTGAGAACGCCGAGCGCAACGCCGCGCTCCTGGAGCCGCTGCGCGCCATCGCCGACGCGCACGGCGCGACTCCCGCGCAGATCGCCCTGGCCTGGGTGCACCAGCGGGCCGAGGTGCACGGCCTGGTCGTGGTGCCGATCCCCGGCACCCGCAAGCGCGGCCGGCTCCTGGAGAACGCCGCGGCGACCCGTGTCCGGCTGGACGCCGGGGAACTGGCCCTGCTGGAGCCGATCGCCGAGCGGGTCGCGGGCGACCGGTACGCCGACATGTCCTCCACCTCGGCGGCACGCGACATCTGACCCACCGGGACCGGGCCGGGCCGGGTAGGAGGGGGCGGACGGGGCCGGCCGGACCGGGTGGGTCACCGGGCGCGGGCCTACAGTTCCGCGAGCAGTTCCGCCTTCTTCGCCGCGAACTCCTCGTCCGTCACCAGGCCGGCCTGGTACAGCTCGCCCAGGTGCCGTATCCGTTCGGCCACCGCCGCCGGGTCGCGGCCCGGGCGCGGGGCCGCGGCCACCGCGACGGGTTCCCCGCCGCCCGCGCCGGAGCAGCCGGCGCGGGCCGCTCCCCGTACCGCGGCCAGGACCGCCGCCGCGAACGGCAACGACTCGTGCACCGGCCCGTAGCCGAGGCCGAAGACCACGGCGGCCGGGTCCTGGTCGGCCTGGGCGGGCCGGGTGCCGCCGTCACGCGGCAGCAGCCGCAGGTGGCCGTCGAGCACATCGGGGGAGCGCCACTCGACACCGCTCAGCTCCCGCACCCGGAACGACTGGTCGCCGGCCTTCCACTTGGCGGACGACGCACCCGTCCAGAACCACCGGAAGGCCACTTCGGCACCGTCGAAGGACGCCTTCCCGTCATACGCCTTGAACTGGAGCGGCGCTTCGGGGGCGGCCACCAGGAACCGCTCGGCCGGCCCGGCCGCCCCCGGGCCGGCGAGCCGCGCGCGCAGCTCGTCCGCGTACGTCTCGGCGAGCGCCTCGCGCTCGGCGGACAGCACCAGGCGGTACGGGTCGCTGCCCTCCTTGAGCTGGCCGGCGGCCACCTCCATCAGCGGATCGGCACCCGGTCGCGGCACCGCGCGCAGCACCACCGTGCCCCGCTTGCCCGGGGAGAGGGACACCGACGCCAACGCCTCGTGGGGAATGCGCCGTTCCCGCAGCGCGTGGAAGAGCTTCGGCGTGCGGATCCCCCGTTCGAAGCGGATGAGCACGGCGTCGGGTTCGAATTCCCAGGTGGCATGAATTCCGGCCAGCACATCACCCATGTGCCTCATCGTATGCGGCGGGGGCTCGCGCGTCGCCCCTCGAAGAGTTGCGAAATCCACCACCCCGCACGGGCCTCTACGCGCGTCAGACGGCGTTCCCGCCGGAAATTCCGCTGCGGCAGGCCGAATCGGCGCCCGCGCACCGCACCCCGTCGTACGAACCGACGCCTATGCGCGCCAGGTTGCGCAGGCTCTCGGTGCCCGGCTCGAAATAGCCGGCGTGCCCGGCCGCGCCGTCCGCCGACAGCACCCGGGCGCCGAACTCCGGGGTCACCGGGTCGGCGCCGTGCCCCAGCCCGCCGACCTCCAGGTAGGGCAGGTCGCCGATCCAGTCGTCGGCGTCCCGCATCGCCCACACCCGGGCCCGGGTGCCCAGCGCCGCCGCGCTCTCGGCCCGCATGCCGGGGCTGCCGGCCACCGCGACATCGGTCACCCGAGGAGGCAGTCGCGGCGCGGCCAGGCCGCACACCACCGAGCCGTAACTGTGGCAGAACAGCGAGACCTTGGAGCCGCCGGGCAGCGCGCCGGTCACCCCGGCCAGCCGCCGCGCGCCGTCCGCCGCCAGCCCGCCGGTCGCCGCCTCCACGCCGACGCCCACCGGCGCCGTGTAGTCGGCCCAGGCGACCACGGCGGTACGGGTACGGGGCGCGGCGGCGCGTTCGGCGGCGTACAGCGACTCGGCCATGCCGACCGGCGCGCTGTACCTGCGGGCGGTGCGCTGGAAGGTCAGCAGGTCGGTGTCGACGCCCGGCACGACCACCGAGACGCGCTGAGCCCGTTCCAGGTCGCCGAACACCTCCGCGGCCCGGCCCTTCCCGGTCGGGTCGAAGGCGAGGATCTGGCGCCCCTCGCGCAGCAGGGAGGTGAACCGGTGCAGCCGGCGCACCGCCTCGCGGTGGCCGTCGGGGGAGAGCCGTTCGTCGTCCACCCGCCGGCGCTCGGCGTCACGGGCCTGGCGCAGCGCGTGCCGGTTGGCGCGGTAGCGCAGCCCGACCGGGGCGCCGTCGAGGTTGCCGACGACCAGTGGGTGGCGGGCCGCGAGCCGATCACGCTGGGTGACGGTCAGTGACCGGAAGAACCGGGTGATCGCGCTCGCCGGCGACGCCGGATCGGGCAGCCGGTGCGGCCCCGCCCGGCCGTCGCGCCAGGCGGCCAGCGCTGCCTCGCGCGGTCCGCGCGGCCCGGGCTGGTCGCGCGCGGCGGTCCATCCGGTGGTCATGAGCAGGACGAACACCACCGCGAGAGCGAGCAGGGCACGCCAGGCGAGGAGGGAGGGAGGGGAGTGGAAAGCAGTCACTACGAGACACCTTAGGAGAAGCTCCCGGGGTGCCGTGACCAGCGTGACGCGGATCACGCATGAAACGGAGAATACGGGGTAGCGGCGTGACTCTCCGTGTACGCCGGGTGTGCCGCGGAGCGCGCCCCGGCGCCCCCGGCCGCGACGGTCCGGGGTCAGCCGGTGCGGGGGTGCCGCCCGTCGCGCCAGTCGGCGGCCAGCGCCGGACCGAGGTGGTCGAGGTAGTCCTCGGTCAGGGCGCGGATCGCCTCCAGCGAGGCGTCCGGGCCCCGGCCCCACAGTTGCCCGGTGACCCGCATCACCCCGCTGAACGCGGCCACGGCCACCCGGGGCCGGGGGTCGGCGTCCACGTCCAGGCCCTCGCGATCGGCGATCAGCCGGGCGATGTTCTCCTCCATCTCGGTGGAGCGCCGCAGGTGCACCGCGAGCAGCGCCGGCGTCGACTCGATGAGCCGGAACGTCCGCAGGTACAGCTCGACCGGAACGACCTCCATGATGGCCTCGCCGATGGTGTCCCAGGCCGACAGCACGGCGTTGCGCATGGCTTCGAGCGGCGCCTCGTGCGGCGGCCGGGCGCGCAGGGCGGCCATGAAGTGCCGCTCCACCATGTGCTGGACGGCGAAGGCCACCTCCTCCTTACTGGCGAAGTAGCGGAAGAAGGTGCGCTGGGAGACGTCCACGGTGCCGGCGATCTCGTCGACCGTGGTGCGCTCGTAGCCCTGACTGGTGAACAGCTCCAGCGCGGCGCGCAGCAGGGCGTCGCGGGTGCGCTGCTTCTTGCGTTCGCGCAACCCCGCGCTGGTCCGCTGCTCAACCGTCACTTCATGGTCCTCGGCTTGTCTCTCTCCGGCTCTTTGGGCAGCTCAGCGTACCTGTGAGCTAAGTGACAGTTACCGGCGTGTGAATTGCTTTGTCAATTGTCAGTGGCTGACATTAGCCTCTCGGTATGACTAGTCAGACCACCGTCGACCAGGTGCCGCAGGGCCCGGAGCCCACGCCGGCACAGGCCAAGGGGCTGCGCGGCCACCCCTGGCTCACGCTCTTCGCCGTGGCCATCGGCGTGATGATGGTCGCGCTGGACGGCACGATCGTCGCGATCGCCAATCCCGCGATCCAGAAGGACCTCGGCGCGACCCTCTCCGACGTCCAGTGGATCACCAACGGATACCTCCTCGCGCTGGCCGTCGCGCTGATCACCGCCGGCAAGCTCGGTGACCGGTTCGGCCACCGCCAGACCTTCCTCATAGGCATAGCCGGTTTCGCGGCCGCGTCCGCCGCGATCGGCCTCTCCAGCTCCATCGGCCTGGTGATCGCCTTCCGGGTGCTCCAGGGCCTGTTCGGCGCCCTGCTGATGCCGGCGGCGCTCGGCCTGCTGCGCGCCACCTTCCCGGCCGAGAAGCTGAACATGGCGATCGGCATCTGGGGCATGGTCATCGGCGCCTCGACCGCGGGCGGACCGATCGTCGGCGGCCTGCTCGTGGAGCACGTCAGCTGGCAGTCCGTGTTCTTCGTCAACGTCCCGGTGGGCATCGTCGCGCTCGTCTTCGGCCTGGTGATCCTCCGGGACCACCGCGCCGAGAACGCGCCGCGCTCCTTCGACGTGCTGGGCATCGTCCTGCTGTCTGCCGCGATGGGCGCCCTGATCTGGGGCATCATCAAGGCCGGCGAGTCCTGGGGCTGGGGCAGCGCCAGCACGTGGGGCTTCCTGGGCGGCGCGGTGGTGCTGTTCGCGCTCTTCGCCCTCTGGGAGACCAAGGTCAAGGAGCCGCTCATCCCGCTGGGCATGTTCCGTTCGGTGCCCCTGAGCGCCGGCACCGTCCTCATGGTGCTGATGGCCTTCGCCTTCATGGGCGGCCTGTTCTTCGTCACCTTCTACCTCCAGGGCGTCAAGGGGCTCAGCCCGGTCGACAGTGGCCTCCACCTGTTGCCGCTGACGGCCATGATGATCGTCTCCTCGCCGCTGGCGGGCGCGCTGATCACCAAGTTCGGACCGCGGATCCCGCTCGTCGGCGGCATGGTGTGCACGGCCGCCGCCATGTTCGGCATGATCTCCCTCACCGAGGGCACGGGCACGCTCGCCATGTCGTTCTGGTTCGCCCTGCTGGGCCTGGGCCTGGCCCCGGTCATGGTGGGCGCCACCGAGGTCATCGTCGGCAACGCCCCGCTGGAGCTGTCCGGTGTGGCCGGTGGCCTCCAGCAGGCCGCGATGCAGGTCGGCGGCGCCCTCGGCACGGCGGTGCTGGGCGCGGTGATGTCCTCCAAGGTCAGCTCGGACTTCGCGGCCAACTGGAAGGAGGCGGGCATCCCGGTGCCGGTCGACCCCCGGCTGGAGCAGGCCGCGGAGTTCGGCACCGTACCGGCCGAGCTGGCCAAGGCCCCCGGGATGACGCCGGACCTCCTGGCCAGGATCGGTGGCGTCATCCACGACACGTTCATGTCGGGCATGGGCACGGCCTTCCTGGTCGCCGGTGTCGTGGCGGTCGTCGCGGCGCTGGTCGCCACCCTGACCAAGCGAGGCGAGAACGCCGACGCGGGCGCGGGCGGTGCCCACATCTGACGGCCCGCGCCCGACGGCCCGTGTCCGAGCGACCGCGTCCGGCGGGTCACATCGGGAGGGGGCGGCCACCTCCGGCGGGCCGTCCTCGGCCCCCGCTCCGACACCTTTCGGGTGACCCCGGGCCCCGGCAGCCACGCGCTGCCGGGGCCCTCGGCGTCGCCGGGGCGGCACCCCGGGCGGCGCGTCACCTATCAGAGTGGATCACCGGGCCCCCTCTTCCGGTCCCCGCCCGGCCCGCGCCACGCTGCCCGGGCAGGTGATCGTTTCCATGCACACGGGGGTTCGACATGCGTACCAAGACCGTCCTGGCCGCCGCCGCGCTGGCCGCCACCGTCGCCGGGACCGCGGTGCCGGCCGCGGCCGGGCCGCCGGCCCTGGGGCCCTGCGCCGCCGGGCAGCTGTGCCTCTGGGCCAAGGAGGAGTTCCGGGGCGCCCGCCGGACGTACGAGCTGACCGGCGTCGACATCGAGAGCTGCGTCGTACTCCCCGGCGCCGCCACCGCGACCGCCCTGGCCAACCGCACCGGCCGGCCCGTCACCACCTACCAGTCGGCCGAGTGCGCCGAGACGGCGGAGTTCGAGACGTACCCCGGCACCGGCACCTGGGTGCCCCGGTCGCCGTACCAGGTACGGGCCTTCAAGGTCTGGGAGAACTGAACGTCTGCCCGCCGCGAACCCGGGTACCCGGCAGGCATGAACACCTTCGGGCGGACCCGGCGTACGCGCGTGAGCCCCCGCTCACGCGGCCGAAAGGGGTCGCGGACCGGGACGGAACGCGCGGCGCCGGGCGTCCGGCGAGAGGTGTTCGGCTAAGCCGGAGACCGGTCACCGGCCGGTGCCGCGGTCCCCTCAGGGAGCACGGCGTGCTCCGACAGCCGGCCGACCTCCGCACGCAGCTGCCTGACCTCCTCGGTCAGGGCCTCCAGGAGCGCCGTCTGACGGCGCTCCTGGGCGTCGTCCCGCTCGAAGCGGGAGATGAACCAGGCCGCGATGTTGGCCGTCACCACACCCAGCAGCGCGATGCCCGACAGCATCAGGCCCACCGCCAGGAACCGGCCCAGTCCCGTCGTCGGCGCGTGGTCCCCGTAGCCCACGGTCGTCATGGTGGTGAACGACCACCACACCGCGTCGCCCAGCGTCCGGATGTTCCCCTCCGGCGCGTCCCGCTCCACGTGCAGCACCGCCAGCGAGCCGAACATCATCAGCCCCACCACGGCCCCCGCGACATAGGTCGTCAGGGTGACCTGTGGGGCCATCCGGGCCCGCCGCCCCACCAGCAGCAGCGTGGCGACCACCCGCAGCAGCCGCAGCGGCTGCACCAGCGGCAGCAGCACCGCGAGCAGGTCCAGCGGGTGGCGGCGCACGAAGTGCCACCGGGCGGGCGCCAGCACCAGCCGCACGAGGTAGTCGACGGCGAACGCTCCCCACACCACCCACTCCACCGCCGTGCACGCCGAGTGCACCCAGCGGTCGGCGCCCGGCGCCACGATCGGCACCGCGTAGGCGACACCGAACGCCACGGCGAGCGTCAGCAGGGGTCCGCGCGTGTGGTGTTCCCAGCGTTCTTCCATGCCGGGCATCGTAAAGCGGGTGCGGGGGACGAAACCCCCGCACCCGTACTCGCGCCTTCGCGGCCCCGCGGTCCTGGGCCGGGTCGTCGAAGCCCGGCTGGTCGCCCCGCGGGCGCACGGCGCTACTTCGACGGCACTGCCTAGGCGTCGCCGCCGGCCGCGCCCGGGTCCGCCGCCGCCACGTCCAGCAGGCGGTAGCGGTCCACGGCCTGCTTCAGCGCCGACCGGTCCACCTTGCCCTCGCGCGCCAGCTCGGTGAGCACCGCCAGCACGATCGACTGCGCGTCGATGTGGAAGTAGCGCCGTGCCGCACCGCGCGTGTCCGCGAAGCCGAAGCCGTCCGCGCCCAGCGAGGTGTACGTGCCCGGCACCCAGCGCGAGATCTGGTCGGGAACCGATCGCATCCAGTCGGAGACCGCCACGAACGGTCCCTCCGCGCCGGACAGCTTCCGCGTCACATAGGGCACCCGCTGCTCCTCCTCCGGGTGGAGCAGGTTGTGCTCCTCCACCTCGACGGCCTCACGGCGCAGCTCGTTCCAGGACGTCGCCGACCACACGTCGGCGCGCACGTTCCACTCCTCGGCCAGGATCCGCTGCGCCTCCACCGCCCACGGCACCGCGACACCGGACGCCATGATCTGCGCCGGGATCGCCCCGGCCCGGCCGGGCCGGAAGCGGTGGATGCCGTGCAGGATCCCGTCGACGTCGACGTCCTCCGGCTCGGCCGGGTGCTGGATCGGCTCGTTGTAGACGGTCAGGTAGTAGAAGACGTCCTCGGCGTTCTCGCCGTACATCCGGCGCAGGCCGTCCTTGACGATGTGCGCGATCTCGAAGCCGAACGCCGGGTCGTAGGCGACGCAGGCCGGGTTGGTCGAGGCGAGGAGCTGGGAGTGGCCGTCCGCGTGCTGGAGGCCCTCACCGGTGAGGGTCGTACGGCCGGCGGTCGCGCCCAGGACGAAACCGCGCGACAGCTGGTCGGCCATCTGCCAGAACTGGTCACCGGTCCGCTGGAAACCGAACATCGAGTAGAAGACGTACACCGGGATCAGCGGTTCGCCGTGCGTCGCGTAGGCGGAGCCGGCCGCGATCAGCGACGCCGTGCAGCCCGCCTCGGAGATGCCGTCGTGCAGCATCTGACCGGTGGGCGACTCCTTGTAGGCGAGCAGCAGCTCGCGGTCCACCGCCTCGTACTGCTGCCCCAGCGGGTTGTAGATCTTGGCGCTCGGGAAGAACGAGTCCATTCCGAAGGTGCGGTACTCGTCGGGGGCGATCAGCACGAACCGCTTGCCGATCTCCTTGTCCCGCATCAGGTCCTTCAGCAGGCGCACGAACGCCATGGTGGTGGCGATCGACTGCTGGCCCGAGCCCTTCCGCACCGCCGCGTACGTCTTGTCCTCCGGCAGCGCGAGCGGCTTGGCGCGCACGACCCGGGTCGGGACGTACCCGCCCAGCGCCTTGCGGCGGTCGTGCATGTACTGGATCTCCTCCGACTTCGGACCCGGGTGGTAGTACGGCGGCAGGCCGGACTCCAGCTCCTTGTCGGAGATCGGCAGGTGCAGCCGGTCGCGGAACCGCTTGAGGTCGTCGACCGTCAGCTTCTTCATCTGGTGGGTGGCGTTGCGGCCCTCGAAGTTCGGGCCGAGGGTCCAGCCCTTGACGGTCTGCGCCAGGATCACGGTCGGCTGGCCCTTGTGGGCGCGGGCCGCCGCGTACGCCGCGTAGATCTTCTTGTGGTCGTGGCCGCCGCGCCCCAGGTGCAGGATCTGGTGGTCGGTCATGCCCTCGACCATCTTGCGCAGCCGGTGGTCGTCCCCGAAGAAGTGCTCACGGATGTAGGAGCCGGTCTCGGTGGCGTACGTCTGGAACTGGCCGTCGGGGGTCGTGTTCAGCTTGTTGACCAGCACGCCGTCGCGGTCCTGGGCCAGCAGCGGATCCCAGGAGCGGTCCCAGATGAGCTTGATGACGTTCCAGCCGGCGCCGCGGAACTGCGACTCCAGCTCCTGGATGATCTTGCCGTTGCCGCGCACCGGGCCGTCGAGGCGCTGGAGGTTGCAGTTGACGACGAAGGTCAGGTTGTCCAGGCCCTCACGGGCGGCGATGGAGAGCTGGCCGAGCGACTCGGGCTCGTCCATCTCGCCGTCGCCCAGGAACGCCCACACGTGCGACTTGGAGGTGTCGGCGATGCCGCGCGCCTCCATGTAGCGGTTCATCCGCGCCTGGTAGATCGCACCCAGCGGGCCCAGGCCCATGGAGACGGTCGGGAACTCCCAGAAGTCCGGCATCGACCGCGGGTGCGGGTAGGACGACAGGCTGTCGGGGTACTTCGACTTCTCCTGGCGGAAGCCGTCCAGCTGGGCCTCGCTCAGCCGGTCCAGCAGGAAGGCGCGGGCGTAGATACCGGGCGACGCGTGGCCCTGGAAGAAGATCTGGTCGCCGCCGTCGCCCTCGTCCTTGCCCCGGAAGAAGTGGTTGAAGCCCACGTCGTAGAGGGAGGCGGAGGAGGCGAAGGTGGCGATGTGGCCGCCGACGCCGATGCCGGGGCGCTGCGCGCGGGAGACCATCACCGCGGCGTTCCACCGGGTGGCGTTGAGGATCTTGCGCTCGATCTCCTCGTTGCCGGGGAAGAACGGTTCGTCCCTGGTGGCGATGGTGTTGACGTAGTCCGTGCTGCGCATCTCGGGCACGGCCACGCGCTTCTCGCGCGCCCGCTCGATGAGGCGGAGCATCAGGTAGCGGGCCCGCTCCCGGCCCCGCTCGTCCACGGCGGCGTCGAGCGAGTCGAGCCATTCCTGGGTCTCTTCGGGATCGAAATCCGGGACCTGGCTGGGAAGGCCGCCAATGATGATCGGGTTGCGATCGGATCCGGAAGCCACGCTGTTCCTTCGCTGTTCGGAGGTGCCTAACGGGGATGACTGCGGGGAGGGCAGGGGGTCGGCAGTGCGGTCGCGCCGCCTCCATCGTCTACCCCGATGCGCGCGAACGTCATCTCTACCCGGGGGTAACCCTCGCAGTCGGTCCATCCCGTCCGTCCCCGCTCTCCGGGTCCGGCCGACTTGCCACCTTACGCCCGGTCCGCTCAGGTGTTCCGGTCCGGGCGCCCCTCCCGATCACCCCGAAGGGCATGGGAAGGGCGCGAAGCACCTAAAGTGGGTCAAGAGGTGTGGTCCATACCGTGGGCCGGACCGCGCGGCGCCGGGAGTTGCGGCGAGACGGCCCCAAAAGTCACCGTTTCGGCGGTCTCGGTCCCCGGGTACTTGCGCGATCCGCCCAGCACGTGTGGACTACGGCCAATGCCACGCGTACGCGCGCGGCCAAGCACATCCCAAAAACACGATCAGGAGGCAAGCCGTGAGCGCGACCGCGGACCACGCGGAGGAGCGGACCAACCCGGCCACACGGCTGGGGTTCGAGCCCGGACAGGTGGTCCAGGAGATCGGCTACGACGACGACGTCGAGCAGGAGCTCCGTGAAGGCATCGAGGCCATCATCGGCCAGGAAATCGTCGACGAGGAATACGACGACGTCGCTGACGTCGTGCTGCTGTGGTTCCGCGACGACGACGGCGACCTCACGGACGCGCTGGTCGACGCCATCGGTCTGATCGATGAGGGCGGAGAGATCTGGCTCCTGACGCCCAAGACCGGTCGTGACGGCTACATCGAGCCCAGCGACATCAACGAGGCCGCCCAGACGGCCGGGCTCTCCCAGACCCGGAGCATCAGCGCCGGCAAGGACTGGACCGGCAGCCGTCTGGTCACCCCGAAGGCGGCCAAGACCGGCAAGCGCTGAGCCGCCCCCAGAGTCCCATCGGTCCCACGGCCCCACCGGCCCCTACGGGCCCCGGAAACGCCCAGATCCGCACCGGGCCCCCGCCGAGACGTTCGGCGGGGGCCCGGTGCGTAGGGTGGGAGGCCACCGGACCGCCCACAGAAGGGATGCGTTTGTCATGGCGATCGAGGCGATCGAGGTCGGCACCGAGGCCCCGGACTTCGAGCTGAAGGACAACCACGGGCGCACCGTGCGGCTCAGCGACTTCCGCGGCAAGAACGTGGTGCTCCTCTTCTACCCCTTCGCCTTCACCGGCGTGTGCACCGGCGAGCTGTGCGCTCTGCGCGACGAGCTGCCGAAGTTCGTCAACGACGACACCCAGCTGCTCGCCGTCTCCACCGACTCCATCCACACCCTGCGGGTCTTCGCCGAGCAGGAGGGCCTGGAGTACCCGCTCCTCTCGGACTTCTGGCCGCACGGCGGGACCTCGCGCGCGTACGGGGTCTTCGACGAGGAGAAGGGCTGCGCGGTGCGCGGCACCTTCATCATCGACAAGCGGGGCGTGGTCGGCTGGACGGTCGTCAACGACCTGCCGGACGCCCGGGACCTCGACGACTACCTCAAGGCGCTCGACACCCTGTGACAATTCCGGCCAGGAGCCTGCTCGGGGTGGGAACCGATCACTAGGATCCAGTCGTTCATTCCGATGCCAACGCACGACGGGGGCGCTGCCCCTGGACACCAATGGAGGGACTCGTGGGAGTCAGCCTCAGCAAGGGCGGCAACGTCTCGCTGACCAAGGAGGCCCCGGGCCTGACGGCCGTCACCGTCGGTCTGGGCTGGGACGTCCGCACCACCACCGGGACGGACTTCGACCTGGACGCCAGCGCCATCCTGACGAACGCCGAGGGCAAGGTCCGCAACGACCAGGACTTCGTCTTCTTCAACAACCTCAAGAGCTCCGACGGCTCGGTCGAGCACACCGGTGACAACCTCACCGGTGAGGGCGAGGGCGACGACGAGCAGATCAAGGTCGACCTCTCGGCCGTCCCGGCCGATGTCGCCAAGATCGTCTTCCCGGTCTCGATCTACGAGGCCGAGGGCCGCCAGCAGTCCTTCGGCCAGGTCCGCAACGCCTTCATCCGCGTGGTGAACCAGGCCGGCGGCGCCGAGATCGCCCGGTACGACCTCAGCGAGGACGCCTCGACCGAGACCGCCATGGTCTTCGGCGAGCTGTACCGCCACGGCACGGAGTGGAAGTTCCGCGCCGTGGGCCAGGGTTACGCCTCGGGCCTGCGCGGCATCGCGCAGGACTTCGGCGTCAACGTCTGACCCGTTCCGCGTCGCTACGTCCGGCGCCGCACGGCTTGTCGTGCGGCGCCGGACGTGCCTGTTTTCCGCACATCTCAGGGGAGGAACCACCGTCATGGGCGTCACGCTCGCCAAGGGAGGCAACGTCTCCCTCTCCAAGGCCGCACCCAACCTCACCCGGGTACTGGTGGGACTCGGCTGGGACGCGCGCTCCACCACCGGAGCGCCCTTCGACCTCGACGCCAGCGCGCTGCTCTGCCAGTCGGGCCGGGTGCTCGGCGACGAGTGGTTCGTCTTCTACAACAACCTGACCAGCCCGGACGGCTCGGTCGAGCACACCGGTGACAACCTCACCGGTGAGGGCGACGGCGACGACGAGTCGCTGATCGTGGACCTCTCCCAGGTCCCCGCCCACTGCGACAAGATCGTCTTTCCGGTCTCGATCCATGACGCGGACAACCGCGGCCAGACCTTCGGTCAGGTCAGCAACGCCTTCATCCGGGTGGTGAACCAGGCGGACGGCGAGGAACTGGCCCGGTACGACCTGAGTGAGGACGCCTCCACCGAGACCGCGATGATCTTCGGTGAGCTGTACCGGTACAGCGGGGAATGGAAGTTCAGGGCGGTGGGTCAGGGGTACGCGTCGGGCCTGAGGGGCATCGCTCTAGACTTCGGGGTCAACGTTTCGTAAAGCCGCTTGCGGCGCGGGGGATTCCCGTACTTACACGATGGGGTAGCCAGTGGTTCTGAAAACCTTCGGCTGGTCGTTCGCCGTCACGGCGGTCGGCCTGGCCTTTGCCGCCTGGCAGTGGGGCTGGGAGGCGTTCGGGATCGTATTGATCCTGTCGATCCTCGAAATCTCGCTGTCCTTCGACAACGCGGTCGTCAACGCCGGAATTCTCAAGAAGATGAATGCCTTCTGGCAGAAGATCTTCCTGACGATCGGCATCCTGATCGCCGTCTTCGGCATGCGGCTGGTGTTCCCCGTCGTCATCGTCGCCGTCAGCGCCAAGGTCGGACCGATCGAAGCGGTCCAGCTCGCCATGGACCAGCCCACGCAGTACGAGAACCTGGTCACCGACGCGCACGCGGCGATCGCCTCGTTCGGTGGCATGTTCCTGCTGATGATTTTCCTGGACTTCATGTTCGAGGAGCGCGAGCACAAGTGGCTGGCGTGGCTGGAGCGCCCGCTGGCCAAGCTCGGCAAGGTCGACATGCTGTCGGTCTGCATCGCCCTGATCGTCCTGCTGCTCACCGCCATCACCTTCGCCACGCAGGCGCACACCAGCACCGGGCACGCCGACAAGTCGGCGACCGTGCTCCTCGCCGGCGTCGCCGGCCTCATCACCTACCTCGTCGTCGGGGGGCTGTCCGGCTACTTCGAGGACAAGCTGGAGGAAGAGGAGGAGCGCGAGCACGAGGTGGAGGAGAAGGCCAAGAAGGAGGGCAAGCCGGTCTCCGCGGTCGGCCTGGCCGGCAAGGCCGCCTTCTTCCTCTTCCTGTACCTCGAAGTGCTCGACGCGTCCTTCTCCTTCGACGGAGTCATCGGCGCCTTCGCCATCACCAACCACATCTTCTGGATGGCGCTGGGCCTGGGCATCGGCGCCATGTACGTCCGGTCGCTCACCGTCTACCTGGTCCGCCAGGGCACCCTGGACGACTACGTCTACCTGGAGCACGGCGCGCACTACGCGATCGGCGCCCTCGCCGTCATCCTGCTGGTCACCATCCAGCACGAGATCAGCGAGATCGTCACCGGCCTCATCGGGGTCTTCCTGATCGCGGCGTCCTTCCTGTCGTCGGTCCGCCGCAACAAGCGGCTGGCCGCCGCCGAGGGCGGCTCCGGCGGGAAGGCGAAGGTCTCCTCAGGAGTGTGACCCCCCTCCTGGTGTGACAGCCGGGCCAATGAGGAACGCTTCCCTGCGGGGCGGCCGGGAGCACCCGGCCGCCCCGTCGCCGTCCGGCGACACGGCATCGGGGACATTCGACGACCGGGGTGGGGCATGGGTATCTGGGACAGCCTGTGGCGGGACAGGGCGACCACGCAGTTCGACTCGGGGGCGGCCGCCACCAACTCCATCGACCTGACCAAACGGCGCCCGAGCGTCTCGCTCAGCAAACAGGGCGCGGCCACCGGCAATCTGCGGGTCAACCTGTCGTGGCGGATGCGCACCTCCGACATCGAGGGCAGGTCCAAACAGGCGGGCAGGCTGCTGCGCAACCCCGGCCGGCTGTTCAAGCCCGACGTGGTGCAGGCCCACACCCAGGGCGTGGTCAACGTGGACCTCGACATCGGTTGCCTGTACGAGCTGGCCGACGGCACCAAGGGCGTGGTGCAGCCGCTGGGCGGCTTCTTCGGCGACCTGAACTCGGCGCCGTACGTGAAGCTCAGCGGCGACGACCGGTTCGGCGCGCCGTCCGGCGAGACGATCTTCGTCAACCTCGACCAGCGCGAGAACATCAAGCGGCTGCTGTTCTTCGTCTACATCTACGACCAGACGCCCGCGTTCGACCGGACGCACGCCACGATGACGCTGTACCCCAGCAACGGCCCGCGCATCGAGATAGAGCTCGACGAGCGCGCGCCACAGGCCCGCTCGTGCGCGGTGTTCCTGCTGGAGAACGTCAAGGGTGAACTGGTGGTGCGCCGGGAGGTGCGGTTCGTCTACGGCTTCCAGGCCGAGCTGGACCGGCTGTACGGCTGGGGGCTGCAGTGGGGGCGCGGCTTCAAGGCCGGCAAGGCCTGACCGCCCGCACCCCCACTCCGCCCGGGCGGCGCGGGGCCGGCCCGCCCACCGGGCCGGGGCGGCTCAGTGCCGGGCGAACTGGGGGCCCATGGGCGGCATCGGGAAGTTCGGGTCCGGTGCGGGCGCCGCGCCCGCGGCGGGCTGCGGGTAGCCGTACGCGGGCTGCGGATACCCGTACGCCGGTGCCGGTGCCGGCACCGGGGCGGGCGGGACCGGGGGCGGAGGAGGCACGGGTGCCGGACCGGCCTGCGCGGCCTGTCCGTCGGCCTCGGACGGCGCCGCGGACGGCGCCTCGGACGGGGCCGCGGACGGCGCCTCGGACGGCGCCTCGGACGGGGTCCGGGCGGGCGCGGTGGCCCCCGCCTCCCCGGCCTCCTCGTCGGACTCCTCCACCGAGATGCCGAACGCCGTCGCCAGGCCGATCAGCCCCGTCGGGTAGCCCTGCCCGACCGCGCGGAACTTCCACCCCTCGCCGCGCCGGTAGAGCTCCCCGCAGATGATCGCGGTCTCCTCGCCCGTCTCCGGCCTCACCTCGAAGACGGCCAGCGGTTCCGAGGCGGCGGACCCGGCGTCGTACAGCGAGATCCGCAGATCCCGTACATGCTGGAAGGTGTCCCCGTCCGACGACGCGGCGAGCACCACCTGGTCCACCGTCGCGTCGAGCCCCGTCAGGTCCACCTCGACCGTGTCGGTCAGCCCCTCGGCCACCCGCTTCTTCGGCAGCCTCCGCACCAGCCCCGACGGGTGGCGCGGCTGGTTGTAGAAGACGAAGTCCTCGTCCGAACGCACCCGTCCGCCGGCGCCCAGCAGCAGGGCCGAGGCGTCCACGTCCGGGACCCCCGGGCCGGGCGTCCAGCGCAGTACGGCCCGGACCGCCGCGGCGTCGAGCGGAACGTTCGAGCCTTTCAGCATGGCGTGCGTCATGCCGGTCATCCTGCCTGGCCGCCCACGGTACGGACAACGCGGGGGCCGGGCAGGGGGGCGAGAAGCGGACGAGTTACCTGAAGTTCATGCCCAGGGGGAACCCGGGACACCTGTCCATACGTACTATTACCGGCCACATGTCATCAGGGCCATCACGGCAGTACGGGGGATCCATATGCGTCATTTCGGGCACATCCCGCCCGCTGCCCGCGCCGCGCTGTTCCACCAGGAGCCGTGCGAGTTCGACGCGCAGTCCCCGGCGCGCGTCCTCGCCGCCGCTCTGGGCGCCACGCTGTACTGCCCCGCCACCCGGCCGAGGCTCGGCGAGGACGTGCTCAAGCAGGCCCGGCGCGGTGTGGTGTCCATGGTGCTGTGCCTGGAGGATTCCATCGACGACGCCGAGGTGGAAGGCGCCGAGGCCAATCTGGTCGGCCAGCTCACCGACCTCGCGGCGCGCGGCGCCGACACCCCGCTGCTCTTCGTCCGGGTCCGGGAGCCCGGTCAGATCCCCGACCTGGTGCGGCGGCTCGGCCCCGCCGTACGGCTGCTGTCCGGATTCGTACTACCGAAGTTCACCGAGGAGCGCGGCGCTCCGTTCCTGGAGGCGCTCACCGAGGCCGAGGCCGGGATCGGTGACGGGCAGCGGTTGTTCGCCATGCCCGTCCTGGAGTCGCCGGACCTGCTCCACCTGGAGAGCCGGCGCGACACCCTCGCCGGCATCGCCCGCATCGTCGACAAGTACCGCGACCGCGTCCTCGCGCTGCGTCTGGGTGTCACCGACTTCTGCTCGGCGTACGGGCTGCGCCGCTCGCCCGACATGACCGCCTACGACGTGCAGATCGTCGCCGGCGTCATCGCCGACGTCGTCAACGTGCTGGGCCGCTCGGACGGTACGGGGTTCACCATCACCGGGCCGGTGTGGGAGTACTTCCGCGTCCAGGAGCGCATCTTCAAGCCCCAGCTGCGCCGCAGCCCCTTCATGGCACAGCGCGCCGAGGAACTGCGCACCGCGCTGATCGAGCACGACCTCGACGGGCTGCTGCGCGAGATCGCGCTCGACCGGGCCAACGGCCTGCTCGGCAAGACCTGCATCCACCCCTCCCACGTCCTGCCCGTGCACGCGCTGTCCGTGGTCAGCCACGAGGAGTTCAGCGACGCGCGGGACATCCTGCGGCCCGAGCGGGGCGGCGGGGGAGTGCTGCGCTCGGCGTACACGAACAAGATGAACGAGGTGAAGCCGCACCGCGCCTGGGCCGAGCGGACCCTCCAGCGGGCCGAGGTCTTCGGCGTCGCCAAGGAGGACGTCGGCTTCGTGGAGCTGCTGGCCGCCGGGCTGTGCAAATGAGGGAGGACGGGAACGTGGCGGGCAGCGGCACCTGGACCGGAACGTGGGTCGCCCAGCGGCTCGGTGTCGAGCTGGACGGCGACCCGCGGCTGCCCGAGCTGCTGGGGCTGGCCCTGCGCCGCAACCCCAAGCGGGCCCACCTGCTCGTCTCCAACGTGCTCGGCAAGCACGTGCCGCAGAGCCCCGCGGTGGTGTGGCGCTCGGGGTACGAGCTGGGCGTCCGGGTGCGCGGCCTGCTGGGCGCGGACGCGGAACGGGCCGTGGTCCTCGGGTACGCGGAGACGGCGACCGGCCTGGGCCACTCGGTGGCCGACGGACTGGGCGTCGCCCCGTACCTGCACTCCACCCGGCGCCCGGTCCCGGGCGTCGCGCGGGCGGGCGGTTTCGAGGAGGCCCACTCGCACGCCACCTCGCACCTGCTGCTGCCCGAGGACCCGGCACTGCTGGCCGGGCGCGGGCCGCTGGTGCTGGTGGACGACGAGTTCTCCACCGGCAACACGGTGCTCAACACGGTGCGCGCCCTGCACGAGCGCTACCCGCGTGAACGGTACGTGATCGTGGCCCTGGTCGACATGCGCTCGCCGCGCGACCGGGGGCGGCTGGCGCGGTTCGCGGACGAGATCGGCGCACGGGTGGACCTGGTGACGCTGGCGGCGGGAACGGTACGGCTGCCGGAGGGGGTCCTGGAGAAGGGCCAGGCGCTGGTCGCCCGGTACGAGGCGGCGGCACCGCCCGCGCCGGGCGGCGCCGCCGGGGCGGGCCGGGCGGGCGCCGTGCCGGTACGGCGGGTGGACCTCGGCTGGCCGGCCGGGGTGCCGGACGGCGGCCGGCACGGCTTCACCCCCGAGCACCGCGCCCGACTGGAGGCCGCGCTGCCGTCGATGGCCGCTCGGGTGGCCGGCGCGCTCGGCCTCCCGGCCCGGCCGGACGACGGCCCCGGCCCGGCCGGCCCGGCAGCGGACACCACCCGGCCCCGGCCGCGCGTGCTGGTGCTCGGGTGCGAGGAGCTGATGTACGCCCCGCTGGCGCTGGGCGTAGCGCTGGAACAGCGGGCGGACGCCGACGTGCGGTACTCGACCACCACCCGCTCGCCCGTGCTCGCCGTGGACGACCCCGGCTACGCGATCCGCACCCGGCTGGTGTTCCCCGCCCACGACGACCCGGCCGACGGCCCGGGGGACCGGTACGCCTACAACGTGGCGGGCGGCGGCTTCGACGCGGTGCTGGCCGTGGTCGACTCCGCCGCCGACACCCCCGCACTGCACGCCCCCGACGGCCTGCTGGCCCGGCTCGCCGCGCACATCCCGCGCGTGCTGCTCGCCGTCGTCCCCTCCTACACCCCCCCACCCGAAGGTGCGTCCATGCTGCCCGACCCCCTGCGCGGCCCCGCGTTCTCCTCGTACGCGCCCGAGGAGGTCGGCTGGCTGCTCCAGGACCTGTCGGACGTCGAACTGGAGGCGCCCACCGAGGAGCGCGAGGAGGCCATCCAGAGCGGCGGCGCCCACTACGCGGAGTCCCTGCCCGTCGAGTACCAGCCGAACGCCCGGTACCAGGAGCTGTTCCGCGCCGCCCTCGACACCTCCGCCGCCCGGATCGCCCGGGCCGTCGGCGCCGTCACCGAGACGGTGCTCGCCGAACGCTCCCCGCGCCCGGTGCTGGTGTCGCTGGCCAGGGCCGGCACGCCCGTCGGCGTCCTGATGCGCCGCTGGGCACAGCACCGCCACGGGCTCGACCTGCCGCACTACGCGGTGTCCATCGTGCGCGGCCGGGGCATCGACACCAACGCCGTGCGCTGGCTCCGGCACCACCATGACCCGGCCGACGTCGTCTTCGTCGACGGCTGGACCGGCAAGGGCGCCATCACCCGCGAACTGGCCGAGGCGCTCGCCCCCTTCCCGGGCTTCGACCCGGAGATCGCCGTGCTCGCCGACCCCGGCTCGTGCGTGCGCACCTACGGCACCCGCGAGGACTTCCTGATCCCCTCCGCCTGCCTCAACTCCACCGTCTCCGGGCTCGTTTCCCGGACGGTGCTCCGCGCCGACCTGGTCGGCCCCGGCGACTACCACGGGGCCAAGTTCTACCGGGAGTTGGCCGGCGCCGATGTGTCGAACGACTTCCTGGACGCCGTCACCGCCCGCTTCGACGAGGTCACCGAAGCCGTCGGCGCGGACGTCAAGGAGCTGCTGGCGGCGGACCGTTCACCGACCTGGGAGGGCTGGGCTGCCGTCGAGCGGATCAGCGAGGAGTACGGCATCCACGACGTCAACCTCGTCAAGCCCGGTGTCGGCGAGACCACCCGCGTCCTGCTGCGCCGCGTCCCGTGGAAGGTCCTGGCCGCGCGCGGCGCCGGCGCCGACCTGGACCACGTACGGCTGCTCGCCGAACAGCGCGGCGTACCGGTCGAGGAGGTCGACGGCCTCCCGTACACCTGCGTCGGACTGATCCACCCGAAGTACACCAGGGGCGCCACGGGCGCCGACGGCACGGCGGTGAGCCGCCCGTGACCACCGCCCTGGTCGCCAGCGACCTCGACCGTACGCTCATCTACTCGGCAGCCGCCCTCGGCCTGACCGGGCCGGACAGCGAGGCGCCGCGCCTGCTGTGCGTGGAGCTCTACCGGCAGCAGCCGCTGTCGTACCTCACGGAGACCGCCGCCGCCCTGCTCGCCGAACTCCCGCGCCACGCCCTGTTCGTGCCGGTGACGACCCGCACCCGCGAGCAGTACCACCGCGTCCGGCTCCCCGGTCCGCCGCCGCGGTACGCGATCTGCGCCAACGGCGGGCACCTGCTCGTCGACGAGGTCTCCGACCCCGGCTGGCGGCGCACGGTCGCCGCCCGCCTCGCCGACGAGTGCGCCACGCTGGAGGAGGTGCGCGCCCACCTGCTGGCCGCCGCCGACCCGGCCTGGCTGCTCAAGGAACGCGTCGCCGAGGACCTCTTCGTCTACCTCGTGGTGGAGCGCGCCATGCTGCCCGACAACTGGATGAAGGAGCTGGCCGAGTGGGCCGGACCACGGGGCTGGGCGGTCTCCCTCCAGGGGCGCAAGGTCTACGCCGTACCGCAGCCGCTCACCAAGAGCGCGGCCGTGCGGGAGGTGGCCCGCCGCACCGGCGCCGCCCCGGTGCTGGCCGCCGGTGACTCGCTGCTCGACGCCGACCTGCTGCTCGCCGCCGACCGGGCCTGGCGGCCGGGCCACGGCGAGCTGGCCGAGGCCGGGTGGAACGCCGCCCACGTCGACGTACTGGAGGAACGGGGCGTGATGGCGGGCGAGGAGATCCTCCGCCGGTTCAGCTCCGCCGTGCGTCCGGATCCCGCTTGAGGAGCCGTACGCCCACGAACGCCAGCACCGCGCCGACCGCCACCACCAGCACCACCTTGGAGTACGTCGACACATAGCGGCTGACCTGTTCCCAGTTGTCGCCGAGCGCGTAACCGGCCAGGACGAACGCGGTGTTCCACAGCGCGCTGCCGGCCGTGGTCAACGCCAGGAAGACCGGCAGCGGCATCCGTTCGACCCCGGCCGGGACCGAGATCAGGCTCCGGAACACCGGCACCATCCGCCCGAAGAACACCGCCTTGGTGCCGTGCCGCTCGAACCACGCCTCCGTGCGCTCGATGTCGGCGGTCTTCACCAGCGGCAGCTTCGCCGCGATGGCGACGGTCCGCTCCCGGCCGAGCAGCGCCCCGACCCCGTACAGCGCGAGCGCCCCGACCACCGAACCGGCGGTCGTCCACAACAGCGCCGCGATCAGGTTGATCCGGCCGGTGGCGGAGGCGAACCCGGCCAGCGGCAGGATCACCTCGCTGGGCAGTGGCGGGAAGAGGTTCTCCAGGGCGATGGCGATCCCGGCGCCGGGCGCTCCCAGCGTGTCCATGAGGCTGTTGATCCAGCGTTCCATGGCGCCACGCTAGGGAGGCGGACCTGAAGGCACGCTGAAGGCCAGGATTCCGGGCGCCGCCGCGTCAGCTCCCCCGCTCTCCCGGGTCAGCCGCAGCAGCCTCCGCCGCAGCAGCCGCCCCCGCCCCCGCCGGCGGAGGGCGCGGCCTTGGCGGTGGCCGTGCCGCCGACCGCGACGGCCGACAGCAACTTGACCGTGTCGTCGTGCCCGTCGGGGCAGGTGGCGGGAGCGGCGGACTCGGCCATCGGCCGGTTCAGCTCGAAGGTGTCGCCGCAGGTGCGGCAGCGGTATTCGTAACGAGGCATACGGACAGGTTATCCGCGCGGCGGGTGGCGGCGCCGTGGCGTGGCCCGTGGTCGTGGACGGCCGGCCCGGGCGGGGCACGGCGGCCCGGCACCCCGTGCCCGGCCGGGCGCACCGGATCGGGCGCCGGTTCAGTGCCCGCCGCCCCGGTCCTCCCGGATGAGTTCCACCACGCGGCCCACCGAGGCCCGTACCGCCTCGGTCTCCCGCAGGAAGTGCCAGTAGTCGGGGTGGCGGCCCTCCAGCCCGCCCACCGCCCGGTCCAGCCGCGCCACCGCGTCGTCCAGCGGTCGGGCGTGCCGGGGGTCGGGGGTGCTGCGCCCCGCCATGGCGAGCCGCTGGGCGTCGCGGATCACGAAGCGGGTCCGCTCGATCTCCTGCTGCGGGTCCTCGGCGACGGCGTTCAGCCGCTGGAGGCGGTCACCGGCCGCCGACACGGCCTCGTCGGTGCTGTTGAGGAGCGCCCGTACGGTCGCCAAAAGGGCGGTGGCGTCGGCCCACCGCTGGTCCGCGCGCGCCACGCCCGCCTCCTGAAGCCGTTCCTCCGCCTGGCGGACGGTCGTCGCGGCCTGCTCGGGGACGTGCTGGAGGTCCTGCCAGCACGCGACGGTGAAACGGCGCCGCAGCTCGCTCAGGACCGGCTCCACCGTGGTCGCGCGGTGGGCGAGGGCCTGGGCGCGGGTACGCAGGGAGACCAGGCGCTTGTCGATGTCGGCCGCCCGTTCCGGCAGACGCCGGGCCTCGGAACGCACGGATTCGGCGTCGCGCAGCACCCGGTCGGCGCGCTGGAGCGTGTCGGGCACGCCGTGCCGTCCGGCGCCCTCGTTGAGCTTGGTCAGTTCCGGGCCCAGGGCGGCGAGCCGGGCCGCGAGATCGTCCGCCCGCAGACCGGAGGCGCGCGCCGTGTCGAGGGCGTCACTGGCGGCCAGCAGCGCCGCGCGGGCCCGCTCCACCGCCGGAGCCAGACGCGCCAGCTGGGTCTCCGCCTTGCCCAGCAGCGGCCCGAGCCCCTGCTCGAACCGGTCCAGCTCCGCCTTGACCCGTACGAGGTCGTCCTTGGCCCGGTTCAGCTCGCCGCGCGCCCGGGAGGCGACGGAGGCTTCGAGGCCGTCCCGGTCCAGGTCGTACGCGTCGACAGCGGTGATGTAGGCGTGGCTCACCTCGTCGATGCGCCGCCCCAGGGCGGCGAAGTCGTCGGCGACCCGGCGGGCGGGCGGCGAGCCGTCCACCGCCGTGATCGTCTCGATCGAGATCCGAAGGTCCCGCTGGGCGGTGTCCAGCTCGTAGAACGCGGCCGCGGCGGCGTCCCTGGCGGCCTGGGCGTCGGCCCGCTGGCTCTCCCCGCGCCCGCCGAACCACCGCCGGGTGCCGCCGCCGGCGAAGGCGCCGGGCACCACGGCGGCCAGGACCGGCAGCGGCAGCAGCACCAGCGCGAGCACGTCCGTCACGTACCGCCGCGCGCGTGTCGCCGTCACATCCCGCTCCCGTGCCGTGTCCGCCCCTGACCGGTTCATTCTCCCACCAGTAAGGACGAACACACGGGCCCTTTAGTTCGCGCCGCGCACCGTGACTTCCCCGTTGTCGCTGCGCGCGTTCACCACATGGGCACTGCGCGGATCGGTGGCCACGTCCACGTCGACCTCCCCGTTGCCGCTCTCGGCGTCGACCGCGTACGCGGCCCCGGCGGGCAGCTCGATGGTGACGGCGCCGTTGTCGCTGACGGTGTCCACACGGTCCGGCGCCGCCCCCAGCGCGAGGCTCACCTCCCCGTTGTCGGCCCTCGCCACCACACGCTTCGGCGTGGACCGCGTCACGGCTATCTCCCCGTTGTCACTGCGCAGGTCCAGAGGTCCACTGCTGTTGCGAACGGTCACCCTGCCGTTGTCCGACGTCACCTTCAGCGCCGTGGCGAACCCGTCCGCCGTCACGTCCCCGTTGTCGTCCTCCGCCGTGACGGCCACTCCGCGCGGCACCTCCACCTCGTGCCGCGCCCGGCAGTCGCCGGCCAGGGCCTTGCAGGTGACGCCCAGCGTGAGCCGGCCGTCCTCCAGCTTCCAGTGCGGCACCGGCCCCTCCCCGAAGGCCACCCACCCGTCCACCTGCCGGGCCACCCGCACGTCCTTCACATCGGCCGGCACCACGACGAGCTCGGAGTCGTCCGCGTCGATGGTGAGCGTCGCCCCGCTGAACGGAAACGCCTTCCGCTCCACCGGTGCCCCCGCCACATCGGTGTTCCCGCACCCGGTGACCAGCCCCACCAGCACGGACGCGCCGACGGCGAAGACGAACGTACGGCTGCGGCGGCGCTTGGGTACGGCCACGGTGTTTCCCCCACTCGGTCTGTGCTGTCTCTCGGTCCTCACTCTACGTATCCGCCGCGCCGCTCAACGATCCGGCCACCCCCCGCACCGAAGGTAGGGACAACCCCCGCCCCCGGCCCGCCCGGCGCTCCCGCCGCGCACGGGTTTGCGGGACCCACCGGTGGGCCATGTACGCTGTTGCCCAATCCACGGGTGCGTAGCTCAGGGGTAGAGCGCTGCTCTTACAAAGCAGATGTCGGCGGTTCGAAACCGTCCGCGCCCACCAGGACGAAGACCCCCAGCCGATCATGGCCGGGGGTCTTTCGCCATCCGTACCCGACATCAACGGTCGTGGTCACCGCCGGCTGTGGTCACCGCCGACCGGGGTGCCCCCTGAGCGGCCGGTCCATGTGACCGACCGCCTCTCCGTACCGGGCAACCGGAGGCTGGCGGCGGTACGGCAACCGTTCCCGACTCTGCGGCAACTGTTGAGCAGCCCGTTCCTCACGGGCGCCCCCACGGACGTACAGATCGGGAAACACACATGAGTGAGCTGCACAGCCACGGCAAGGCGCGGCACCGCAGAAAGAAGACGGCCCTGCTGTCGGGGATCGCACTGGCGCTGGCCGCGGCAGGGGCCATGGCCTACGGCACGGCTTTCGGAGTGTTCGGAGAGGGCGCGCAGTCGAAGGCCGCGGCGGCGCCGTCGAGGGCGTCCGCCTACCCCGGCCCCGGGAGGGTGACCGGCGACGTCGTCGTCCACGACCCGACCATGCTCCGCGCGCCCGACGGGCGCTACCTGCTCCATTCCACCCACGGCTACCTGGAGTCCCGCACCTCCACCGATCGCGTCGCCTTCAGCCGCAACGGCAACGCCTTCTCCGCGCCGCCCCGTTGGTGGTCGCGCTACTCGGCCGAGAACGATCCGTGGGCACCCGACCTCTCCTACCACGGCGGGCGGTACCTGATGTACTACTCCGTCTCCCGTTTCCATTCCAACACCTCGGCGATCGGGCTCGCCACCTCCACGACCGGGACGCCGGGCAGTTGGAAGGACCAGGGCATCGTCCACTCCTCCACGGCCGGCAGCGACCACAACGCCATCGACCCCGACCTGTTCGTCGACGACGACGGCAAGTGGTGGCTGGCCTTCGGCTCCCACTGGAGCGGCATCAAGATGATCCGCCTCGACCCGCGGACCGGCAAGCAGTACGCGGGGGACACCACCCGCCACTCGCTCGCCTCGCGCTCCACGGCGCCGAGGGCGGTGGAGGGCCCGACCGTGGTCAAGCGGAAGGGGTACTACTACCTCTTCGCCTCGTACGACACCTGCTGCAGCGGTACCGCCTCCACGTACAGGATCAAGGTCGGCCGGGCCACCAGCCCCACCGGGCCCTACTACGACCGCAACGGCGTCGCGATGAACAAGGACGGCGGCACCGTGGTCATGGCGTCACAGAAGTCCGTGATCGGTCCCGGCGGGCAGGACATCATGCGCGACGGCGGCGAGGACCTGCTCGTCTACCACTACTACGACGGCAGTGACGGCGGTGCCCCCAAGCTCGGCCTCAACCTGCTGAAGTGGAGCGACGGCTGGCCCACCGCGTACTGACGCCGTGGACGTTCCCCCGTCGACCTGGTGCGGTGAGCCCGGGCCTGCCGGGACGGGGGACGCGGCCGGCCGGGAGCGGTCTCAGGCCGGCTCACCGTTCGGCGCGGCCTCGATGACCCGCTCCGGATGATGCCACCAGGTCCTCCGCCCGCGGGCCGTCACCGTCAGCCCGAAGTCACGGACCTCGGGCGAGCCGAGCTCGCTGAAGGGGTGATGAGGCAATCTCAGCGGTCTTCGGCCCCGGGATGACCGGGGCTGGCCCCCCGATCCGCCTTCGGGTTGCCCCTACCAGGAGCCGGGCTGGCCCGGCCTGCGCCGCGACCCGCGAGTTCAGCCGCCCGGTCGCGATGTCGTGGGTGGCCGCGTCGAGGACGCGTACCGGCTTGAGCACCCATCCGGTCAGGCGGAA
>NZ_JBFAGV010000038.1:0-57618 GCF_040653855.1 Streptomyces sp. NPDC050856 | reverse complement strand
ACAAACTCGCCGCCCGCTACAAAGCCGGCATCCACCTCGCCTCACTCATCCTCTGGCTCCGCGTCCCCCAAGATCCCTTGTCAGACAGGACCTAGGAGGTGTCTCGTCGATCGGGCCGGATCAGGCACCGGGTGACGCGAGCCCGGCGAGATCGGCGAGACACCCCCTGGCGCCACGGCGCGGAACGACCGAGGCCGGGCGGGTGTCCGGGGCGACAGCCCCGGACACCCGCCCGGCCTCGCGCACGCCGTGCCCGCCGGTCACCGGGCGGAGGCCGGCTCCAGCACCCGCTGCAGGGTGTCGAAGTCCTCCACGCAGCGGCCCGACCCCAGCGCCACGCAGTCCAGCGGGTCCTCCGCGACGAAGACCGGGATGCCCGTACCCGAGGCCATCCGCAGATCGAGCCCCGGCAGCAACGCGCCGCCGCCCGTCAGCACGATGCCGTGCTCCATGATGTCGCCCGACAGCTCGGGAGGGCACTCCTCCAGGGTGCCCCGCACCGCCGCGATGATCGCCTCCACCGGCTCGTCCAGGGCGGCCCGGATCTCACCGGCCTTCAGGTCCACGGTCTTGGGCAGCCCGCCCACCTTCTCCCGTCCGCGCACCGTGAAGGCCGCGTGCTCCAGCTCGTCGTGGCCCGGCACCGGCCAGGCGGAGCCGATCGCGCACTTGATGTCCTCGGCGGTGCGCTCACCGATGAGCAGCGAGTGCTCCTTGCGCACCCAGTCGGTGATCGCCGTGTCCAGCCGGTCGCCGCCGACCCGCAGCGACCGCGAGGTGACGATTCCACCCAGCGAGATCACCGCCACCTCGGTGGTACCGCCGCCGATGTCCACGACCATCGAACCGCGCGGGTCCGAGACCGGCAGCCCCGCTCCGATGGCCGCGGCCATCGGCTCCTCGATGAGGTGCACCGTCCGCGCCCCCGCCCCCCGCGAGGCGTGCACGATGGCGCGCCGCTCCACCGGGGTGACCCCGCTCGGCACGCATACGACCATTCGGGTGCGGGGCCTGCGCCCCGGCACGGCCTTGCGCACGAAGTGCCGGATCATCACCTCGGCCGCGTCGTAGTCGCTGATCACGCCGTCACGCAGGGGACGGATCGCGGTGATCGAACCAGGCGTGCGGCCAATGGTCTCCTTCGCCTCCGAGCCCACCGCCAGTGCCCTGCCGGACCCTTCCTGGACCGCCACGACGGACGGCTCGTTGAGGACGATGCCCTTGCCACGGGCGTAGAGGAGGGTGTTCGCGGTGCCGAGATCGATGCCTATGTCCATGATCGGAAGTTTACGGATGATCTGACCGCGTGGCTCGGCCGAAGTCCCGCAGCGGCCGGTGCCGGCGGCGCTCCGTAGACTGGCCCTGTGAGTGAGCAGCCCTCGTCCAGCGACAGGTTCGACGACATCGTCGACGCCGAGACCAACCGTGACCCCGACCTGGCGGTGATCGAGGCCGGCAGCCGCACCCTGCGCGCCCAGGCCGGACCGCCCCGGGCAGCCGACGCCGTACCCGGACGGCCCGCCGACCCGGAGGTGGACAAGGCGCTGCGCGAGGTGGAGCAGGAGCTCGCCGGCCGCTGGGGCGAGACCAAGCTGGAGCCGTCGGTGACGCGTATCGCGGCGCTGATGGACGTGCTGGGCGAGCCGCAGCGCGCGTACCCCTCGATCCACATCACCGGCACCAACGGCAAGACGTCCACCGCCCGGATGATCGAGGCGCTGCTCGGCGCCTTCGACCTGCGGACCGGCCGCTACACCTCGCCGCACGTCCAGTCGATCACCGAGCGGATCAGCCTGGACGGTGCCCCGATCTCCGCCGAGCGGTTCATCGAGACCTACCGCGACATCAAGCCGTACGTGGACATGGTCGACGGCTCGCAGGACTACCGGCTGTCGTTCTTCGAGGTGCTCACCGGCATGGCCTACGCCGCGTTCGCCGACGCGCCGGTCGACGTGGCGGTCGTCGAGGTCGGCATGGGCGGCACCTGGGACGCCACCAACGTGCTCGACGGCTCGGTCGCCGTCGTCACCCCCATCGACCTGGACCACACCGACCGGCTCGGCGCCACCACCGCCGACATCGCCGGGGAGAAGTCCGGCATCATCAAGCAGGGCGCCACCGTCGTCCTGGCGCAGCAGCCGGTGGACGCCGCCCAGGTGATGCTGAAGAAGGCCGTCGAGGTGGACGCCACGGTCGCCCGTGAGGGCATGGAGTACGGCGTGGTCGCCCGGGACGTGGCCGTCGGCGGGCAGATGGTCACCCTGCGCGGGCTCGGCGGCGAGTACGAGGAGATCTTCCTGCCGCTGCACGGCGCCCACCAGGCCCACAACGCGGCGGTGGCGCTCGCCGCGGTCGAGGCGTTCTTCGGGATCGGCGCGCAGCGGGCCAGGACGCTCGACATGGACACCATCCGCAAGGCGTTCGCGTCGGTGGCGTCGCCGGGCCGGCTGGAAGTGGTCCGCCGCAGCCCCACCGTCGTCCTGGACGCCGCGCACAACCCGGCCGGGGCCCGGGCCGCGGCCGAGGGCATCACCGAGGCGTTCGGCTTCTCCCGGCTCATCGGCGTGGTCGGCGCCAGCGGCGACAAGGACGTCCGGGGCCTGCTGGAGGCGTTCGAGCCGATCTTCATGGACGTCGTCGTCACCCAGAACTCCAGCCACCGCGCGATGGACGTCGACGCGCTGGCCGCGGTCGCGGTCGAGGTGTTCGGCGACGAGCGGGTGGTGGTCGAGCCGCGCCTGGACGACGCGCTGGAGGCGGCGATCACCCTCGCGGAGGAAGAGGGCGAGTACTCCGGGGCGGGCGTCCTGGTGACCGGTTCCGTGATCACGGTCGGCGAGGCCCGGCTGCTGCTGGGGAAGGGTTAGGTAGCGCGATGCGTACGCTCTGCGCGTCCACACTGATCGGCGAGTTCTTCGTGATCGGCTTCGCCGGGCTCGTCGCCATGAAGGACGACAGCCTGTCGATGGGCACCGTCTGGACGGTGTGCGGTGTCGCCATGGCGCTGTCCGTCCTGCTGTGCGGCATGATCACCCGTCCGGGCGGGATACAGCTCGGCTGGGCGCTGCAGATCGCGCTGATCCTGAGCGGCTTCGTGGTCCCGTCGATGTTCTTCCTCGGCGCTGCCTTCGCGGGCCTGTGGTGGGCGTCCGTCCACTTCGGCCGCAAGATCGACGAGGCCAAGGCCAAGTGGGCCGCGCAGGACGCGGCCGAGCCCCAGCCGAGGTAGCGGAACCCCTTCCGGCACGCCGCGCGCCGATCACCCGCGCCGATCACCGCGCGCGGGCCGCTCGGTCGGCGCGCGCGGCCTCACGGCTCGCGCCGGGGCGCGCCGGGCGGTACGCCACGCCCGGCGGTCCCCGCCCGGCCACCTCCGCCGAAGCCCTCGGCCGTACGCCCTCCGCCCGTACGCCCTGCGCCCGTACCTCCCCGCGCCGCCCGGCCACCGGACGGCCCGAGGAGGCGCGCCGTCCCCGTCGCCGGGACGGCGACACGCCGGTCCCGCCTCCTCGCCGGGCCCTCGCCGGCCCTCCGCCGCCGGACGTGCCCCCGCGCGCCACCGGTTTCCGGCGCCCCACCCCGTCCGGCCGCGCTCCGGCCCGGCGCCCCGTGCCCGCCGGTCGACGCCCGGCCGGTCCTCCCGCGCGGTCCGGGTGCCGCCGCCCCGGGACGCCCCTGTAGCCTCACCTCACCGCACACGTATGCCTGCAAGGAGCCGTAACACCATGACCCAGCGCACGCTCGTCCTTCTCAAGCCGGACGCGGTACGCCGCGGCCTGATCGGCGAGATCATCGGCCGCATCGAGCGCAAGGCCGGCTGGAGCATCACCGCGCTGGAGCTGCGCGAGCTGGACCAGGAGACGCTGGAGCAGCACTACGGCGAGCACAAGGGCAAGCCCTTCTACGAGCCGCTGGTCGCCTTCATGTCCTCCGGGCCGGTCGTCGCCCTGGTCGTCGAGGGCGAGCGGGTCATCGAGGGCGTCCGGCAGCTCGCCGGGCCGACCGACCCGATCGCCGCCGCGCCCGGCTCCATCCGTGGCGACTACGGCACCATCGTCCGGGAGAACCTGATTCACGCCTCGGACTCCGAGGAGTCCGCCATTCGGGAACTGAAGATCTTCTTCCCGGGCGTCTCCTGATCCGCGGTCAGCCGAACAGCGCTCATGACCTGGGGCGACCGATGGAATTTCGGTCGCCCTTCGGTATATGACGAGGGGGGTCGGGAACGCATCGCCCCGACACCTCGTCACCTGTACAGAGGCACACCACCGCGCCGTGTCCGCGCAGGCGGCACTACGATGGGAATCTCCGCGCCACACCACCCGCCTCGCCTACCTGAGAAGCCGTCAACGCTCTAATTGGGAAGGCCCGACGCATCCTCATGGGAAACAAGGGGAACTCAATGTCGTTCATCGGCCGTGACATGGCTGTCGACCTCGGGACCGCCAACACGCTGGTGTACGTCAGGGGTCGCGGCATCGTCCTCAACGAGCCGTCCGTCGTCGCCATCAACACCAACACCGGCGGCATCCTGGCGGTCGGTGCCGAAGCGAAGAAGATGATCGGCCGGACTCCTGGCAACATCGTCGCCGTACGGCCGCTCAAGGACGGGGTGATCGCCGACTTCGAGATCACCGAGCGGATGCTCCGCTATTTCATCCTCAAGATCCACAAGCGCCGTTACCTGGCCCGTCCCCGGGTCGTCGTCTGTGTGCCCTCCGGCATCACCGGCGTCGAGCGCCGCGCCGTGATCGAGGCGTCCACCCAGGCCGGTGCGCGCCAGGTGCACATCATCGAGGAACCCATGGCCGCGGCCATCGGTTCCGGCCTGCCGGTCCATGAGGCCACCGGCAACATGGTCGTGGACATCGGTGGCGGCACCACCGAGGTCGCCGTCATCTCGCTCGGCGGAATCGTCACGGCGCAGTCCATCCGGGTCGCCGGCGACGAGCTGGACAACGCGATCATCCAGCACGTCAAGAAGGAGTACAGCCTCCTCCTCGGTGAGCGCACCGCCGAGCAGATCAAGATCACCATCGGTTCTGCGTACGACCTGGACACCGACGAGCACACCGAGATCCGCGGCCGCGACCTGGTCTCCGGGTTGCCCAAGACCGTGGTCATCTCCGCCGCCGAGGTCCGCAAGGCCATCGAGGAGCCGGTCAACGCGATCGTCGACGCGGTCAAGACCACCCTCGACAAGTGCCCGCCGGAGCTCTCCGGCGACGTGATGGACCGCGGCATCGTCCTCACCGGCGGTGGCGCCCTGCTGCGCGGCCTGGACGAGCGGCTGCGCCGGGAGACCGGGATGCCCATCCACATCGCCGAGGACCCGCTGGACTCGGTGGCGCTCGGATCCGGCAAGTGCGTCGAGGAGTTCGAGGCGCTCCAGCAGGTGCTGGACGCCCAGCCGCGCAGGTGACGGAAGCTTCGAGGTCAGCCGTACGGGTGCTGCCATACCCGTACGGCTGATCGTTGGTATAACGGCACAAACATTCCTACGAGGAAGGTACGGCCGCCCCACGTGAGGGACACACGAGAGAGCCGACTGCTCCTGGTGCTGCTGATCGCGGTCGCGTTCGCGCTGATCACCGTGGACATTCGCGGCGGCGAGGCGTCACCGGTGGACGGTGCCCGCCGGGCCGCCGCCGGCGTCTTCGGCCCCGTCGAGAACGGTGTCGCGTCCGCGGTCGACCCGATCGGCAACGCCATCGGAGCCGTACGGGACTCCGGCGAGCGTCACGACCGCATCGCCGAGCTGGAGCGGGAGAACGCGGCGCTGAAGGTCAGGCTGGGCAGCGACGACCGCAACCGCAGCCGCGTACGCGAGCTCGACAGCATGCTCAGGAAGGCCGGCGCCGGCCAGTACGGCATCAAGGCCGCCGAGGTCATCGCCATAGGAGCCGCGCAGGGCTTCTCCTGGACCGTGACCATCGACGCGGGCTCCGACGACGGCATCCGGCGCGACATGACCGTGCTCAACGGCGACGGCCTCGTCGGCCGGGTCACCACCGTCGGACCCGGCACCGCGACCGTCCTGCTCGCCAACGACCCGGACTTCACCGTCGGCACCCGGATGGAGAAGACGAACGAGCTCGGTTTCGCCACCGGCCAGGGCGACCGCCCCCTCTCCGTGCAACTGCTCAACGGCAAGGCCAAGGTCAAGCCCGGCGACCGGCTGGTCACCTTCGGGTCGCAGGCCGACAAGCCGTTCGTCCCCGGCGTCCCGGTCGGCGAGGTCGTCCGCGTCGACCCGTCCGGCGGCGACCTGACCCGTACCGTCTCGGTACGCCCGTACGCCGGGTTCACCAAGCTGGACGTCGTCGGCGTCGTCGTACAGGCCCCGCGCACCGACCCGCGCGACATGGTCCTGCCGCCCAGGCCCCGGCCCGCGCCGACCGTGACGGTCACCGTGACCCCGTCCCCGAGCGGCGCGCCGGAGGGCCGGGCCGACGCCGACGGCGGCGTCGCCGGCCGGCCCGAAGAGCAGGACGAGGAGTAAGTGCCGATGCGCTTCAACAGGATTCTGCTCTCCGCCACCCTCGTCGTCGTCGCCCTGGTCGTCCAGGTCTCCGTCCTGGCCCGCCTCCAGCTCCCCGGCGCCGTCCCCGACCTGCTGCTGCTCGTCGTGGTCAGCCTCGCCCTGGTGTACGGACACGTCAGCGGCGCCCTCGTCGGCTTCGGCGCCGGACTGCTGGCCGACCTCGCCCCGCCGGCCGACCACGCCGCCGGCCGCTACGCCCTGGTGCTCTGCCTCATCGGCTACCTGGTCGGCCTGGCCAAACCGGAGACCGGCCCGCTGCGGTCCGCCACCGGCCCCATGGCCATGGTGGTCGGCGCCGCCATCGGCTCCACCCTGCTGTACGCGGGCGTCGGCGCCCTCGTCGGGGACACCGCCGCCCGCCATGTCGGCCTGGTCTCCCTGCTCTTCACCGCCGTGCTGTACGACCTGCTGCTGGCGCCGTTCACCGTGCCGCTGATCATGGCGCTGGCCAGACGCGCCGACAACGACCCGCTCTCCGAGTCCACCGGCACCGCCACCGACGTCTCGACCGGCTTCATGGCCAACGGCACCGGGCTGCGGATCGGTGACCAGCGCGGCGGACTGCGCGTCAAGGCCGCCCGCAACCGGGCGGCGCGAGCCGGACGGATCAAGGGGGTCAAGCGGCTGTGAGGCTGCCCACGCACGCCGGAGGGACATCGTGAGCAACATCCCCGAGACCGGCCGCACCCCGCGGGTGCAGATCCGCCTGGTCGTCATCCAGGTCCTCGTCTTCTCCCTGCTGCTCACCCTCTTCGGCCGCCTGTGGTACCTCCAGGTCCGCAACGGCGACGAGTACACCGAGGAGGCCAGGAGCAACCACGTCCAGCAGGTCGTCCAGCCCGCCGTACGCGGCTCCATCCTCGACGCCCGGGGCGTCCCCCTCGCCGACAACGAGACCCGCCTGGTCGTCTCCGCCTCCCGCACCGAGCTGCTGAAGATGAAGGACGACGGCAAGGGCGTCCTGACCCGGCTCGCCGGCGTCCTGGGCATGAAGCCCAAGGAGGTCATGGACAAGGTCCGCCTCTGCGACTCCAAGACCCCGCAGCCCTGCTGGAACGGCTCCCCCTTCCAGCCGATCCCGGTCACCGCGGAGGCCACCACCCAGCAGGCCCTGCAGATCCGCGAGCGCGCCGAGGACTTCCCCGGCATCACCGCCGAACCCACCGCCGTGCGCCGCTACCCCGCGCCCGGCCGGGCCAGGACCTCGCAGGTCCTCGGCTACCTCTCACCCGTCACCGACGAGGAGATCGAGAAGGCCAAGGACACCGACTCGCCGTTCCTCCGCTCCGACCAGGTCGGCCGCTCAGGCCTGGAGCGCACCTACGACAAGGCGCTGCGCGGCAAGGCCGGCGTCACCCGGTACGAGGTCGACAACCTCGGCCGGGTCCTCGGCGAGGCGGAGAGCGACCCCGGCCGGCCCGGCTCCAGCGTCGTCACGAGCATCGACGCCCGGGTCCAGGCCGTCGCCGAGTACGAGCTCCACCAGGCGATGAAGACCGTCCGGCAGGAGACCGACAAGATCACCGGCCGCAAGTACGAGGCCGATTCGGGCGCCGTCGTCGTGATGGAGTCCAAGACCGGCCGGGTGGTCGCGATGGCCTCCCAGCCCGACTACGACCCCAACGCCTGGGTCGGCGGCATCTCCGCCAAGGAGTACGCCAGGCTCACCGGAAAGAACTCCAACTACCCGCTGCTCAACCGGGCCATCCAGGGCCAGGCCCCGGCCGGCTCCATCTTCAAGGTGGTGTCGGCGAGCGCGGCCGTGCGGGCCGGCTACCCCTTCGACGGCCGCTACAACTGCAGCAGCTCCTACAGCCTCGGCAGCCGGAGCTTCGCGAACTTCGAGTCCAAGGGGCACGGCCCGATCTCCCTCGGCGACGCCCTCAAGTTCTCCTGCAACACCGTCTTCTACGCCCTCGGGCACAAGGAGTGGCAGCGCGACGGCGGCATAAAGCCGAAGAAGGGCGCCCACGACTGGTTCTACCGGACCGCCCACGACTTCGGACTCGGCTCCGAGACCGGCATCGACCTGCCCAACGAGGTCAAGGGCCGCATCCCCGACCGCCAGTGGAAGCAGGCGTTCTGGCAGGCCAACAAGGACGCCTGGTGCAAGCAGGGCAAGAAGGGCGGCTCCTACGTGGAGCAGATCGCCTACGAGAGCTGCCTCGAAGGCAACCAGCTCAAGGCCTTCGACAGCATCAACTACGCCATCGGCCAGGGCGACGTCCTCGTCACCCCCATCCAGATGGCCGCCGCCTACGCGGCCATCAGCAACGGCGGCACCCTCTACAAGCCCATCGTCGGCAAGGCCGTGATCAGCCCCGACGGCAAGCGGATCGAGGAGATCGAGCCCAGGCCCCACGGCAGGCTGCCGGTCGACGCCGAGACCATCAGCGACCTCGACAAGGGCCTGCGCTCCGTCGTCGAGCCCGGCGGCACCGCCGCCTGGCGGTTCGACAACTGGCCCCAGGACAAGATCCCGATGCGGGCCAAGACCGGCACCGCCCAGGTCTACGGCAAGCAGACCACCTCGTGGTTCGCGACCTACACCGACGACTTCACCATCGTCATGACGATCTCCCAGGGCGGTACGGGCTCCGGCGCCTCCGGTCCGGCCGTGCGCAACATCTACGACGCCATCTACGGCCTCGACGACAACGGCGACCAGGACCTCGAGCGCGCCCTGCTGCCCAAGCCGCAGGCGACACTGCCGAGGATCCAGCCGGACGGTTCCATCGAAGCGCCGGAGATCAAGCCGTACGACCCCGAGGCGCAGAAGGTGGACGCCGCCGAGCGGCCTGGCGGCCAGGAGCCGCTCGCGGGTCCGCCTCCCGTCTGGAGGGACTGAACCGACCATGGCAGGAACCAACAGCTTCTCCGTCTCGCGGTACGCCCCCGAGCGCGGTGCCTGGGCCAGGCTGACCGCCCGCGACGCCATGGCGCGCAGACTCGACTGGCCGCTGCTGTTCTCGGCGATCGCGCTGTCCTTCATCGGCTCGCTGCTGGTGTGGTCGGCCACCCGCAACCGCACCGAGCTCAACCACGGCGACCCGTACTACTTCCTCTTCCGTCACGTCCTCAACACCGGCATCGGCCTCACCCTGATGGTCGGCACCATCTGGCTGGGTCACCGCACGCTCAGGGGCGCCGTCCCGGTCCTCTACGGCATCTCGGTGATCCTGGTCCTGCTCGTGCTCACCCCGCTCGGCGCGACCATCAACGGCGCGCACGCGTGGATCGTGATCGGCGGCGGCTTCTCGCTCCAGCCCTCCGAATTCGTCAAGATCACGATCATTCTGGGCATGGCGATGATCCTCGCCGCCCGGGTCGACGCCGGCGACCTGCTCCACCCCGACCACCGCACCGTCGCCAAGTCCCTGGGCGTGGCCGTCCTGCCCATGGCGATCGTCATGCTGATGCCGGACCTCGGCTCGGTGATGGTCATGGTGGTCATCGTGCTCGGCGTGCTGCTCGCCTCCGGCGCCTCCAACCGGTGGATCTTCGGCCTGATCGGGGCCGGCGTCGTCGGAGCCGTCCTGGTCGCCGCGCTCGGCGTCCTGGACGAGTACCAGATCAACCGGTTCGCCGCGTTCGCCAATCCGGAACTCGACCCGGCCGGCGTCGGCTACAACACCAACCAGGCCCGCATCGCCATCGGCTCCGGCGGCCTCTACGGCGCCGGGCTGTTCAACGGCCACCAGACCACCGGCCAGTTCGTCCCCGAACAGCAGACCGACTTCATCTTCACCGTCGCCGGCGAGGAGCTGGGCTTCGTCGGCGCCGGCCTGATACTGGCGCTGCTCGGCGTGGTGCTCTGGCGGGCCTGCCGCATCGCCCGCGAGACCAGCGAGCTGTACGGCACGATCGTCGCCGCCGGCATCATCGCCTGGTTCGCCTTCCAGTCCTTCGAGAACGTCGGCATGACGCTCGGCATCATGCCCGTCGCCGGCCTGCCGCTGCCCTTCGTGTCGTACGGCGGCTCATCCATGTTCGCCGTCTGGGTGGCCATCGGCCTGCTCCAGTCCATCCGGGTCCAGCGCCCCATAGCGGCATAACCGGCATGGACCCCTGGTCTCGCGGGCACCTGATCCCTCATGACGGCGGACACGAAGCGCGAGGTCGAGCGGAAGTACGAAGCCACCCCCGACAGCCGGCTCCCGGACCTGACGAGGGTGCGGGGGGTCTCGGCGGTCCACGACAGGGGCGTCACCGACCTGGACGCCGTCTACTACGACACCGCCGACCTGCGCCTGGCGGCCGCCGGCGTCACCCTGCGCCGGCGCACCGGCGGCGCCGACGCCGGCTGGCACCTCAAACTGCCCGTCGCCCCCGGCACCCGCGACGAGATCCACGCCCCGCTCTCCGACGACGTCCCGGCCGGCCTGGCCGCGCTGGTGCGCGCCAGGACCCGGGGCGCGGAGCTCCTGCCACTCGTGCGGCTGCGCTCCTCGCGCGACGTGCGGCACCTGGTCGACGCCCGCGGCACCCTGCTGGCCGAGGTCAGCACCGACACCGTCCACGCCGAACGCCTCACCGAGGGCGGCCGTGCCGCCGCCTGGACCGAGGTGGAGGCGGAGCTCGCCGACGACGGCGACCCCGCCTTCCTCGACGCCGTGGGCAAACGGCTGCGCAAGGCGGGACTGCGGCCCTCCCGCACGCCCTCCAAGCTCGCCAGGGCGCTCGCCGAGACCGGCACCGCCCCGCCGCCGCGCCCCGAGGCCGACCGGACCGCCGGCGGACACCTCCTGCGCTACCTGCGCGAACAGGCCGACCAACTGCTCGAACAGGACGCCGCCGTACGGCGCGACCTGCCGGACTCCGTGCACCGGATGCGGGTGGCCACCCGCCGGATGCGCAGTGCCTTCCGCACGTACCGCAAGGTCCTCGACCGGTCCGCCACCGCCCCCGTCGCCGAGGAGCTCAAGTGGCTCGCCGCGGAGCTGGGCACCGCCCGCGACCAGGAGGTCCTGGCCGCTCGGCTGCGCGCCCGCGTCGACGACCTGCCCGACACGCTCCTGCTCGGGCCGGTGTCGGCCCGGCTCGTGGCCTGGTCCGCCGCCGGCCGCGCCGGAGCGCGCGAGCGCACCCTGGCCGTCCTGGACAGCGACCGCTACCTGGCCCTGCTGGACGCGCTGGAGGCCCTGCTGGCCGACCCGCCGCTGCGCCCGGCCGCCGCCGAAGCCCCCGGCGACGTGCTGCCCAGGGCGATCCTCAAGGACCACGACCGGCTCGCCACCCGTGTCGACCGCGCCCTCGCCCTGCCCGCCGGCCACGAGCGCGACCTCGCCCTGCACGCGGCCCGCAAGGCCGCCAAACGCGTCCGGTACGCCGCCGAGGCCGCCCGCCCCGCCCTGGGCAAGCCCGCCAAGCGCTTCGGCAAGAGGGTGAAGGCCGTCCAGCAGCTCCTGGGCGACCACCAGGACAGCGTCGTCGCCCGCGACGTGCTGCGGAAGCTGGCGATCCAGGCCCACGCGTCCGGCGAGACGGCGTTCACCTGGGGCCTGCTCCACGGCCAGGAGCGCGCCGAGGCGGCCCAGCTGGAACGGGAGCTGCCGGGGGTCTGGGCGAAGGTCTCCGACGGAAAGGGCGGTCGGCTCTGAGGGGATGGGCACCGGGGTACGCTAGAGAGTCGCCCCCCTGCCAGCCACGAAGGTTCGAGATGTCCGAGTCGGTCTTCCCACAGCTCGAAGCTCTGCTCCCGCATGTGCAGAAGCCCATCCAGTACGTCGGCGGTGAGCTGAACTCCACCGTCAAGCCCTGGGACGAGTGCGACGTCCGCTGGGCGCTCATGTACCCGGACGCCTACGAGGTCGGGCTGCCCAACCAGGGCGTCATGATCCTCTACGAGGTACTGAACGAGCGCGCGGGCGTGCTCGCCGAGCGCACCTACAGCGTCTGGCCCGACCTCGAGGAGCTGATGCGCGAACACGGCGTGCCGCAGTTCACCGTGGACAGCCACCGGCCGGTCAAGGCGTTCGACGTGTTCGGGCTCAGCTTCTCCACCGAGCTCGGCTACACCAACATGCTCACGGCGCTCGACCTGGCCGGCATCCCGCTGGAGTCCAAGGACCGCACGCTCGACGACCCGATCGTCCTCGCGGGCGGCCACGCGGCCTTCAACCCCGAGCCGATCGCCGACTTCATCGACGCCGCGATCATCGGTGACGGCGAGCAGGCCGTGCTCGACATGACCGAGATCATCCGCGCCTGGAAGGCGGAGGGCCGGCCCGGCGGCCGCGAGGAGGTCCTCTTCCGCCTCGCCAGGACCGGCTCCGTCTACATCCCGGCGTTCTACGACGTCGAGTACCTGCCCGACGGCCGCATCGGCCGCGTCGTGCCCAACAGGTCCGGCGTCCCGTGGCGGGTGTCCAAGCACACCGTCATGGACCTCGACGAGTGGCCCTACCCCAAGCAGCCGCTCGTCCCGCTCGCCGAGACCGTGCACGAGCGGATGAGCGTCGAGATCTTCCGCGGCTGCACCCGCGGCTGCCGTTTCTGCCAGGCCGGCATGATCACGCGCCCCGTGCGGGAGCGAAGCATCACCGGCATCGGCGACATGGTCGAGAAGGGTCTCAAGGCGACCGGCTTCGAGGAGGTCGGCCTGCTGTCGCTCTCCTCCGCGGACCACAGCGAGATCGGCGACATCGCCAAGGGCCTCGCCGACCGGTACGAGGAGGACAAGATCGGTTTGTCCCTCCCGTCCACCCGGGTCGACGCGTTCAACGTCGACCTGGCCAACGAGCTGACCAGGAACGGCCGCCGGTCCGGCCTCACCTTCGCCCCCGAGGGCGGCTCCGAGCGCATGCGCAAGGTCATCAACAAGATGGTCTCCGAGGAGGACCTGATCCGTACGGTCGCCACGGCCTACGGCAACGGCTGGCGCCAGGTGAAGCTGTACTTCATGTGCGGTCTGCCCACCGAGACCGACGAGGACGTGCTCCAGATCGCCGACATGGCGATGAACGTCATCCAGAAGGGCCGCGAGGTCTCCGGCTCCAACGACATCCGCTGCACCGTCTCCATCGGCGGTTTCGTGCCCAAGCCGCACACCCCCTTCCAGTGGGCCCCGCAGCTCGGCGCCGAGGAGACGGACGCCCGCCTGGAGAAGCTCCGCGACAAGATCCGCGGCGACAAGAAGTACGGCCGCTCGATCGGCTTCCGCTACCACGACGGCAAGCCCGGCATCGTCGAGGGCCTGCTCTCGCGCGGTGACCGCCGGGTCGGCGCGGTCATCCGCGCGGTCTACGAGGACGGCGGCCGGTTCGACGGCTGGCGCGAGCACTTCAGCTACGACCGCTGGATGACCTGCGCGGAGAAGACGCTCCCGGAGTACGGCGTGGACGTCGACTGGTACACCACGCGCGAGCGCACCTACGAGGAGGTCCTGCCCTGGGACCACCTGGACTCCGGTCTGGACAAGGACTGGCTCTGGGAGGACTGGCAGGACGCGCTGGACGAGACCGAGGTCGAGGACTGCCGCTGGACCCCGTGCTTCGACTGCGGTGTGTGCCCGCAGATGGACACGCACATCCAGATCGGCCCCACCGGCAAGAAGCTGCTGCCGCTGACCGTCGTCAAGTAGTCGCCGCACCATCCGTACGACGGCCCGGCCCGGGGAACCCCCCGCGCCGGGCCGTCGTGCCGTGTCCGGCGAGGGCCGGGGGAGCCGGCCGGGCGCCCCGGGTGTCGCGGCCCGGAGAACGGGTATCCGGTCCGGCGCGTACTCTGGGTAGTACGACGACCGCTCCTGGCGCGGCGCCCGCACCCGAGATCTCCCCGCGAACGCGGGGGTGAGCCGGGCGGGCCCCCCGGGGGCCACGCAGCTCGTGGGCGGAGCGCCACCCGCGTCCGCCCCGCACCGAGGAGAAGAACCACTGGGCAAGCGACAGCCCGAAGGCCCGCCGCCCGCACCGGCGGTGCAGCGCATCAGACTGCGCTACACCAAGCGCGGCCGCCTCCGGTTCACCAGCCACCGCGACTTCCAGCGTGCGTTCGAGCGCGCGCTGCGCCGCGCCGAGGTGCCCATGGCGTACTCGGCCGGCTTCACGCCGCACCCGAAAGTGTCCTACGCCAACGCCGCCCCGACCGGGACGGGCTCCGAGGCGGAGTACCTGGAGATCGCCCTCACCGAACGGCGCGACCCGGACGGGCTCCGCGCACTGCTCGACGAGTCGTTGCCGGCCGGTCTCGACGTGACCGACGCGGTCGAGGCCAGAACGTCCGGCCTCGCCGACCGGCTCACCGCGTCCGTGTGGGAGCTGAGGCTCGACGGTGTCGCGGTCGCGGACGCCCAGCACGCCGTCGCCGCCTTCCTCGCCGCCGAGGCCGTCGAGGTCCGGCGCAAGACGAAGAACGGCGTGCGCAGCTTCGACGCGCGGGGTGCCGTGGCCGGTCTCGAAGCCGTTCCTGGCCCGGCCGATAGGCCGGGGGACGCCCCCTGTGCGATACTGCGGCTGGTTGTTCGGCACGTGACACCCGCCGTACGACCCGACGACGTCCTGTCCGGTCTCCGAGCTGTGGCCGACCTGGCGCCGCCGGTCCCCGCAGCGGTGACCAGGCTGGCGCAGGGGCTCTTCGACGAGGAGTCCGGCACGGTGACCGACCCGCTCGCGCCCGACCGCGAGGCAGTCACGGCCGCCCCACCCAAGGCCGCCGGACTCACCTCTGCGACGGCGACTCCCATTGCCGGAGGCGGGGCAGTCTCCGCGTAGGGGCAGTCGTCGTAGCGCAGCCCTGGGACTCGGGAGCCACCTGGGCCGGGCCGCGTACAGACACAACAGACTTTCGCCAGGCCGTACGTACACCGCGTAGGGAACCGGCGAGCCAGACATAACAGCTCCCGTGCGGCGCCCGCGCCCCGGACGGCGGCCATCGCGCATCGCGTGTTGCCGCGGCCGGACCGGAACCAGGCGCGGCGCCCGGGAGCGTGACGGGAGAACCGCCCGCATGCTCGAGTCCACTGAGACCGGCGCCACCGCCGGCAACAACGAAGAGAACAACTCGCCGAGCGGCAGCCTGCCGCCGCGCCGCCGTCGCCGTGCCGCGTCGCGCCCCGCGGGCCCGCCCGGCGCGACCGGCACCGCCGAGGTGACCGCGGCACCGGCGGCTCCGGCCACCCCCGCCGCGCAGGCCGGCGAAGCCGCTCAGGCTCCGGCCGCCGAGGAGGCCGCCCCGGCGCGCCCGCGCCGCCGCGCCACCCGGAAGGCGACGGCCCCGGCCGGTGCGCCCAATCCAGTCGATGAGGTCGTGGAGACCGCCGCGCCGGCACCGGTCGTCGAGGCCGCCGCTGCGGAGGCCCCCGAGGCCGCTCCGGCTCGTACGCGTCGTCGGGCGACCCGGAAGGCGACGGCTCCGGCCGGTGCGCCGCAGGCCGCTGAGGAGACTGCGCCGGTGGTGGAGGCTCCGGCGCCGGTGGCCGAGGAGGCCGCGCCCGCCGTCGAGGAGGCTCCTGCCGAGGCCGCTCCGGCCCGTGCGCGTCGTCGGGCGACCCGGAAGGCGACGGCTCCGGCCGGTGCCCCGCGGGCCGCTGAGGAGACTGCGCTGGTGGTGGAGGCTCCGGCGCCTGCCGTCGAGGAGGCCGCGCCCGCCGTCGAGGAGGCTCCTGCCGAGGCCGCTCCGGCCCGTGCGCGTCGTCGGGCGACCCGGAAGGCGACGGCTCCGGCCGGTGCGCCGCGGGCCGCTGAGGAGACTGCGCCGGTGGTGGAGGCTCCGGCGCCTGCCGTCGAGGAGGCCGCGCCCGCCGTCGAGGAGGCTCCTGCCGAGGCCGCTCCGGCCCGTGCGCGTCGTCGGGCGACCCGGAAGGCGACGGCTCCGACCGGTGCGCCGCAGGCCGCTGAGGAGACTGCGCCGGTGGTGGAGGCTCCGGCGCCTGCCGTCGAGGAGGCCGCGCCCGCCGCCGAGGAGGCTCCTGCCGAGGCCGCCCCGGCCCGCAGCCGCCGCCGGGCCACCCGGAGGGCCAGCGCGCCCGCCGGCGCCCCGCAGACGCGGGAGGAGGAGACCGGCGGCCAGGCCGAGGCGGGCGAGAGCCTGCCCTCCGACACCGTCGCGCAGATCACCGCCCAGGACGCCGCCGCCGAGCAGGCCGCCTCCCGTGGCCGTGGCCGGCGCCGGAGTGCCGCGCCCGAGTTCACCGCCGAGCCGTCGCAGAAGCCCCAGCAGTCGCGCGGCCGCCGCGCCGCGCGGCCCGCGGTCGCCGTCTTCCAGGCCCCGGTCTTCACCGAGCCGATGTTCCAGACGCCCGAGACCGCCGCCGCCGCGGCTGCCGCCGCGGCCGCCGAGCCGGCCGAGGACGAGGTCACCGAGCCGGTCCAGCGCGCCGAGCGACCGGAGCGCGCCGAGCGTGCCGAGGCGGCCGAGCGTCCGGAGACCGGTGGCCGTCGCCGTCGGCGCCGCCGTGGCGAGGCCGCCGAGCCGGTGGAGCACACCGAGCCGGCCGCCGCGATCGAAGAGGTGACCGCCGAGCCCGAGCCCGAGCCCGCCGAGGCGGAGCAGGAGCCCGAGCAGGCCGCCGAGGGCGAGGAGAGCGACGAGTTCGAGGACCGCCCGTCGCGCCGCCGCCGCCGCGGTGGCCGCCGTCGCCGCCGTGGGGAGTCCGCCGAGGCGGACGAGACCGAGGAGACCACCCAGGCCGAGGCCGAGGACGAGGCCGACACGCACGACGAGGACGAGGACGAGGGCGAGGAGGAGGCCGAGGAGCACGAGGCCGGCACTCCCTCCGCCGCCGGGACCAGGAGTTCCCGTCGCCGTCGCCGTCGCCGCCGTCGCAGCGGTGACGCCTCGGGCGCCGAGTCCGAGGCGGGCGAGGAGGACGGCGTCCGTACCGTCGTCAAGGTCCGCGAGCCGCGCCCCGCGCGGGAGAAGGCCGAGCCGTCCGACGAGGTGCAGTCCATCAAGGGCTCGACCCGTCTGGAGGCGAAGAAGCAGCGCCGCCGCGAGGGCCGCGAGCAGGGCCGCCGCCGGGTGCCGATCATCACCGAGGCCGAGTTCCTGGCCCGGCGCGAGGCCGTCGAGCGGGTGATGGTCGTCCGCCAGAGTGGCGAGCGCACCCAGATCGGCGTCCTCGAGGACAACGTGCTCGTCGAGCACTACGTCAACAAGGAGCAGGCCACCAGCTACGTCGGCAACGTCTACCTGGGCAAGGTCCAGAACGTGCTGCCGTCGATGGAGGCCGCCTTCGTCGACATCGGCAAGGGCCGCAACGCCGTGCTGTACGCCGGTGAGGTCAACTTCGAGGCGCTGGGCATGGCCAACGGCCCCCGCCGGATCGAGACCGCCCTCAAGTCCGGCCAGCCCGTCCTGGTCCAGGTGACGAAGGACCCGATCGGTCACAAGGGCGCCCGGCTGACCAGCCAGGTCTCGCTGCCCGGCCGCTACCTGGTGTACGTGCCCGAGGGCTCGATGACCGGTATCAGCCGCAAGCTGCCCGACACCGAACGCGCCCGGCTGAAGACCATCCTCAAGAAGATCGTCCCCGAGGACGCGGGCGTCATCGTGCGCACCGCCGCCGAGGGCGCGAGCGAGGACGAGCTGCGCCGTGACGTCGAGCGGCTCCAGGAGCAGTGGGAGGAGATCCAGAAGAAGGCCAAGAGCGGCAACGCCCCGACCCTTCTCTACGGCGAGCCGGACATGACCGTCCGGGTCGTCCGCGACATCTTCAACGAGGACTTCTCGAAGGTCATCGTCAGCGGCGACGACGCGTGGCAGACCATCCACGGGTACGTGTCGCACGTCGCGCCCGACCTGGCGGACCGCCTCCAGCGCTGGACGTCCGAGGTCGACGTCTTCGCCACGTACCGGATCGACGAGCAGCTGATGAAGGCGCTGGACCGCAAGGTCTGGCTGCCGTCCGGCGGTTCGCTGGTGATCGACAAGACCGAAGCGATGATCGTGGTCGACGTCAACACCGGCAAGTTCACCGGTCAGGGCGGCAACCTGGAGGAGACCGTCACCAGGAACAACCTGGAGGCGGCCGAGGAGATCGTGCGCCAGCTCCGGCTGCGCGACCTCGGTGGCATCGTCGTCATCGACTTCATCGACATGGTGCTGGAGTCCAACCGCGACCTGGTGCTGCGGCGGCTGCTGGAGTGCCTGGGCCGGGACCGTACGAAGCACCAGGTCGCCGAGGTGACCTCGCTGGGCCTGGTGCAGATGACCCGCAAGCGGGTCGGCCAGGGCCTGCTGGAGTCGTTCTCCGAGACCTGCGTCCACTGCAACGGGCGCGGCGTGATCGTGCACATGGAGCAGCCGACCGGTGCCGGTGGCGGCGGCAACGGCAAGCGGGCCAAGAAGCGCGGCCGGGGCGGCTCGGAGCAGGTGGCCGACCACGAGCACGTGGACGCGCCGGCGACCCCGGACGAGGCGGACGAGATCGAGGTCGAGACCGAGGCGGAGCTGGCGGCGGAGGTCGCGGCCCCGGTGTCGCTCGCCGAGCCGCTGGCGGACACCATGGCCGCCGACGAGGAGCTGTACTCCAGCGTGGCGGAGGCCGAGGCGGCCGCGTCCCGCGGCCGTTCGCGCCGCCGGGCCTCCCGCAAGGCGACCGCTCCGGCGGGTACGCCGAGGCACGCCGAGGCTCCGTCCGCCGAGGCGCCGGCCGAGCCGGCCGAGCGGCCCGAGGCCAAGGCGGCCGCAGAGCCGGTCCGGGCACCCGAGGCGGTTCAGGCACCCGAGCCGGTGGAGGCACCGGAGGCGGTTCAGGCGGCCCCCGAGCCCGAGGCGGCCCCTCCGGGCCGTACCCGCCGCCGGGCCACCCGCAAGGCGACCGCTCCGGCGGGCTCGCCGAAGACGGCCGAGCCGGCCCCGGCCGTCTCCGTGGTCGTCCCCGCCCAGCCGGAGCAGGCGGCCCCCGGGCAGCCGGCCGAGCAGCCCGAGCAGCCGGCCCCGGCCGAGGAGGCCCCCGTGGCCGCCCCGCCGAAGACGCGTCGCCGGGTGGTCCGCAAGGTCTCGGCCCCGGCCGGTTCCCCCGCGGGCGCCGAGGAAGCCGCCGTCGTCGTGGTGAGTGCCACGGGCCGGCCGGAGGCCGAGGAGCCGAGCGCCGGGGAGACCGGGGCCGAGCAGCCCGCCGTCACCGAGGAGCCGGCGGCCGACGAGGCCGGGGTTCCGGCCAAGAAGGCGGTCCGCAAGACCGCCAAGAAGGCCCCGGCGAAGAAGACCGCGGCGAAGAAGACGGCCGTCAAGAAGACCGCGGCGAAGAAGACCACGGCGAAGAAGACGGCCGCCAAGACGGCGACCAAGACGGCGGCCAAGACGGCCACCAAGGCGGCGGCCAAGAAGGCGACCACCAAGAAGACCGCCGCGGCCGAGAAGTCGCAGCCGACCGTGACGGCCGTCACGGAGGACTGACCGCCGGGAGCGGTGGACCGGCACCCGGGCCGTCGGCGGGCCTCCCGCCCGCCGACGGCCCGGCGCCGGTCCCCGCACCCCGCGCCAACAGCGGTTCCGCCGTTGCACAGTGGGTATGCGCGATCCGAACGTTTCGCGTTCCGCCCCTGGCTTTTCCGGGGCGGAACCCGGGATTTCGTTTCGGAACCGATGCCTCCAGCCGTTAACCGCCCAGAAATTGACGAGGAAATTCCTGATAATGTGACGCCGGTCGCTGCCGTGGGCGGGCCCCCGCCCGGACACTACGGTCAGTGACCGCCCCGGTTCCGGGACAGACTGGTCCCAGCAATCCTCGGTAGGGCGTCGGCATCGCGCCGGAGGGGTACGCGCGGCCTCGTGAAGACGTCCGCTCACCCCAGACCTCTGCCACATAGAGCTCTTGCGGTGTTCAAGGAGGACTCCATGCCGAGCGTCAACGAGCAGCCCATTCCCGCTGCCCGCCCGGTCATCGGTGAAGACGAGATCGAAGCCGCCGTACGCGTACTGCGCACGGGCCGCGTCGTACAGGGCCCCGAAGTGGCGGCCTTCGAGGAGGGATTCTCCGAGCTGGTCGACGGCAGGCACTGCGTCGCCGTCAACTCCGGTACCTCCGCGCTGCATCTCCTTCTGATGGCGCTGAACATCGGCCCGGGCGACGAGGTGATCGTTCCCTCGTTCTCCTTCGCCGCGTCGGCCAACGCCGTCCGCCTGGTCGGCGCCGACGTCGTCTTCGCCGACATCGAGGCGGACAGCTTCTGCCTGGACCCGGCGGCCGTCGAGGCCGCCATCACCCCGCGCACCGCCGCGATCATGCCGGTCCACCTGTACGGCCACCCGGCCGCCATGGACAAGATCATGGCCATCGCGGACAAGCACAAGCTCGCGGTGGTCGAGGACGCCTGCCAGGCGCACGCGGCCGCGCTGAACGGCACCCCGGTCGGCGCCTTCGGCGCCGGCGGCACGTTCAGCTTCTACCCGACGAAGAACATGCACTCCCTCGAGGGCGGCATGATCTCCATCGCGGACGCCGAGCTGGCCCGCACCCTGCGCATGCTGCGCAACCAGGGCATGGAGCAGCGGTACGCCAACGAGATCGTCGGCGCCAACATGCGGATGACGGACGTCTCCGCCGCCGTCGGCCGTGTCCAGCTCGCCAAGCTCCCGGGCTGGACCGAGCAGCGCATCGCCAACGCCGCTTACCTCACCGCCAACATCAGCGCGCCGAACGTGGTCACGCCGGTGGTCCCCGAGGGCGCCCGGCACATCTACCACCAGTACACGGTGCGCGTCCTGGGCGACCGTGACGCCGCCATGGCCCGCCTCACCGAGGCGGGCATCGGCAACGCGGTGTACTACCCGACCCCGATCCACCGCCTCAAGCCGTACTGGGAGCCCGACCAGAAGGCCGGCCGCACCTGGGACCTGCCCGAGACGGAGAAGGCCGCCGCCGAGGTCGTCTCGCTGCCGGTCCACCCCTCGCTGACCCAGGACGACCTGGAGCGCATCGTGACCGCCGTCAACGCGCTGGGGGAGAACCTGTGACCGCCGCCGTACTGCGAGCCGGCCTCATCGGCCTCGGGTCCATGGGGCGCCACCACGCCCGCGTGCTGGCCGGCCTGGACGGCGTGCGGCTCGTCGGCGTCGTCGACCCCATGGGCGACAAGAACGGCTGGGCCCAGGGCGCCCCGGTGCTGTCGACGGTCGAGGAGCTCATCGCCCTCGGCGTCGACTACGCGGTGGTGGCCTGCCCGACCGCGCTGCACGAGGAAGTCGGCCTGAAGCTGGCCGAGGCCGGTGTGCACGCGCTGATCGAGAAGCCCGTCGCCGACACCGTCGAGGGCGCCCGCCGGCTCGTGCGGGCCTTCGAGTCGCGCGGCCTGGTCGCCGGCGTCGGCCACATCGAGCGCTGCAACCCCGCGCTGCGGTCCCTGCGCGCCCGGCTGGAGGCCGGCGAACTGGGCGAGGTCTTCCAGGTCGTCACCCGGCGCCAGGGCCCCTTCCCGCACCGCATCGCCGATGTCGGCGTGGTCAAGGACCTCGCCACCCACGACATCGACCTCACCGGGTGGGTGACCGGCCAGCAGTACACCTCGATCGCCGCCCACACGGTGTCGAAGTCCGGCCGCCCGCACGAGGACATGGTCTCCGCCGTCGGCCAGCTCTCCGACGGCACGATGGTCAACCACCTCGTGAACTGGCTGAGCCCGCTGAAGGAACGCTTCACGTCGGTCACCGGCGAGAAGGGCTGCTTCATCGCCGACACCCTCACCGCCGACCTCACGTTCTACTCGAACGCGGCCGTGGCCACCGAGTGGGAGGCGCTGCGCGCCTTCCGCGGTGTCTCCGAGGGCGACATGATCCGCTACGCCATCCCCAAGCGCGAGCCGCTGCTGGTCGAGCACGAGCTGTTCCGTGACGCCGTCCTGGGCGAGTCGCAGGACATCTGCACGCTGCGCCAGGGCCTGCGTACGGTGGAGGTGGCCGCGGCCGTCATCGACTCCGCCGACCGCGGTGTCACCGTGCGGCTCACTCCGGAGGACGCAGCCAGTTGACCACGCCCGATGTCACCGTCGTGGTGGCCGTGTACAACACGATGCCCTACCTCACCGAGTGCCTGAACTCGCTCGTGGGGCAGAGCATCGGGCTTGACCGGCTGGAGGTCGTGGCCGTCGACGACGGTTCGACCGACGACAGCGGCCGGGAACTGGACCGTTTCGCGGCGAAGTACCCGGACACCGTCAAGGTGATCCATCAGGCCAACTCCGGTGGTCCGGCTGCTCCCAGCAACCGGGCCCTGGAGCTGGCCACTGGTCGTTATGTCTACTTCATAGGCTCCGACGACTACTTGGGCGAGCAGGCCCTGGAGCGCCTGGTCGCCTGCGCCGACGAGCACGGCTCCGACGTCGTCGTCGGCAAGATGGTCGGTACCAACGGCCGTTACGTCCACCAGGCGCTCTACAAGAAGAGCGACCCGGACGTCTCCCTGTACGACTCCGCGCTGCCGTTCACGCTGGCCAACACCAAGCTGTTCCGGCGCGAGCTGGTGGAGAAGTACCAGCTCCGCTTCCCCGAGGACCTGCCGGTCGGCTCCGACCAGCCGTTCACCATCGAGGCGTGCGTCCGGGCCGCGAAGATCTCGGTCCTCGCGGACTACACGTACTACTACGCGGTGAAGCGCGGGGACTCCAGCAACATCACCTACCGGGCCAACCACCTGTCCCGGCTGCGCTGCACCGAGCGGATCATGCGGTTCACCGCCTCGCTCATCGAGGCCGGGCCCCGGCGGGACGCCGTACTGGAGCGGCACTTCACCTGGGAGCTGGCCAAACTCGTCCAGGACGACTTCCCCTCGCTCGACCGGCGCACCCGGGCCGAGGTCTGCGCGGGCATCGCCGAGCTGGCCGACGAGTACTTCACCGAGGCGCTGCGCGACTCGATGGACGTCAAGCGGCGGGTGCGGATCTGCCTGGCCCAGCGCGGCGCCGTCGACGAACTCGTGCGGGCCATCGAGGACGAGGCCGCGCACGGTGCCCCGCCGCTCCTGCTGGAGGACGGCCGGGCGTTCGTCCGCTACCCCGGCTTCCGGGACCCGGCCGTCGGCCTGCCCGACCGGGTCTACGAGGTGATCGGCGAGTCGGTCCCGGCCAAGCTCGCCGACAACACCTCCCTGGTCTCGGCCGAGTGGCGGCAGGACGGCCAGGACATGGCCGTCGCCCTGGCGGTGCGCGTCGGTGTCGCCGGCGACACCGGCTCGGCCGTGCTCCGGCTCGCCCCCAAGGCCATGCCCAGGAGCGCCGACAAGCCGGGCGGACGAAGACTGCCGGCCGGCCACCAGCTCCCCGCGCCCGTGGGCGAGCTGGACCGGCGGCCGACCGAGGACGGCCTGGCCACGCTGCTGAGCGCTCACGTCCCGGTCAAGCCCAAGAGCGCCAAGCTCGGCGTCCGGGTGTATGTCGACGTGGCAGGCTCGACGTACGAGATCCCCGTGCAGACCCGCGGTCTGCCGCTGCCTCTGGCCCGTCGCTGGCGGGAGAGGATCCCGTACCGGATCTCCGCCAACGCGAACCCCAAGGGTCGGCTGGTGATCACCACGGCTCCGCTCTGGGAGCCCTCGCGCGGCGTGGGCAAGCGACTGCGCCAACTGATGTCCCGTGTGAAGAGGAAACTGACCCGATGAATATCTGTGTAGTCGCGCTCGGCAAGATCGGTCTGCCGCTCGCCGTGCAGTTCGCCGCCAAGGGCCACAAGGTCATCGGCGCCGACGTCAACGAGAAGGTCGTCGAGCTGGTCAACGCCGGCACCGAGCCCTTCCCCGGTGAGCACGACCTGGACCGGCTGCTCAAGCAGACCGTCGACGCCGGGCTGCTGTCCGCGACGACCGACACCGCCGCCGCCGTCGCCCAGTCCGACGCCGTCGTGGTCGTCGTCCCGCTGTTCGTGGACGCCGAGGGCACCCCCGACTTCGGCTGGATGGACTCGGCGACCAAGGCGATCGCCAAGGGCCTCAAGCCGGGCACCCTCGTCTCCTACGAGACGACCCTGCCGGTGGGCACCACCCGCACCCGCTGGGCGCCGATGCTCCAGGAGGGCTCCGGCCTGACCCCGGGCGAGGACTTCCACCTGGTCTTCTCCCCGGAGCGGGTCCTCACCGGCCGGGTCTTCGCCGACCTGCGCCGCTACCCCAAGCTCGTCGGCGGCATCGACGAGGCGTCCACCCGGCGCGGTGTCGAGTTCTACGAGGCCGTCCTGGACTTCGACGCCCGTGAGGACCTGCCGCAGCCCAACGGCGTCTGGGACCTGGGCACCGCCGAGGCGTCCGAGCTGGCCAAGCTCGCCGAGACCACCTACCGCGACGTCAACATCGGGTTGGCCAACCAGTTCGCCCGGTTCGCCGACAAGAACGGCATCGACGTCAAGAAGGTCATCGAGGCCTGCAACTCCCAGCCCTACAGCCACATCCACCAGCCGGGCATCGCCGTCGGCGGCCACTGCATCCCGATCTACCCGCGGATGTACCTGTGGAACGACCCGGAGGCGACCGTCGTGCGCTCGGCCCGCGAGGCCAACGCCGCGATGCCGGAGTACGCCGTCGACCTGCTGGCCGCCGCCTACGGCGACCTGACCGGCGTCAACGTCCTGGTGCTGGGCGCCGCCTACCGCGGCGGCGTCAAGGAGACCGCCTTCTCCGGCGTCTTCGGCACCGTCGAGGCGCTCAAGGCCCGTGGCGCGGTGCCGTTCGTCTCCGACCCGATGTACACGGCCGAGGAGCTGGCCGCGCACGGCCTCACCCCCCACCAGGGCGAGAAGGTCACCGCCGCCGTCCTCCAGGCCGACCACGCCGAGTACCGCACGCTGACCCCGGCCGACCTGCCGGACGTCACCGTGCTGGTCGACGGTCGCCGCACCACCGACCCGGCCGCCTGGCAGGGCGTGCGCCGCGTCGTCATCGGCGGCTGATCCCGTACACACCGCACCGAGGCCCTGCCCCGCAGCGCGCGGGGCGGGGCCGACGCGCAAGAGCTTCGCAGAGGGTTCCCATGACCTGGTTGATTACTGGTGGCGCCGGCTTCATCGGCTCCCACGTGGTGAAGGCGATGGCCGAGGGCGGCGAGCGGATCGTCGTCCTGGACGATCTGAGCACGGGCCGCGCCGAGCGCCTGCCCGCCGGTGTCCCGCTGGAGGTCGGCACCGTCCTCGACCGTGACACCCTCGACCGCGTCCTGCGGGAGCACGCGGTCACCGGCATCGTCCACATCGCCGGCAAGAAGCAGGTCGCCGAGTCGGTGGCCCAGCCGCTGTACTACTACCGGGAGAACGTCGAGGGCCTGCGGACCCTCCTGGAGGCCGCCGCCGCGGCCGGCGTCACCCGGTTCCTGTTCTCCTCGTCCGCCGCCGTCTACGGCATGCCCGACGTGGACCTGGTCACCGAGCGGACGCCGTGCGCGCCGATCAACCCCTACGGCGAGACCAAACTGGCCGGCGAGTGGCTGGTGACGGCGGCGGGCCGGACGCACGGGATGGCGACCGCCTCGCTGCGGTACTTCAACGTCGCGGGCGCCGCCTCACCCGAACTGGGCGACGACGGCGTCTTCAACCTCGTACCGATGGTGTTCGAGCGGCTGACCGCCGGTGAGCCGCCCCGGATCTTCGGCGACGACTACCCGACACCCGACGGCACCTGCATCCGCGACTACATCCACGTCGAGGACATCGCCTCCGCCCATGTCGCCGCTGCCCGCCGGCTCGCCGCCGACCCGGGCGCCTCGCTGGTCCTCAACATCGGCCGGGGCGAGGGCGTGTCGGTCACCGAGATGGTCGGCATCATCCAGGACGTCACCGGTCTGAAGGACATCGAGCCGGAGGTCACCGAGCGCCGGCCGGGCGACCCGGCGCGGGTGGTGGCCGCCGCCGACCTGATCCGCGGGGAACTGGGCTGGACGGCGCGCCACGGTGTGCGCGCGATGGTGGAGTCGGCGTGGGCGGGCTGGCGGCTGCGTCACCCGTGACCGGGCCCGCCGGCGCCACGACGGCATGAGGAAGGGCCCCCGGGACGCCGTCCCGGGGGCCCTTCCTCATGCACCTCGTGCCTACTGCTCCTCGCCGAGGAAGAGCTTGTCGAACGCCTTGCTCACCACCGGCCAGTCCCACGTGGACAGGGCGTGCTCGGAGGCCAGCTTGCCCGCGTCGAGCCAGGTCTCCTCGGTGGCCGTGGCCTGGAGGATCCGCTGGGCGGCCTCCTCCGTGGAGCCCACGACCCAGCCCTCCGGGTAGAGGGTGCGGGCGCTGTTGGGCTTGCCCGCGTAGAACGGCCAGTCACGGGCCACCGGGACGGCCGCGCTCGCCGCGCCCTCCATCAGGCCCACGTGGCAGCCCTCACGGACCGACGAGGACATGATCACACCGATGTCGGTCAGCGCGGACGGGACGTCGTCGGTCGGACCGAGCTTGACCACCGCGCCCGACTCCACCAGCGGAGCCAGCTCCCTGCGGAACTTCCGCAGGTAGTCACGGGTGGCCATGCTGGTCTTGGCGTTCATGTCGCCGCCCACCAGCAGCAGCCGGTAGCGCTCGTCGTGCTCCCGCACCCGCTTGAGGACGTCCACGGCCCACAGCGGGTCCTTGGCGACCTGGCTGATACCGACCAGGCCCAGGTTGAAGCGGGCGCCGGCGGACTTGGGGCGGGCGAAGCCCGACAGGTCCATGGCGTTGTCGATGAGGTGCGCCCGGGGCGCCCCCTCGCCGCGCAGCTGCGGCACCAGCGACTCGACCAGGTCCTTCACGTGCGGGGCGACGTAGATCAGGTCGTCGATCCGCGAGAAGTCCGTCATGTGCGGCCAGCGGGTGAACGCCTCGTAGCTGTGCAGCCGCACCACGATCCGGGTGTCGCCCGGGTCGATCGTCGTCAGCATCGCCGCCGGGCCCACCGACCAGTCCAGGAAGACGGTGTCCGCCCAGTCCAGGTACGGCCGCATCAGCCGCTCGACCTCTTCCTGGTACGTGCTGGTGCCACCGGCCAGCCGGTCCTCCAGCACCCGCCGGCCCGCCCACGCGATCCGCTTGAGGGCCTTCTGGGCGGCCAGGTCCAAGTACCGCAGCTCCACGCCCTCGTGGTCGCCGTAGCGGTCCAGGATGTGGTGCAGGAAGTTGTCGTTGGCGCTGGTGGTGACCAGCAGCCGCAGCGGGCGGTCCTTGGGGGCCGGCGCCGGCGGGGTCTTCCTGCCCTGCGGACGGCTGAGCGCCTGCATCACCTTGGTGCGGTACATCGGCGCCACGAAGCCCTGCGCGTCCTTGGCGAGCGGCGAGGAGAGCTGGTCGATGTGCAGCACCCGGTGGAACCCGAGGAACAGCGCCCGGTCCAGCGCGAAGGAGGCCTTCTCGTGGTCCCCGGCGGCGAACTGGGCGTCGGCGTGGGCGAGCTGGGCGGTGACGGCCTTGTTCAGGTCGCGCGGGCTGATGCCCTTGGCGAACTCCTTCATCACCGCCTCGTCCAGGAGCTGCGCCTTGAGCCCCAGGTCGGGGATCTTGGAGGCGGCGGCGGCCAGCGCCAGGGCGGCACCGCTGGTGCGGCCCGCCCACTGCATGCCCTCCGCCACATAGCGGGAGGTGGCGATGCGGACCTTGGGCGGCATGCCCGGCGCGGTCACGGCGGTACGCCACATCCGCGCGCCGACGCTGGAGCGCATCACCGGGCGGGCGGTGGCCCGCCGCATCACCGCGGCCGGCAGGCCGTCCACGCGGCGGCGTACGTTCTCGGCGACGACGTCGAGCGGCGGCAGCACACCGCGCTGCCCGCCGGCCCCCTGCTCCTTGACCCGGTCGACGGCCTTGAGCGCCGGCGCCAGACCGAAGTGGGCCTCACCGATCCGGTAGTACTTGGCCAGGCGCCACACCGTGTAGACGGCGCCCGGGTCGAGCGCGACCAGGACGTCCGCCTGGCGGGCCTGGCGGCGCAGCCAGCCGTCCCGCTCGGACTGCATCCACATCCGCAGCCCGGCGGGCGACAGCCGGGCCTTGCGGCGCAGTGCCGTGCTGCGGAAGTTGAGGTTGCGGGGGAGCTGGTGGGTGGCGTCCAGCTCCATGGCGGCGAGCTCCTCGGCCACCGGCTCCAGGTGGAAGGTGCCCGCCAGGAGCGTACGGGCGCCCCGCTCGCGGAACTTGCGCACCGAGTCGGCGAACACACCGAGCTGGGGCCGGGCGCTGGCGATGAACAGGACGTTGGTCACTGGGAGGGTCCTTCGGCGACGATCGAATCCCCGGCGTGGGGGGCCGCTTCCGCGGTGTCCTTCTTCTTCTCCGCGCGCAGCGGGGTGACCTCGTCGACCAGGTTCTTGACGGCCGTGGTCATCAGGGCCTCGCGGGTGAACTGGTCGGCGTGCGCCATGGCCTCGGCGTGCACCTCGTCGCTCGTCTCGACCGCCATGTGCGCGGCCTTGATGAACGACTCGGTCAGGCCCTCCTCGTCGATGCCGACGGCGCCCGTCCACAGCGGGTGCCCCTCCAGCACGTTGGAGGCGTCGTGCTCGACGACGTGCGCCGAGACGATCGGCAGGCCGGTCGCCATGTACTCGTACACCTTGCCGGAGGTGACGTAGCGGCCGCCGATGAGGATGAGCACCATCGCGTCCCAGCGGGCGTAGATGGACGCCACCTCGGCCTTGGCGGCGGGGCCGCCGAAGCGTACGCCGTCGACCTCGGCCTGCTTGAGCACCTCGGCGTGCCGGTTGGCCTCGCGCCCGGAGCCGTTGCCGATGTGGCCGCGCACCTCGAAGGTGGCGTTGGCCAGCAGCGGCTCCTTCTCACGGGCCGCGCGCCAGGCGTTCAGCACGGTCTCCAGGTGCGGGACCGTGAAGTTGACCGTACCGAGGTAGCCGAAGGTCAGGCCCCTCTCGGGGTCGGGCTTGTGCGCCTTGCCGGGGGAGCTGTCGGCGTCGTAGCCGTTGCGCACCACGTGGACGCGGTCGGCGAAGTCCGGGTAGCGGGTGCGGTAGTGCTCGGCGATCGGGTCGTTGACGACCCAGAGCGACACCGCGTGGTCGAGGATCTTCTGCTCCCAGCGGCCCTCGGCCGAGTCGCGGGAGAAGGACTCGAGGCCCTCGATGACGTCGATGGACCAGCCGTCGCGGAAGTCCACGGCGTACGGGACCTTCGCCTCCTCCCACAGCTTCCAGGCCGCGGCGAGGTTGACGTAGGGGACGCAGCTGGCCAGCAGGAGATCGGCCGGGTGCTCCTTGTGGATCCTGAGGACGGCCTGCTCCAGGTCCCCGCGCCAGTCACCGAAGTTCGGCTCGGGGAAGGGCTCCATCTGACGACGGCGCAGGCGCGTCACCCAGGCGTTCGGGTTGAGCGCGCGGGCCTCGTCGTAGAGCGAGATGTCCGTCTCCAGGTCCTCACGCACCAGCGGGAGTTCGACGATCTCGATACGCGGATCGACCTGCTCCAGCAGGGTGAGGTCGACGCCGGAGTCCCGTTCCCAGGACTCCTGCGCGATGGTGACAACGGTGACGTCCCAGCCCTGGTTGATGAACTGGTTCGCGGTCTCGCGCATGCGGTACGCGCAGCTCTTGGCCGCGGGCGGGAATCCGATGGCGAGGTAGATCACATGGGGCCGATCGCCTGTCGCGGGCAGGGCGGACCTGGGAGACGCTGACATAACCGGTGACGCTAGCACGGTGACATGTACGGATAAGTTCCTCGTACGAGGAGCCCGGTCCGGTCACGCGTGCCGGCTGCCTCCCTTCCACTCTTCCATGATCCGGACAACGTTCTGGGCGGCCCGGCCGTCGCCGTACGGGGTGCCGGGGTCGGCCGTGGGTACCGCGCGGGTGACGGTGGCGGCCCACTCGTCGGCGGACAGCTCGTGCGGGTCGGGAACGAGGACGTTCCAACCGGTGTCGACGGTTTCCACCCACTCCGTCTCGGGACGGATGGTGGTGGTGATGCGCTCCAGCAGGAACGCCTCCTTCTGCAGGCCGCCCGAGTCGGTGACCACGCCGGAGGAGGCCAGCACGGCGGCGACCAGCCCGGCGTACGGCAGCGGGCGGCCGACGTGCACCGAGCCCTTGGCCAGCTCGATGTCGTGCGCCTGGGCGCGCGAGACCAGACGCGGGTGGGCGAGCAGCGCGACCGGCACCGGCAGGGCGGCCAGCGAGTCGATGATCGCCGCGAGCCGCTCGGGGTCGTCGGTGTTGTCCGGCCGGTGCAGCGTGGCCAGCAGGAACGGCTGCGACGGGTCGATGCCCTCGGGCAGCGCCGGCGCGGCGTGCTCCCCGGCCAGGACGGCGTCCCGGATGCGCAGGCAGATGTCGACCATCACGTCGCCGGCCAGGACCGCACGGTCCTTCAGGCCCTCGTCGGCGAGGTGGCGCATGGCCTCCTCGGTCGGCGCGAGCAGCACATCGGCGCAGTGGTCGGTCAGGACGCGGTTGTGCTCCTCGGGCATGCGCCGGTTGAAGGAGCGCAGCCCGGCCTCCAGGTGGGCCACCGGAAGGTGCATCTTCACCGCCGAAAGCGCGCCGGCGATGGTGGAGTTGGTGTCTCCGTAGACCAGCACCCAGTCCGGCTTCTCGCGCTCCAGGACCGGGTCCAGCGCGGAGAGCACGGCCCCGGTCTGGACGCCGTGGCTGCCGGAGCCGACGCCGAGGTGCACGTCCGGGTCAGGAATGCCCAGACCGTCGAAGAAGACGTCGGAGAGGTCGGCGTCGTAGTGCTGTCCGGTGTGCACGATGAAGTGCTCGTGCTCCGTCTCGGCGAACGCGGCCGCGATGGGAGCGAGCTTCACCAATTGAGGACGTGCGCCGACGATGCTGATGACTTTCACTGAGCACTCTTCTTCTACTGGGCAGGTCGATGAGGGAGGCGTGCGAACGCCATCGTAGGCAATGCCCGTGATGACCTGCCCCGCGGCCGGAGCACGCCCGGGAGAACGGCGGTTCCTGCGGCCGTGGTCACAGGCGCCCTGAGCGGGCCGGTACGTGCGGCATAACGATTCCGTGAACAGGGCCCGGGCCGGAGCGCTCCGGCCCGGGGCCCATTGTCCAGGGGGCCCCGGGGGAGCCGTCGGCGGGGGCACCGCCCCGCCCTCGGGCCGGCCACTCCGGACCGCCTCCCGACCCCGTTCCTCAAGTCCGCACCGCCCGGGGGCCGGCGTGGGAGGCGCCGTGCTCGGCCACCCGCCGCCGCAGCTCCCGGTCGGCCGTCACCACCACGCAGTCGCGCCCCGCCCGCGCGGCCTCGCGCGCCAGCTCCACGATCCGGTCGTCCCCGCTGCCCGGCGCCGCGTCGACCCGGACCCCCGGCACCGGCCGTACCCCGCCGGCCCGCCCCTCCACGACGAAGACGACGTCCAGCGGGCCGGGGCGGTCCGCGATGCCGTCCCGGGCCAGCGGGACGAGCCGGTCACGCAGCCGCTCGGTGGCTCCGTGGCGGTCGCGCCACCAGCCGTCGGGCACCGATCCGACCACGTTGGCGGCGTCGACCACGAGGAGAGTGAGCACGTCATGAGGGTCCCACGGGCCGTTGTCCAGGGGCGCGCTGGGCCATCTGCCGAAATGCTATGGTCGCGCAAGCTTGGGGGAACTGGTCAGGGGAAGGTCGGCGGTGAGCCATGGCGGTCTGGTCCGCGCGGAAAGCCAAGCGTCCGAAAGCCGGGCAGCGGCCCGCGGACGTCACCTCGCGTCGTAGGACCGACCAGGCCGTACCCACCCTGGACACCTCCCTGCCGCCGACCACCGACTGGCTGGTGCGCGGCAAGGACGGCCGGCTCACGGCGTACGCCCCGGCCCAGGACGCGGTACTGCGCTGGACCGAGACCCGGCCCGGTGGTCCCGAGTGGACCGGGCCGTATGTGATCCCCGCCCCCGGCGTCCTGCCGCGCCTCTCCCTGGCGCAGGGCCCCGACGGCTACGTCCACCTGGTGGGGCTGCGGAAGACCCGGCTGGCCGACGGCACCCCCCGCACGGACGTGGTGTACGCGTTGCAGTACCAGTCCGGGAAGGCGGTGCGCGACTGGGCCGTGGTCGGCAACCCCTACCCCGACGACCCCGCCCTCGCCGAGCGGATCGGCCTGCCGTCGGCGGTGGTGGACACCGAGGGCTCGCTGCACGTCTTCGTCCGCAACGTGGGCGGCGGGATCTGCGGGCGCGCCTCGGTCCCCTCGGGCAAGTGGAACAAGTGGGCCGACCTCAAGGGCAGCGGCATGCTCGGTACGGTCTCCGCCTCGATCACCTCCGACGGCCTGATGGAGCTCCTCGCCCCGACGGCCGACCGCGTCATGCGCTGGACGCAGGAGACGCGGGGCGTGAAGTTCCAGCGGGCCGAGGACATCCCGGCCAGGGCCGCGGCCGACTCGCTCACCTCGGAGCGGACCGCCGCCGGCCGGCTCACCCACTTCTGGCACGACGCCGACGAGCGGACGGTCCGCGCCTGGCGCCCGTCCCTCGAGGCACCGGCCGTCGTGGGCAGCGGCGCGGGCACCGGCCCGGTGGCCCTGCTGCGCACGTCGGTGGACGGCCACGACTGCACGGTGCTGGCCCGGCGGGACGCCGCCACCGGCCGCCCCGCCCTCGCCGCGTACCCCACCGAGGAGGAGTCCCTGGGCGCCACCTGGACCCTCACCGGTGAGCCCTGCGTGAGCGCCCCCGCCCTGGCGGTCGACGGGCGGGGCCGGGTGGTGATGGCCGCCTTCGGCACGGACGGCACCCTGCGGGTGGCCCGCCAGAAGCCCGAACCCGGCCTGGCCCTGGAGGCCTGGACCACCGTCTGACCGCCCGGCGCCCCGGCCCGGCTCGGCCTGACCCGACCCGGCGCGACCCGACCCGCCCCGGTGCGACCCGGCCCGACCTGACTCGACCCGCCCGGGCCCGGCGCCCCGGCCGCCCGGGAGTGTGACGGCCCGGGTACGGCGAGGGCCGGCCCCGGGCGGTGCCCAGGACCGGCCCTCGCCGGCAGCGGTGGCTCAGGCGGCGCGCTCGGTCAGGGCGCCGTCCTTCTCCTCGTACCGCGCGCCGGTCTGCGGGCACTCCCACACGCCCGCCTCGCCGGCCCGCTCCACCAGGCGTACGCCGGCCCGGCCCACCCAGCCGATCTGCCGCGCCGGAACACCCACGACCAGCGCGAAGTCGGGCACGTCCTTGGTGACGACGGCGCCCGCGGCGACCATCGCCCAGCGCCCCACCCGCACCGGGGCCACACACACCGACCGGGCCCCGAGCGAGGCGCCCTCGGCGACCTTCACCCCCACGGCCTCCCAGTCGCCTCCGCGCTTCTGCTTGCCCTCGGGGTCGACGGAGCGCGGGTTGTGGTCATTGGTGAGCACCACGGCCGGGCCGACGAAGACACCGTCCCCGAGCTCGGCCGGCTCGTAGACCAGCGCGTAGTTCTGCAGCTTGACGTTGTCGCCGATCCGCACACCCGTACCGACGTACGCGCCGCGTCCCACCACGCACCCCTCGCCGAGCCTGGCACCCTCACGGATCTGCGCGAGCTCCCACACACTGCTCCCGGCGCCGATCTCGGCGGTGTCGGCGACCTGGGCGGTGGGCTGGACCCTGTAGTTCACTTCTCTGCCTTCCGGTGTGCGGTTTCGCCCGGTGAGCATACGGGCCGTCCCCCCGGGCGACCGGTTTGACCCCCAGGAGCCCGGACCGTACCCTTGACCGTCGGCGTGTTTCCATGCGCGCCAACTCCTGAGCACCTCCCTCCGCGCCTCCCGTGGAGAGGCCGCTCACCCATCCGGAACAGTCACGGGCCCCCGGCCCGTGCGAGCGGCTGGCATCAGGGGTTTCCGTTCCGAGTGAGAGAGAGATCCGCGTGTACGCCATCGTGCGCAGCGGTGGTCGCCAGCACAAGGTTGCTGTCGGCGACATCGTTGAGGTTGACAAGATTTCCACTGCCAAGGTTGGCGACACGGTCGAGCTCTCGACCCTGCTCGTTGTCGACGGCGACTCCGTGACCAGCGACCCGTGGGTACTGGCCGGCATCAAGGTCCAGGCCGAGGTCGTGGACCACCACAAGGGCGCCAAGATCGACATCCTGCGCTACAAGAACAAGACCGGCTACCGCCGCCGCCAGGGTCACCGTCAGCAGTACACGGCGATCAAGGTGACGGACATCCCCACGGCTGCGAAGTAAGGGACTGAGGAGACATGGCACACAAGAAGGGCGCATCGTCCACCCGGAACGGTCGCGACTCCAACGCTCAGCGGCTCGGCGTGAAGCGCTTCGGCGGTCAGGTCGTCAACGCCGGTGAGATCCTGGTCCGCCAGCGTGGCACCCACTTCCACCCCGGCTCGGGCGTCGGCCGTGGCGGCGACGACACGCTGTTCGCGCTGCAGGCCGGTGCGGTCCAGTTCGGCACGCACCGTGGCCGCAAGGTCGTGAACATCGTTCCGGCTGCCTGATTTCTTTCGCAGAGGCGGACCTCGCTTCCCGTACGGAGGACGTACGGGAAGCGGGTCCGCCTTTCGCGTGTTGTAGAACAAGACATTCCGTACGTACGTAACTGGAGGCACCAGACATGACCACCTTCGTGGACCGCGTCGAGCTGCATGTCGCCGCGGGTAACGGAGGTCACGGCTGTGCCTCCGTACACCGGGAGAAGTTCAAGCCGCTCGGCGGCCCCGACGGCGGCAACGGCGGCCGTGGCGGTGACGTCATCCTGGTCGTCGACCAGTCCGTCACCACGCTCCTCGACTACCACCACTCGCCGCACCGCAAGGCCACCAACGGCAAGCCCGGTGAGGGCGGCAACCGCTCCGGCAAGGACGGCCAGGACCTGATCCTGCCGGTGCCGGACGGCACGGTCGTCCTCGACAAGAACGGCGATGTGCTGGCCGACCTGGTCGGCCACGGCACCTCGTACGTCGCCGCCGAGGGCGGCCGGGGCGGACTGGGCAACGCGGCGCTGGCCTCGGCGCGCCGCAAGGCGCCGGGCTTCGCGCTGCTGGGCGAGCCGGGCCGCTCCGGCGACATCGTCCTGGAGCTCAAGACCGTCGCCGACGTGGCGCTGGTCGGCTACCCCAGCGCCGGCAAGTCCTCGCTGATCTCCGTGCTCTCGGCCGCCAAGCCCAAGATCGCGGACTACCCCTTCACCACCCTGGTCCCCAACCTCGGTGTGGTCACCGCGGGCTCGACCGTCTACACCATCGCCGACGTGCCCGGACTCATCCCGGGCGCCAGCCAGGGCCGCGGCCTGGGGCTGGAGTTCCTGCGCCACGTGGAGCGGTGCAGTGTCCTCGTCCACGTCCTGGACACCGCCACGGCGGAGTCCGACCGTGACCCGGTGACCGACCTCGACACGATCGAGGAGGAGCTGCGCCAGTACGGCGGGCTGGACAACCGGCCGCGCATCGTCGTCCTCAACAAGGTCGACGTCCCCGACGGCAAGGACCTCGCCGAGATGATCCGCCCCGACCTGGAGGCGCGCGGCCACCGTGTCTTCGAGGTGTCGGCGGTCGCCCACATCGGTCTGAAGGAGCTCTCCTTCGCGCTGGCCGAGATCGTCTCCCAGGCACGCGCGGCCAAGCCGAAGGAGGAGGCGACCCGTATCGTCATCCGCCCGAAGGCGGTCGACGACGCGGGCTTCACGGTCACCAAGGAGGAGGACGGCCTGTACCGGGTGCGCGGCGAGAAGCCGGAGCGCTGGGTGCGGCAGACCGACTTCAACAACGACGAGGCCGTCGGCTACCTCGCGGACCGCCTCAACCGCCTCGGGGTGGAGGACCAGTTGGTGAAGGCCGGAGCCCGCGCGGGCGACGGCGTCGCCATCGGCCCCGAGGAGAACGCGGTCGTCTTCGACTGGGAGCCCACCATGATGGCCGGTGCCGAGATGCTCGGCCGCCGCGGCGAGGACCACCGCCTGGAGGCCCCGCGTCCGGCCGCGCAGCGCCGCAAGGACCGCGACGCGGAGCGCGACGAGGCGGACCGCGAGTTCAACGACTTCGACCCGTTCTAGGCCCCTGGGCCCGGGCCGTCGCTCCGGCGGCGGCCGGGGCCCGGACCCACCGGGGATGCCGGGCCCCGGGACCCACACCCGGGCCCACCGGGCCCACCGGGGATGTCGGGCCTCCAAGGTTTCGGCTCCCGGATCCCGGAGCCGCCCGGGACGTCGGGCCTCCGGCCTCTGCCCCGGGATGCCGCCCTGCGGGCCCTCGGCCACACGGGGCGCCGGCCGGCCCCCGGACCCTTCGCCCGCCGGGCCCGTCCGCGTCCCGGTGCGGCGGCGACTCCGGCCCCGGGACCTGGTGCGCCAGGCGCCCCACGTCCCGGGCCCACCTGGGCCCTCGGCGCCGGGCCCGGTCACCCCGTTCCGGTTGCCCCGGCGCCTCCGGCCGGTGCCCGAGTCGTTCCGTCACCCGCGCCATGTAGGGGACCGGGCCGTCCGCCGTCGCCGTACGCGACCGGCGGCGGGACCGGCGTGGGCAACGCCCCGCCGGAGCACCCCCTGTGCGGCTGCGGTGGAAAACGGTGCCGGTGGTGAGGTTTGGCACCGCTCCTCAGGACAACCAGCGGCCCCGCTTCTCCGTCTTGTATGCGGGGCGGGCCCGGATGCCCCGGCTGACTTGAACGGAGCGTTGATGAAGGTCTCCTTCCTCATCCACACCATCTATGGCATCGGCGGCACCATCCGCACGACTCTGAATCTCGCGGAAGAACTCGCCGGACGGCATGAGGTCGAGATCGTCTCCGTCTTCCGCCACCGGGACGACCCGCTCTTCGCGATCGACCCGCGCGTCACCGTCGTACCGCTGATCGACACCCGCCCCTCCTCGCCGACGAACGAGGCGAAGCACGAGAGCCATCTCCGGCCCGCCGAGTTCTTCCCCCGCAACGAGGCGCGGTTCAAGGAGTACAGCGCCCTCACCGACGAGCGGGTCCGTGACCACTACGCGGGCTCCGACGCGGACGTGGTGATCGGCACCAGGCCCGGGCTCGTCGCGTACGTCGCGCGGTTCGCCCCCGACGGCGCGGTGCTCGTGGGCCAGGAGCACATGACGCACAACCATCACCAGCCCGCGCTGCGGGCCGAGATGGCCCCGTGGCTGGGCCGCCTGGACGCCTTCGTCACCGTCTCGGAGGGTGACGCCGCCTCGTGGCGCGAGCACCTGCCGCTGCCCGGCACCCGGGTGCTGGCGATACCCAACAGCGTGCCCGAGCCCACCGTCGCGCCCTCCGACACCTCCGGCACCACGGTCGTCGCGGCCGGGCGGCTGGCCTCGGAGAAGCAGTACCAGGTACTGATCGAGGCCTTCGCCAAGGTCGTCGCCGTACGCCCGGAGTGGACCCTGCGCATCTGCGGCTGGGGCAACCAGAAGGACCGGCTGCGTCGCACCATCGACAAGCTGGGCCTCTACAACAACGTCCACCTCATGGGGCCGCGCTCACCCATCGAGCCGGAGTGGGTCAAGGGCGCCATCGCCGTCTCCACCTCCCGCCACGAGTCGTTCGGCATGACTCTGGTCGAGGCGATGCGCTGCGGCCTGCCGGTGGTCTCCACCGACTGCGACTACGGCCCCCGCGAGATCATCGAGGACGGCGAGGACGGACTGCTGGTCCCGGTCGGTGACGTCGACGCCGTCGCCGGGGCCCTGCTCAGGCTCATCGACGACCCGGGCCTGCGCCGCCGCATGGGCGCCGCCGCCCTCGCCAACGCCCGCCGCTTCGACCCCGGCCCGGTGGCCAAGCGGTACGAGGAGCTGTTCGCCGAGCTCGGCGCGCCCGTCACCCGGCATTCCTCGCCCGTGCCTGAGGACGGGCCCGCCGGCCGCGCCACCGGAAACGACGTCCCCGCCGCCGGATCCGGCGCACCCGCCGCCGACTGCGTCGTGGCCGAGGACGGCACGCTGACCGTGCGGCTGCTCACCCCCCGCGACGGCGGGCGGCTGATCGTCGGGGAGCACGGCTTCCCCTTCGGTGCGGACGGGGTCGCCACCGTCCCGGCCGGCACCGAGTTCCCCGAGGGCGTCTGGCCCTGCCAGGTGGAGCCGGCCGGCGGCGGTGAGCGGGTCCCGCTCACCGGGCGGGCCGTCGACCAGCGCGGTGCGATGCGCGCGGCCGGCCGGCCCGCCGGACCGGGTCCGGTCCGGCACCTGGTTCCGTACACCAGGGGAGGCGTGCTGACCTTGCGGTCCTGGGTGCGGTCGGTCCACGCGGAGGTCGGCGAGATCCGGATCGCCGACCGGCACATCACCGTCTCGGCGCGGTTGCACGGTGCCTCCCGCGCCTCTGGAGAACCGATTCTGCTGCTGCGCCGCCGCGGCGGCGAACCGCTGGAGCTGTCCTTCCGCGGCACCCGCCACGGCACGGACGGCTTCCGCTTCACCGTGCCGTGCGCCGCCCCGGCCGCCCGGCAGCGCGACGCGCACGACGTGTGGGACGTGTGGCTGCGCCACGACCCCGACGCCCCGCCGGCCAGGCTCGCCCGGATCCTCGACGACATCGTCGAGAAGGGCTCCCTCTTCCCCTATCCGACGGCCGAGCTGCTCAAGAGGCGGCCACTGGCCCGGGTGCGCGCCGCGGCCCGGAAGCTCGCGGGCAAGCCACGCGTACGCGTGACGGTCAAGGTGTTCTACAGCGCCGCCAACGAGCTCGTACTCAACGTGGTCGACAAGGCGGACGGGTGATGTCGGTCACCGGACCGGCCGCCGCCCCGCCCGGCCGTGAGCTCGCCGGTCCACCTGGCCAAGAGGTGAATTCGCGGTTTCCCCGCGGTGCCGGGCGCTCCGTACCCGCCTTGCGAGACGGTCACGGAGAGTGCGACCATCACCCCGTCCCCCAGTCGTCGCAAGGTAGGTCGTCCTGTGTCAGCGCCGCATGAAGCCAAGACCCGCACCACAGCAGTCGTGCTCGCCGGTGGCACCGGCCAGCGCGTGGGGCTCGCGATCCCCAAGCAGCTGCTGAAGATCGCGGGCAAGGCCGTCATCGAGCACACGCTGACGATCTTCGAGCAGGCCGAGTGCGTCGACGACGTGATCGTGCTGATGGCGCCGGGTTTCGTCCCCGACGTGGAGAAGATCATCGCCAAGGCCGGGCTGACCAAGGTCACCCGGGTCATCGAGGGCGGCGCCACCCGCAACGAGACCACCGAGCGCGCCATCCGCGCCCTCAGCGAGGGTCTGGCCGAGGGGGAGGACCGCAATGTCCTCTTCCATGACGCCGTACGCCCGCTGCTGTCACAGCGTGTGATCAAGGACTGTGTGGACGCCCTCGACCGCTACCAGGCCGTCGACGTCGCCATCCCCTCCGCGGACACCATCATCGTGACGCGTACGCACGGCGGGGACGGCGAGTTCATCACCGACGTCCCCGACCGCTCCCGGCTGCGCCGCGGCCAGACGCCGCAGGCGTTCAAGCTCTCCACGATCCGCAGGGCGTACGAGATCGCGGCCGGCGACCCCAACTTCCAGGCCACCGACGACTGCTCGGTCGTGCTCAGATACCTGCCCGATGTGCCGATCTACGTCGTCGCGGGCGACGAGTACAACATGAAGGTCACCCAGCCCGTCGACGTCTTCATCGCCGACAAGCTCTTCCAGCTGGCCTCCACCGCGGCCCCGCGCCAGGCCGACGAAGCCGCCTACCGCGAGCTGCTGTCGGGCAGGACGCTGGTCGTCTTCGGCGGTTCGTACGGCATCGGCGCCGACATCGCCAAGCTCGCCGAGAGCTACGGCGCCACGGTCTACGCCCTGGGCCGCTCCACCACCGGCACGCACGTGGAGAACCCGGAACACGTCGAGGAGGCGCTGGCCAAGGCGTACGCGGAGAGCGGCCGCATCGACTATGTCATCAACACGGCGGGCGTGCTGCGCATCGGCAAGCTCGCGGAAACGGACAACGCGACCATCCAGGAAGCGCTGAACGTCAATTACCTGGCGCCCGTGCAGATCGCGCGGGCCTCGTACAAATACCTGGTGGAGACCAAGGGCCAGCTGCTGCTCTACACCTCCTCCAGCTACACCCGAGGCCGCGCCGAGTACAGCCTTTACTCGTCCACCAAGGCCGCCATGGTGAATCTCACCCAGGCCCTCGCCGACGAATGGGCCGGCGACCGGATCCGGGTTAATTGCGTCAACCCCGAACGCACCGCGACCCCCATGCGTACCAAGGCATTCGGCCAGGAGCCCGCCGGTTCGCTGCTGTCCTCCGAGGCCGTGGCCCGGACCTCGCTGGACGTGCTGCTCTCCGACCTCACCGGCCATGTCGTCGACGTACGCCAGCAGGACCCCACGCGCGGGGCGAGCGAGGCTTCCGGCTTCGAGCAGGCCCTGGCCTCCGTGCTGGACCGGCAAGAAGATGTGTAATACTCGCTGAATGCGTTTTTCTCGGGCCTCTGTGTCGCTTTGTTGCGAATGCAGAGGCCCGAGTTCGTGAAGCCCCACCTTCACGAGACACCCCTCAATGTGAAATAAACCGGCACCCCTCCCTGGAGCAGGTTCTTCGTGATTTCGACCGCCATTCGCCTGGCACGCGTGGGCAGCGGGGCAGAGCTGGCCGCGGCAGTCCTGATGGGACTGGGCTATCCGTGCGTCATGCTCGCCGCGCTGATCCCGAACCTCTGGTTCTTCGCGGCCGCCGGTGCCGTGACCTATGTCGCCGACTGGTACCTGCACCAGAAGGACAGTTATCTGGTCAACCGGCTCAACAAGGTCCGCGCAGGCCTGCCGATCCGGTTCCTGCTGCGCCAGCTGCTGCTGATCCTGCTCCTGGCCCGGGAGAACCTCGCCGAGCAGCCGGTCTTCTACGCCGCCGTCGCCTGCTTCCTGCTGTTCTACGGGCTCCAGGCCCCGCAGGGCGCCCTGGCCACCCTCATCCGGCTGCGCCGCACCATGCCGGTCGTCACGCGCAACATCGACCTCAACGCCGTACGCATCCCGGACGCCCCGCCCCAGGCGCTGCTGAACCGCTCCGCCGAGAAGATGCTCCACCTCGACATCCCGGCCGTGGCCGGTGTGATCGCCGCCGTGGGCACCGGTGAGAACGTCGTCGCGTACGCCGGCGTCGGCACGACCCTCGGGCTGGCCCTGCTGTACACCGCCGTCCTCGTCCCCCACCTGCGCCGCAGGCGCCGGGTGCCGTCCGCGCCCGCCGTCCTCAAGGCCGTGGGCACCTGGCTGCGCGAGTACCAGCCGACCGTCGCCCTGTACTTCTCCGGCTCCGACGACTCCGCCTACCAGGTCAACATGTGGCTGGAGGCGATGGAGCAGGTCGAGGGCCGGCCGCTGATCATCATGCGGGAACGCAACCTGGTCGAGAAGCTGAACCCGACGTCCGTGCCGATCCTGTGCGTACCGGGCGGCCAGCACCTGATGGCCATGGACCTGTCGACCATCCGCGTCACGCTGTACCCGGCCAACGTCGGCAAGAACATCCACATGCTGCGCGTACCGACCATGAAGCACGTCTTCATCGGGCACGGCGACAGCGACAAGCTCGCCAGCGTCAACCCGTTCTCCAAGGTGTACGACGAGGTGTGGACCGCCGGCCGGGCCGGCCGCGACCGGTACGCGCTGGCCGACGTCGGCGTGCGGGACGAGGACATCGTCGAGGTGGGCCGCCCGCAGCTCGCGCCGATCACGTCCTGGACGGGCGCGCCGAAGAACCCGGTGCCGACCATCCTGTACGCCCCCACGTGGGAGGGCTGGGACAACAACCCCGGCAACACCTCCCTGCTGCTGGCCGGCGAGAACATCATGAGGCGGCTGCTGGAGGCGCCGAGCCCGGTCCGCGTCATCTACAAGCCCCACCCCTTCACCGGACTGGTCAACAAGAAGGCCAAGGCCGTGGACGAGCGGCTGCGGAAGATGGTCGCCGCCGCCAACGCCGAGCGCGCGGCCGACCCGCGCTGGGCCGGGCAGGCCGCCGCCGCGCAGGCCGGGCAGGCCGCCGCGCGCGCCGAACTGACCCGGATCGAGGCCCGTATCGCCGAGCTCGGCCGCCCCGGCCGCAAGGGCGGCGACGAGGCCGAGGAGTCGCGCGTCTCGCTGGCCGACCCGCAGCGCCTCGCCGAGATCAAGCGGCTGCGGGAGGAGTGGAACGACGCCTACTGGCGCTCCTTCGGCTGGTGGGAGCACCGGGCCGTCACCGGCGCCGAGCCGAAGCTGTACGACTGCTTCAACCAGGCCGACGGCATGGTCTCCGACATCTCCAGCGTGGTCTCGGACTTCATCGCGAGCGGCAAGCCGTACGCGGTGACCGACTCCGCGGAGCTGGGCGCCGAGGAGTTCAAGCGGCAGAACACCGCCGTACGGGCCGCGGTGATCCTCTCCAACAGCGCCGCGGAACTGGACCAGTTGCTGGCCGCCGTGGCCGACCCGGCGGCCGACGCGACGGCCGCCGACCGCCGCCGGCTCAAGCAGTACCTGCTCGGGCCCGACGAGCCCACCTCCATCGAGCGGTTCAACGCGGCGGTGCGGGCGCTGACCGCGAAGGCGGAGGCGCGCAACAGGCGCGTCGCGGACCGGCTGGCCGGCCGGCCGGTCGGCGAGCTGGACCGCGAGGCCGGAGCGGGCGGCGGCGAACCGGCCGGTCCGGCGACGGACACGGTGGCGGAGAAGGGTGTGGAGCGGGCCGAGCCCGGCGCGGAGGCGGAACCGACGATCGTCGGCTGACCCGCCCCTCGCGCGCCGGTCCGTCCGCACCAGCGGTCCGCACCCGCCGGCCCGGCGGGACGGACCCCGCGCGGGCCGCCCGCCCGGCCTCGATGGGCCGCCCGCCCGGCCTCGATGGACCGGCGCGCACGGCTGGCCGCGCCGTACACCTCACGGCCCGTGAGTCCCTCGTACGAGGCGCACTCACGGGCCGTTGTGCGTGCCGTCACACGGCCGGTACGCATCGGGTACACGATGGCGGACGACCTTCGTCCGTTTATCGCCGCAGTGGGTGCCGATGCCTGAGAACACTCCCGATGTCAGCGTGATCATCGGGGCCTACGACGCAATGCCCTACCTGGTGAAATGCCTTGATTCCGTCGAGGCGCAGACACTCGGCCCCGACCGCGTCGAGATCGTCGCCGTCGACGACGGCTCGACCGACGGAACCGGCGACTACCTGGAGGAGTTCGCCGCCCGCTCCAAGGTGTCCACGCGCGTGGTGCGGCAGGCCAACTCCGGTGGCCCGGGCGGCCCGCGCAACACCGGACTGCGCCTGGCCCGAGGCCGTTACGTCTTCTTCCTGGACGCCGACGACTACCTCGGCGAGGAGGCGCTGGCCCGCCTGGTGGCGATGGCCGACCGGGCCGGTACGGACGTGGTGCTCGGCAAGACCGTCGGCGTCAACCGCAACGCCGCCAAGTCGATGTGGCACCGCACCGTCGAACGCGCCGACATCTACGCCTCCAACGTCAAGTACACGCTCAGTGCCCAGAAGCTCTTCCGCCGCGAACTCCTCGTCCGGCACGGCATGCGGTTCGACGAGTCCCTGCGTACGGGCGAGGACGCGCTGTTCACCCTGGAGGCGTACCTGCGCGGCGACGGCGTCTCCGTGGTCGCCGACTACGTCTGCTACTACCTGGTGGGGCGCGACGACGGCAAACAGCTCACGAAGACCGGCGGTTACGTGCCCCGCTTCGACTCCGCGAAGGCCCTGATGGAGCTCATCGCCGCGCACGTACCCCCCGGGGAGCGGCGCGACCAGCTGATGCTGCGGCCGTTCATCGTCACCCTGCTGCCGCAGTTCGGCCCCGTCGTCCTGAAGCAGTCCCAGGAGGTCCTGCGCCACAAGCTGGAGCTGGCGGCACCGCTGATGGCCCGGTACTGGACGCCCGGCGTCGCCCGCCGGCTGAAGACCGAGGACCGGCTGCGGCTCACCTGCGTGGCGCTGAACAAGCCCACCGAGCTGCTCGACGTGGTCGCGTACCTGAAGGAGGGAACCCCGCCGGAGCGGGTGTCCGGCCGACGCCGGGAGTACCTGGCGTACCCGCACTTCCGCGACCCGGCGGCGGGCATCCCCGACACGGCGTACGAGATCTGCGGCACCCCGGCGGCGCTGACCCGGGCGTGGCTCAGGGCACGGCGGCTGGCGGGCCGGGCCCTGCGCGGGCTGCGGGCCGGCCGGGTCGCCCCCCGGGCGCGCCGGGCGGCGTGAGGGCGGCCCCGGGGCGGGTGCGCGGCCCCCGTGGCGGTGCGGTGGCGGCCCCCGTGGCGGTGCCCCGGGGCGGCGCGGCGGCGGGGCCCGCGGAGGGCCGCGCGAGGGGCCGCGCCCCTGTCCACCACGCTGTCCAGCGACTGGAATGCGCGAGCGCGGATCGCCACCCCTGACATAGATTCGCCCACGTGACAGTGGCAAGGCAGTACGTGACGGAAGCCCGCAGGATCGTCGTCAAGGTCGGTTCGTCATCCCTGACCACAGCGTCCGGCGGCCTCGACGCCGACCGGGTCGACGCGCTCGTCGACGTACTCGCCAAGGTGCGTGACCAGGGGGCGGCCGGCAGGACCCCGGCCGAGGGCGGCGAGGGGCTGCGGGCCGGCGGCGACAAGGAGATCGTGCTGGTGTCCTCCGGGGCCATCGCCGCCGGGCTCGCGCCGCTCGGGCTGGCCCGGCGCCCCAAGGACCTGGCCCGCCAGCAGGCCGCCGCCAGCGTCGGCCAGGGCCTGCTCGTCGCCCGCTACACCGCCTCCTTCGCCCGTTACGGCGTCCGGGTCGGACAGGTGCTGCTCACCACCGACGACACCAGCCGCCGGGCCCACTACCGCAACGCGTACCGCACCCTGGACCAGCTCCTCGCCATGGGCGCCGTGCCGGTCGTCAACGAGAACGACACCGTCGCCACGGACGAGATCCGGTTCGGCGACAACGACCGGCTCGCCGCGCTCGTCGCCCACCTCGTCCGCGCCGACCTGCTGGTCCTGCTCTCCGACGTGGACGGCCTGTACGACGGCGACCCCAGCAGGCCCGGCACCTCCCGGATCGCCGAGGTACGCGGCCCCGCCGACCTGGAGGGCGTCGAGATCGGCTCGGCGGGCAAGGCCGGCGTCGGCACCGGCGGCATGGTCACCAAGGTGGAGGCGGCCCGGATCGCCGCCGCCGCGGGCGTCCCGGTCGTCCTGACCTCGGCCAGCCGCGCCGCCGACGCCCTGGCGGGCCGCGACACCGGTACGTACTTCCACCGCACCGGGCGGCGCTCCGCGGACCGGCTGCTGTGGCTCGCGCACGCCTCGACGCCGCAGGGCGCGCTGGTCCTGGACGACGGCGCGGTCCGGGCCGTCGTGGAGGGCAGGAAGTCGCTGCTGCCGGCCGGTGTCGCCGCCGTCGAGGGGGAGTTCGCGGCGGGCGACCCGGTGGAACTGCGCGACACCGCGGGCCGGGCCGTGGCCCGCGGCCTGGTGAGCTTCGACGCCAAGGAGATCCCCCAGCTGCTCGGCCGTTCCACCAGGGAACTGGCGAAGGAGCTGGGCCCGGCCTACGAGAGGGAGGTCGTACACCGGGACGACCTGGTGGTCCTGCGCGCCTAGGCACCCTGGAACGGCTGAAAGTCCGGCCATCCGCCGGGGACCTTCCGCAAAACGGCCCCATGTCCCGCTCAGGACTGGTCAACTTTGTCTCGGGGGCAAGGTGGGCTGACAGCACCACGACGCATCAACAGGAGGCCGCCGGTGAGACGAGCGCGCCCAGGGGCTTCGCCCTGTGGGATGACCGAACGCGCCCTGACGAGTGTCGGGGCCGGGGCCGACTTCGACGACACCACTGCCGTCGACGTCACCGGTGTCGCCGACGCCGGCCTGGACCGGCGCACACACGACCGCCCGGTGTCGAAGCTCTGGCACATCACCCTCAGCGTCTCGGGCCCCGAGGCCCCGCTGACCGACATCAGGAGAGCCCTGGAACAGCTCGCCCACGACCATCCCTTCCTGCTCACCAGCCGGTACGCCAGTGATCACGCCGAGATCCGGTACTGGGAGGAGGCCCGGGACCTGCACGACGCGGCGGCCGTGGCGCTGCGGCTGTGGGGCGAGCACCGGCAGAGCGCCCAGCTGCCGCCGTGGGAGATCGTCGGTCTCGAGGTCATCGACCGGGAGACCTACCACCTGCGGATCGCGGAGGGGTACGGACCTCCGCCGGCCGCCCCGGTCGGCGTGCACCCGTACTAACCGTCACCGGTCGGGAGCCCGCCGTGGGACGGCCGTCTCGCGTACCGGAACAAGTGAGGAATGCCCGCGGAGAGCGCATTACCCTGCGGGCATGACCTCGCACTCCGCCCCGCTGTCCGTCACGCCGTACGACGACATGTCGCCGGTCACCCAGGCCGCCTACCGGGCCCGCTCCGCGGCCGCCGGGATCGCGCCACTCCCGCGCGCCGTCAAGGACGACGCCCTCCTCGCCGTCGCGGACGCGCTGGAGGTCCGGACGAGCGAGATCATCGAGGCCAACGCCGAGGACGTCGAGCGCGCCCGGCAGGCCGGCACCAGCGAGTCGATCATCGACCGGCTGACGCTCACCCCGGAGCGGGTACGGGCCATCGCCTCCGACGTGCGCGACGTCGCCGCGCTGCCCGACCCGGTCGGCGAGGTGGTCCGCGGCTCGACCCTGCCCAACGGCATCGACCTGCGCCAGGTCCGCGTCCCGCTCGGCGTCGTCGGCATCATCTACGAGGCCCGGCCCAATGTGACGGTCGACGCCGCCGCCCTGTGTCTCAAGTCCGGGAACGCGGTGCTCCTGCGCGGCTCCTCCTCCGCGTACTCCTCCAACACCGCCCTGGTGCGGGTCCTGCGCGACGCGGTCGGCGGGGCGGGCCTGCCGGCCGACGCGGTGCAGCTGGTGCCCGGCGAGTCCCGCGATTCGGTGCGGGAGCTGATGCGCGCCCGCGGGCTGGTCGACGTCCTCATCCCGCGCGGCGGCGCCTCCCTGATCCGCACGGTCGTGGAGGAGTCCACCGTCCCGGTCATCGAGACCGGCACCGGCAACTGCCACGTCTACGTCGACGCCCTGGCCGACCTCGACATGGCCGTCGACGTCCTGATCAACAGCAAGGCCCAGCGGCCCAGCGTCTGCAACGCCGCCGAGACCCTCCTGGTCCACCAGGACATCGCGGCCGACTTCCTGCCGCGCGCCCTGGACGCCCTCGCCGAGGCGGGCGTCACCGTCCACGGCGACGAGCGGGTGCGGGCGTACGCCGACGACTCCAAGGCCACCGTGGTCGCCGCCACGGCCGAGGACTGGGAGACCGAGTACCTCTCGTACGACATCGCCGCGGCCGTCGTGGACTCCCTCGACGCCGCCGTCGCCCACATCCGCCTGTGGTCCTCGGGCCACACGGAGGCCATCGTCACCACCTCCCAGGCCGCGGCCCGCCGCTTCACCCAGCTCGTGGACTCCACCACCGTCGCGGTGAACGCCTCCACCCGCTTCACGGACGGTGGTCAGTTCGGCTTCGGCGCCGAGATCGGCATCTCCACCCAGAAGCTCCACGCCCGGGGCCCGATGGGCCTGCCGGAGCTGACGTCGACGAAGTACATCGTGACGGGCGACGGCCACACCCGGTAGGCGCCGCTCGTCGGTGTGCCCCGGGCCGGGGGCTCGTGGGTTGTTGTCGGGTGGTGGGTCTTCCGGGGGTCGGCCGGTGGGCGCCGCCGGTCGGGTGTGTCCCGGGCCGGGGGCTCGTGGGTTGTTGTCCGGTGGTGGGTCTTCCGGGGGGTCGGCCGGTGGGCGCCGCTCGTCGGGTGTGTCCCGGGCCGGGGGCTCGTGGGTTGTTGTCCGGTGGTGGGTCTTCCGGGGGGTCGGCCGGTGGGCGCCGCCCGTCGGGTGTGCCCCGGGCCGCGGGCGGGTGGGGCGGCCGTGCGCGTGGGGCGGCGTGGGGCCGTGGGTGGAGGTGTGGCCGCGCGGGTTCGTCCGAAGTGGCGTTCTCCCTGCCCCACGGCGGCTCGCGGGTCTACTCTGAACGGGTGCCGGACGACGTGGGAGGCGGGCCGTTCGCGAACGGCCGGGAGCCCGACGACGACCGCGGAGGCGCGGACGACGACTTCGCCTCCGTGGTCTTCGACGAGGACTTCGTACGGGCCGCCGAGGCCCATGAACCCAGCGCGGTGGAGCGGTTGCTGGCCGCTGCCCAGGCGCGGGCCGAGGCCGAGGCCGCCAGGGGCCGGGCGGGCGGTGGCACGGGCGAGGAGGAACCGTACGACGACGCGTACGGGCCCGAGGCGTACGGCCGGCGCGACTGCGGGGACGGCTACGACCCCCTGATCCATCACGACGGCCCGTACGGGCCGTACGGCGGTGCCCTGTGGCCCTACCGTCCCAGCGCCCGGTGGCACCGCCCGGTGGCGTGGGTCCTGGCCGTGGTGATGGGCGTCGGCATGGTCGTCCTGGCGTTCGCCGCCGTCCACCGGGGCGCCTCGGGCAGCCGCGACGACCGGATTCCGGCACCGGCGACGAGCGGCGTCGACGAGCCCCGGGCCGGCCCCGGCCGGACGACCGGCGCCCAGCCCGGCACGACCGGCCCGTCGGCCCACGCCCGGTACCCCGCGCCACCCGTCCCCGCGGTGCCGCGTACGCCCTGACAGCGCGTCTCGGCCCGCGCCGGGGACTGCCGCGAGTTTGGCCGGGGGCACCGCGTTTACCCTGCCTCCCGCCGACCTACCCTGAAGGTATGGCAGGGAGTGGCGACCCGCCTGAGGGGACCCCCGACGGGCTTCCCGGCGGTGGTGACGACGAGTACCGATCCGTTGTCTTCGACGAGTCGTTCGTCCGCGCTGCCCGCCTCCAGGAGTACTCCGCCCAGGAGCGCCTCGGCGAGCACGCCCGGGCGGTACGCAGCGTTCCCCGTGGGGCGGGCCGGTCACGGCACGGCGCCCTGGCACTGCTGCTGGTGATCGCCACGGCCTTCGCCGCCGCGATCTACCTGGGCGTCCGCCAGCCCCACCTGCCGGCGCCCGACCAGCGAGCCGAGACCCCCCGCACCACCGTGATCCCGCTGGCCCCCCTGGGGGCCGTCCCGGGCGGGGAGCCCGACCGGCTGTACGCGCGCAGCCCCGCCGCCCAGTTCGCCGTCGGCGCCGCAGGCGTCACCCTGCCGTCCGCCCGGCGCACCGCGCACTTCGCGGAGAGCCAGGTGGTGTCCGCCCTGAGCACCGCCAAGGACTACCTGGTGCAGTCCTCGCTGGACCCCGGCGTGCTGACCGGCGGCACCGTACGGCCCGTGCGGATGCTGCTCGACCCCGACCAGCAGGAGCAGTTCGACCGGAGCGTCGAGTCGCCGGCCGACGACGGCCGGCACGCGGCGACCGGCTGGCTGGTGCGCTTCGACGCCGGCGGGGTGGAGCTGGCGGACCCGGCCGTGCGGGTGCGGGGCACGATGCGGGTGACCGAGCCGACACCCGACGTCCTGGAGGTGACCACGGACCACACGTTCGTCTACGCGCTGCGCCCGGCCGGCTCCGGCGAGAAGTCCGCCGACGCCTCGCTGTTCACCGTCCGCCGCGAGCTGCGGTTCCGCTTCGACCGCGAGGACCTGCGCATGCACCGCGCCGAGCTGGTGTCCGGGCAGCTCCGCGCCGGCCCGCAGGACTGCTCGGCCGACGCGGCCGGCGCCCTGCGGCCACTGCTGGCCGGCCGGCGGGCCACCGGCACCGGCCCCGCGGTCACCGACCCGTACGCCATCGGCCGGCCCACCGGCTCGGTGTGCGGCGTGCTCGCGCCGGCCGCTCAGCCGTCGCCCTGAGCGGTTCCGCGGCCGTCCTCCCGTCCCGGTGGCTGTCCTTCACCCGCCGGCTTCCCGCCGGCGAACCGGTCGCGCAGTCGCCCGCCCAGGTCCCCCGCGCCACCGGCTATGTCACCGACCAGCTTCATCAGCGGGTCCTTGCTGGTGCGCACCGTGTCGGCGTAGTGGGAGGCTGACTCCCGGAAGGAGTCGGTGACCGATGTGTCCTTGTCCTCCGAGCGCCGCGCGTAGTGGCCGTCCATGATCCGCTGGTAGTCGCGGCTCTCGGCCCACTTCTTCAGCTCCGCCGCGCGCACCGTGGTGAACGGGTGGGAACGGGGCAGCACGTTCAGGATCTTCAGCACGGAGTCCCGCAGGTCACCGCCCGACTCGTACTCCTCGGCCTGCTCCAGGAACGCGTCCACGTTCATCTCGTGCAGGTGGTTGCCACCGGCGATCTTCATCAGGCCGCGCATCGATGCCTTGAGGTCCTGCCCCACCAGCAGCCCCGCCCGGTCGGCCGACAGCTCCGACTTGCGGAACCACTCCCGCAGCGCCGTCACGATCGCCATGATCGCGACATGGCCCAGCGGGATCCAGGCCACCTTCAGCGCGAGGCCGGTGAGGAACAGCAGGACCGTGCGGTAGACGGAGTGACCGGAGAGGGCGTGGCCCACCTCATGGCCGACGACCGCGCGCATCTCCTCCTCGTCCAGCAGCTCCACCAGCCCGGTGGTGACCACGATGATCGGCTCGTCAAGGCCGATGCACATGGCGTTGGGCTTCGGGTCCTGCGTGACGTACATCGCCGGGACCTTCTCCAGGTCCAGGATGTAGCAGGCGTCCCGCAGCATGGCGTGCAGATGGGCGAACTGGGCGTCACTCACCCGCACGGAGTCGGAGAGGAAGAGCAGGCGCAGGCTCCGCTCCGGAAGCAGTCCGCTCAGTGCCTTGAAAACGGTGTCGAAACCGCTCAGCTTGCGCAGCGCGACGAGCGCGGAACGGTCCGCGGGGTGTTCGTAGGCCCGCGAGGAGATGCCCGGGAAACGTGTGCGCTGCCTGCTCGGCACGTTCTCGTGACTGTTCTCGGTCATGGATGTAAGCCCCCTGTTTCGTACGAGACCTGCTCTCGTCCCCCTGACGGACCCCAGCGTAGGTGCTGGAGCTACGGTGTGAGGGGGCCTGTGGACAACGGAGGAGCACACCGCCATGCCCGTCACCGCCGCACTGCTCGCCGCCGCCGAACAGCAGGGACCCGGCAATACGCTGCGGATCGTGCTGCTCGTCTCGATCGTCGGCGTCGCCCTGGGTGCCTGGTTCCTGCTGCGCGGATACCGCGACTGACGAGGACAACGACTGAGTCGGCGTGAGCGTGCCCGGACCGCCCGCATACGATGTGCGCGAAGTCTCCGCTCCGACTCCCATGGATAGGTCCTGCTGAAGATGAGCATCACCAGCGCCGCCGTCAGCCTTGTCACGCTCGCCGAGGGCTCCGAGCACGGTGGCAACCACGAAAGCCTGAACCCGTACCTGACCGGTGGTGGCGCGCTGCTCGCGCTGCTCCTGCTGCTGTGGATCACCACGCGCTTCAACCGCGACCGCTGACGGGCGGCGACCGCCGGGGGGCCGGGCGTGGCGCGGTGCCAGTAGGCTCTGCACGCATGGGAGACCAGCAAGTGCCGACCAGTTCCGGCAAGCGCCGACTCGGCGTGATGGGCGGGACATTCGACCCGATCCACCACGGACACCTGGTGGCCGCCAGCGAGGTGGCCGCCCAGTTCCACCTGGACGAGGTGGTGTTCGTGCCGACCGGGCAGCCATGGCAGAAGACCCACAAGACGGTCTCCCCGGCCGAGGACCGCTACCTGATGACGGTCATCGCCACGGCGTCCAACCCGCAGTTCTCGGTCAGCCGGATCGACATCGACCGGCCCGGCCCGACGTACACCATCGACACCCTGCGGGAACTGCGTGCCCTGAACAAGGACACCGACCTCTTCTTCATCACCGGAGCGGACGCGCTCTCCCAGATAATGCCGGGCTGGCGCGACGCCGAGGAACTCTTCTCGCTCGCCCACTTCATCGGGGTCACCCGGCCCGGTCACGACCTGTCGGACGACGGGCTGCCCAAGGGCGGCGTCTCCCTGGTCGAGGTGCCCGCGCTCTCCATCTCCTCGTCGGACTGCCGGGCCCGGGTCGCGCAGGGCGACCCGGTCTGGTATCTGGTGCCGGACGGTGTGGTGCGCTACATCGACAAGCGCCAGTTGTACCGGGGCGAATGAGCCACGGAGAGGGGCACCGGTGAACGACCAGCAGAACCCGTACGACCCGTACCAGCAGCCGCAGATCGTCGGCTACGACGAGTACGGGCAGCCGGTGTACCAGCAGGCTCAGCAGCAGTACCAGGAACACCAGCAGTACAAGGAACACCAGCAGTACCAGGACTACAGCCAGTACCAGCAGCCTCAGCAGCAGTACGACCCGTACGCCCAGCAGCAGACCTACGGGTACGAGTCCTACCCCCAGGGCGGCTCCGCGTCCCAGCCGCAGCCCCAGCCGTACGACGCGTACGCGCAGCAGCCGCAGCAGGGCCAGGACTACGGCCACCAGGGCTACACCGGTCACGGCACCGCCCAGCCCTGGACCCCTCAGGAGTCCGCCCGGCCGCAGCAGCACCAGCGAACGCACGAGCAGCCGCGGTCCGGGTCCCGCCCGGACCCGGCCCCGCGATCGGACCCGGACCCGGCTCCGGCACCGGCCGCCGTGCCCGGTCAGCGTCGCCGGGAGCGCGAGCCGGCCGCCCAGGACCGCGAATACCGCACCGAGCAGTTCTCCTTCGTGGAGGAGCCGGACGAGGACTCCGAGGACGTCATCGACTGGCTCAAGTTCACCGAGAGCCGCTCGGAGCGACGTGAGGAGGCCAAGCGCCGCGGCCGCAACCGGATCGTCGTCCTCGCCGTGGTGCTGGCCGTCGCCCTCGTCGGCGGTGCCGGGTACCTGTGGGCGGCCGGAGAGCTCCCCGGCCAGTCCGACGCGCCTGCCGGACGGGGGGGCACGGCGAGCGGGCCGCAGAAGCGGGACACGATCGTCCTGCACCTGCACAACACCAGGAACAAGGACACCTCCACCGCGCTGCTCGTGGACAACGCCACCACCAAGCAGGGCACCACCGTCCTGCTCCCCAACGCCCTCGCCGTCGTCAATGACGACGGCACCACCACCACGCTCGCCAAGTCCGTCGACGAGGACGGTTCCACCGGCACCCGCGAGGCCATCGGCACGCTGCTCGGCACCCGGATCAGCGGCACCTGGCGGCTGGACACCCCGTACCTGGAGAACCTGGTGGAGATGGTCGGCGGCATCGACCTCACCACCGACACCACCGTGCCGGGGGCCGGGAAGGGCGACCCGCCCCTGGTGGCCAAGGGCGAGAACCAGACCCTGACCGGCCCCATGGCCGTGGCGTACGCCACCCACCGGGGACCCGGTGAGCCGGAGACGGCACAGCTCCAGCGGTTCGGCCAGGTCGTGAACGGCGTCCTGCGCAAGATGTCGGACGACCCAAGAGCCGCCACCGTGACCGTGGAGACGCTGGCGCAGATCCTCGACCCCTCGCTGCCCGAGAAGGACCTCGGCGCCTCGCTCGCCAGGCTCGCCGGACACGCCAAGGTGGGCGACCACAGGACGGCGCTGCTGCCCGTCCGGCAGGACGGCACCCTGGACGAGGAAGCGGCCCGCGATGTGGTGAAGGACATCCTGGGCGGCACCGTCAGCGCGCCCGAACAGGGAGCGGCCGTGCGGGTGGGTGTCAGGAACGCCTCCGGGAACGGGGACGCCACCGAGGCCGCTCGGATCGTCCTGGTGAACGGCGGGTACGCCGTCATCGACGGCGGCAAGGCCGACCGGGCGTCGTCCTCGCAGGTCATCTACGGCGACCCGGCCCAGAAGGCACACGCCGAGGAGGTCGCCAAGACCCTGGGCCTGCCGGCCGACGCGGTCCAGCGGGGCACGGCCGCCGCCAACGCGGACGTCACGGTCCTCCTGGGCCGGGATTACCGGGCCGGGTAGCGGTTTGCCGGGCTGTCGGCGGTACGTGAGACCCTGGGGGTGTTCCAGACCGCCGACGAAAGCCTGCATGTGACCGCCACTGACCGCTCCATCGAGCTCGTGACCGCCGCCGCCCAGGCGGCCGCCGACCGGCTCGCGCACGACATCATCGCCTACGACGTCAGCGACGTGCTGTCGATCACCGACGCCTTCCTGCTCGCCTCCGCCCCCAACGACCGCCAGGTCAAGTCGATCGTCGACGAGATCGAGGAGCGGCTCAACAAGGAGCTCGGCGCCAAGCCGGTGCGCCGTGAGGGCGACCGCGACGCCCGCTGGATCCTGCTGGACTACGTCGACATCGTCGTCCACGTCCAGCACAGCGAGGAGCGGGTCTTCTACGCCCTGGAGCGGCTGTGGAAGGACTGCCCCGAGCTGCCGCTGCCCGAGGACGCCGTGCGGACCCGCGGCAAGGGCGAGGAGCACGCCAGGCTCACCGCCTCCGAGGGCGCGGACGGTGATCCGAGCTGAACGGCACGAAGGGCGGCCGGGGCCGCCGGATCGTCCTGTGGCGGCACGGCCAGACCTCGTGGAACCTGGAGCGCCGCTTCCAGGGCTCCACGGACATCGAGCTGACCGACACCGGCGTCGCCCAGGCGCGCCGGGCCGCCCGGCTGCTCGCCGCCCTGGAACCGGACGCGATCATCGCCTCCGACCTGCGGCGCGCCTCGGCCACGGCGGCCGAGCTGGCGGCGATCACCGGCCACGAGGTGAACCACTACTCCGCACTGCGCGAGACCTACGCGGGCGCCTGGCAGGGCCTGACGCACGAGGAGATCGTCGAGCGGTACGGCGAGCAGTACGACGCGTGGAAGCGCGGCGAGCCGGTGCGCAGGGGCGGTGGCGAGCTGGAGACCGAGGTGGCCGACCGCGCCGCTCCCGTGGTGCTGGAGCACGCCGACAAACTGCCCGACGACGGCACGCTCGTCGTGGCCAGCCACGGCGGCACGATCCGCACCACCATCGGCCGGCTGCTGGGCCTGGAGTCCCACCACTGGGAGGGCCTGGGCGGGCTCTCCAACTGCTGCTGGTCGGTCCTCGGGGAGGGAGCCCGTGGCTGGCGGCTGCTGGAGCACAACGCCGGCACGCTCCCCGAGCCCGTCCTCGGCGACGACGACTGACCCGGATTTCACTTTCCGGCAGGTCACAGGCTAAAGTTCTTCTTGTTCGCAGCGCGGAGCGCCGAGAACACGAGGGGCTATAGCTCAGTTGGTAGAGCGCCTGCATGGCATGCAGGAGGTCAGGAGTTCAATTCTCCTTAGCTCCACAATCACCGGAATCCCGTCCCCGCCAGGGGGCGGGATTCCGTGTATGGCGGCGAAGGTGTCCGGCGGAAGGCCGGAGCCGGACGGAAGGCCGTGGGACGGCCGGCCGCGCACCGGGGACGCCGCCCGGTCGGCTGCCCGGTGGCGCGACCTTTGGCACACTCGTACCGAGCCGTCCGAACGCGCCCGGAGCGCGGGTACCGGCCGGCGCGCTGATCGTGCGCGCCCGGGCGCCGGCCTCGCGCCGGTGGCCGAGTCATCGGCGGGCATCGGCGCGCCGACCCCGCTGACCCGCTCGCCGGGCCATGGCAGAATCGGACGGCCGGTGGGGGACGACGGTCCGGACGGGAGGGAGTGCGCGATGGCCGCTAGCAGTTGCGAGGAGGCCCCGGCCGGGCTCGCCCCGGCGCGGGCGCGCGCCGCCCTGAGCTGCCCCTCCTGCGGTTCGTCCCACGTCGCCCAAGTGCTCGGCGACAACGGTGGAGTGTCCTATGTGTGCACGGCCTGCGGCCACAGCTGGAGCTGAGTGATGGGTGCGCACAGGCGGAAATGCGACTGGTGCGGCAGCGGTACGCCGATCGTCCGCGACATGGACCCGGTCAACCCCGAGTACCAGTACTGGTGCGAGGAGTGCGCGCGGGCGCTGATCATAAAGGGCGACCCCATCGAGACCTACCGGGAACTCGAGGGGGAGCCGATCTACGGGCGGCTGCTCGACGAACACTGCACCCTCAAGCGGTTCTACTCGTTCGCCACCGCCTGACGCCGGAGCCGGGCGGCGAACGCGCCCAACAGGGCGATCCCCACCAGGGTGTAGAGCCCCGACAGCAGCATCTGCCCCGCGTTCTGGTGCAGTTCGAGCCGCACGGGCGCCGGCGCGTGAGGCACCCACCACAGCGCGAACGAACCGAAGACCAGCGCCGTCGCCGCCGTCCACACCGGCCGCACCCGGGTCGCGAGCAGGATCAGCGCCGGCACGCACCACACCCAGTGGTGGGACCAGGAGATCGGGCTGACCAGCAGCGCCGTCGTGGCGCACGCCACCACCGCCACCGGACGGTCCCCGCGCAGCGCCGCGAGCACCGCCACCGCCAGTCCCGCGAGCCCCACCACGGCCGCCGCCAGCACCCACCACAGACCCGGATCGGTGGTGTGCAGCAACCGGGCCAGCACCCCGTTCAGCGACTGGTTGGCCGTCTCCTCCTTACGGCCCACCCGGCTGGTCTCGAAGATCATGTGCGTCCAGAAGCGCCGCGAGTCGTACGGAAGGACGACGGCGGACGCCACGGTCACGCCGACGAACACCCCGGTCGCCGTCGCGGCCCGCCGCAGCCACGGGGTCCAGCCCTGCCGCCATCCGTGCGCACGCGCGCGTGCCACCCCCACGGCGAACAGCAGGACGACGAAGAGCCCGGGTGTGAGCTTCACCGCAGTGGCCAGGCCGATGCCCACCCCGGACCACCGGTTGTCCTCCCGCCGGGTCAGGTCCCACAGCACCGCGACCGCGATGAGCAGGTTGATCTGCCCGTACCGCAGCGTCGTCCACACCGGCTCGCACCACACCAGGGCCGCGGCGGCCCACAGCGCCGTCTCCGGCCGGTCGCGTCCCACCAGGCGCAGCGAGAGGCGTACCAGCGCCAGCAGCAGGAGCAGGTTCCCGGCGGTGGCGAGCGTGCGCATCTCCGGCACTCCCAGCAGCGTCAGCGGCGTGAACAGCAGGGCCGCGAACGGGGGATAGGTCGTCGGCAGGTTCGCCGACGTGGCGCGCATCGCGTACAGGTCGCCGCCGGCCAGCACGGTCTCCCCCTCGGCCCGGTACACGGAGAGGTCGAGCATCGTGACGTGGGCGGCGCGCTGCGCCAGCCAGAAGGCCGCGAAGGAGAGTAGGCAGGCCGCGGCTGCGGCGGCGAGGGGCAGGCTGCGCAGGCGCGCCCGCACATTCAGGATCACGGTCACGGGAGGGGACGCTACCGGCCGGACCCCCACGGCCCGCAAAACCGATTTGGTGAACCACCGGGGGGACCGTGTAATGTTCTCTGTGTCGCCGCGAGGGAGACCGAAGCGGAGAGACACACAGCGAGGGGCTATAGCTCAGTTGGTAGAGCGCCTGCATGGCATGCAGGAGGTCAGGAGTTCAATTCTCCTTAGCTCCACAGAATGTGGGAAGCGGGCCATCCGGATCGGATGGCCCCCATTTACCCCGCCCGGAAAAAAAACGCCCC
>NZ_JBFAGV010000037.1:0-58510 GCF_040653855.1 Streptomyces sp. NPDC050856 | reverse complement strand
GGCCGTACCCCCCGGCGCGGGCCGGGGCGGCGGGGGCGGCGGCGTGCTCGGCCAGTACCCCGGTACGGTGCCGCTGGACGAACCAGTAGCAGGCGAAGCCGCCCAGCGCCGTCCCGCCGACGAACAGCACCCGCGCCCCACCGCAGGTACCCGTGGTGGGGCGCGGTGGCGTTGTAGACGGCCGCGCGCGGCCAGGCGAGGTTGACGGTCATCGCGGCGCCCCGCACCACGGCCACGGCGTTGACGGGCAGGCCCCAGCGGCCCAGCGAGAACCTCCCGGCGGCCGGTTGCCACCGGCCGCGCACCCGTGCCACCAGCATCGAGTCCGGGCCGGTGGCCGAACGCGGCCAGTTCGGCGGTGGCGTCGTCGTCGGCCGGTACGGGCGGCCGGCCTCGCGGGGCGGACATCGTGGGCGGCCTGGCAGGGGGCGGGCCGTCAGGGGCCGGGTCGGGCACGGGCGCCTTCGAGGTGGTCGGACAGCCAGGCGTGGAAGATCGCGATGTGGTGCTCGTTCGGCACCAGGACCCCTCCCGAACGGTAGGCGCGGGACCCCATCGCCGGCTGGGTCCGCTCGCAGGCCGCGAAGTCCTGGACATTGACCCGGTGGAACAGCTCCACCGACTTGGAGACGTCGGCGCCCGACGCGACGATCTCCGGAGCGTACAGCCAGTCGCACTCGACGACCGTGCGGTCGACGGCGAGCGGGAACATCCGGTGCGCGATCACATGGTCGGGCACGAGGTTGACGAAGACCGTGGGTTTCACGGTGATCGCGTAGTAGCGGCGGTCCTGCTCGTCCGACACCTCCGGCAGCCGTCCGAAACCCGCGCTTCCGTCGACCGTGAAGCCTTCGACGTCCGTGCCGAACTCGGCGCCGTGGCCCACGTAGTACTGCGCCGCGTAACCGTTGGCGAACTCCGGGAGCACCTCGGTCAGTTCGGGGTGGATGGTGGCACAGTGGTAGCACTCCATGAAGTTCTCGACGATCAGCTTCCAGTTGGCCTCGACGTCGTACCCGACCCGCCTGCCCAGCGCGAGCTCCCGCACCCGGTACCGCTCGATGGCCGCCGCGTCGCCCAGCCGCTCCACCGCGGCACCGATCACCGTCTCCTCGAACGACGGCGGGTCGTCGGCCAGGCACACCCAGGCGTAGCCCAGCCACTCGCGCAGCCCGACCGCCACCAGGCCGTACCCGGCGCGGTCCACGTCGGGCATCCGCCCCAGGCTGGGCGCGGCGATCAGCCTGCCGTCCAGCGCGTAGGTCCAGGCGTGGTACGGGCACGCCAGGGAGCGCCGCACCTCGCCCGACTCCTCCAGGCGCAGCCGCGCCCCGCGGTGCCGGCAGACGTTGAGGAACGCCCGCAGCCCGCCGTCCCGGTCGCGGACGACGAGCACGCTCTCGCGGCCGACCCGGACGGTACGGAAGGCACCGGGCCGCTCCAGATCGGCGCTGCGCACGGCGCAGAACCACATCGCCTCGAAGAGCCGCTCCTGCTCCAGCCGGAACACCTCCGGATCGGTGTAGTGGCTGCCGGGCAGGGTCGCCAGCAGGCTGGGCGGCAGGGGCGTCTGCGACGGTGTCGGCACGGCGGGCTCCTCAGGCGGACGGCGCGGGGGCGGCGGAAGGGCGGCGGGGGTCGAAGAGCTCGACGGGGTGCCCGGTGGCGCCGGTCAGGGCCAGATCGGCGAGGATCTCCCCGACCACCGGCGCGAACTTGAAGCCGTGCCCGGAGAATCCGCACGCGACGGTGACCGACCCGGGGTGCTCCGGGTGGCGGGCGATCACGAAGTGCTCGTCGCGGGTATTGGAGTACATGCAGGTGACCGCCTTGACGAACCGGCCGGGGAGAGCCGGGATCAGCCGTGCCGCCTGGTCGGCCATGGCGGCCACCTCGTCGTCGCGCACCGCCCGCTCGATGGTCTCCGGGGTGCAGACGGTGCCCTTGCGGAAGAAGGCGACCTTGGCGCCCAGGCCGGGACCGTCGATGGCCGGGAAGCCGTACACCTGGACGCCGTCGGCGTCCTCCCAGATGTAGACGGGATGGCGTTCCGGCAGGAACGGCCCGACGCCGCCCACCGGCTGGAACCAGTACATGACCTGCCGCTCGATGGTGAACGGCACCCCCAGGTCGGCGAGCAGCCGCGGCGCCCACGCGCCCGGGCAGATCACCAACTGCCCCGCGCCGTAGCTGCTGCGGGCGGTGTGCACGCGGACCCCGTCGCGGTACGGCTCCCAGCGCAGCACCGGCTCGTCGAAGCGCAGGTCCGCACCCGCCCCGGCGGCCAACCGGAGGTGCGCGGCGACCGTGTTCTCCGGCCGCAGCAGTCCGGCCCGCGCCTCGTACAGCGCCACCTCGTCGTCGGCCGGCGCCAGGGTGGGGAAGCGGCGCCGGACCTCCTTCGCGTCCAGCATCTCGTGCGGCAGTCCCCACCGTTCGGCCGAGAGCCGCGATCCGGAGACGGTCCGGGACTCGGGGCGGCCGAGCATCAGCCCGCCGCACAGCGTGGCGATGTCCCCGCCGGTGTCCCGTTCCAGCCGCTCGTACAGCTCGTAGGCGCGCAGCAGCAGCGGTACGTAGGCGGGGTCCTCGAAGTAGGACTGGCGGGTGACGCGCGAACCGCCGTGGCTGGAACCCCGGTCGTGGACGGGGCCGAACCTCTCCAGGCCCAGTACCCGGGCCCCGCGCTCGGACAGGTGGTGGGCGGCGGCACTGCCCATCCCGCCCAGCCCGACCACGATCACATCATGGGTGGGTGACACGGCTGGCCCTCCTCAGCGGCGGATACGGCTCATCCCGGGGTCGAACAGCGGCTCCTCGGCGACGGTCGCGGGCAGCGCCCGGCCGAAGTACTCGATGTGCGCGGCGGTACCCGCGGGGAGCGGCGGCAGCCAGGCGTACGCGACGCAGCGGCCCAGCGTGTAGCCGTAGGAGGCACTGGTGACGTACCCGGCCGGCGCCCCGTCCAGGTACACCGGCTCCTTGCCGAGCACCACGTCCGCCGGGTCGTCCAGCAGCAGCGCGGTGAGCCGGCGGCGCGGCTCGCCCGCCTTCTCCAGCGCGGCGCGGCCCACGAAGTCGCCCTTGTCCATACGGACCGCGAAGCCGAGGCCCGCCTCGTACGGGGTGTGCTCGTCGGTCATGTCGTGCCCCCAGGCGCGGTAGCCCTTCTCCAGCCGCAGGCTGTTGAGCGCCGACCGGCCGGCCGCGACCACACCGTGCCGCTGCCCGGCCTCCCAGAGCGTGTCCCACAGGCGCAGCCCCAGGTCGGCGCTGGTGTACAGCTCCCAGCCGAGCTCGCCGGCGTAACTGAGCCGCATGGCGGTCACCGGCACATGGCCGAGGTGGGCGCGTTTGGCGCGGAAGTAGCCGAAGCCCCGGTGCGAGAAGTCGTCCCGGGTCAGCGGCTGGACCAGGTCGCGGGCGAGCGGCCCCCAGACGGCGACGCAGCACGTGCCGGAGGTGATGTCGCGGATGTCGGTGTCCTCGGGCGCGTGCCGCAGCAGCCAGTCCTCGTCGGCCGGGCTGTTCGCCCCGATCTGGAAGCGGTCGTCCGCCAGCCGCGCCACGGTCACATCCGAGCGGATGCCCCCCGACTCGTCCAGCAGCAGCGTGTAGGTGACGGTGCCCGGCCCCCTGGCCAGGTCGTTGGTCGTCACACGCTGGAGGAAGGCCCACGCGGCGGGGCCGCTGACCTCCAGCCTGCGCAGCGGCGTCATGTCGTACATCGTCACCCGCTCGCGGGTCGCCAGCGCCTCCGCCGCGGCGATCGGCGACCAGTGGCGGGCCGCCCAGCCGTCCCGCTCCGGCAGGGCCAGGCCCTCGGCGAGCGGGGCGTTCGCCTCGTACCAGTGGGGCCGCTCCCAGCCGCCGCCCTCCAGGAAGCGGGCCCCCAGTTCCCGCTGCCGGGAGTGGAACGGGCTCACCCGCAGCGGACGCGGCCGCTCCATGGGCTGGAGCGGGTGGACGATGTCGTACACCTCGATGAACTGCTGGGTGCCCCGGTCCGCGACGTAGGCGGGGGTGCGCTGGACGTCCTCGAAACGGGCGAGGTCGCAGTCGTGGACGTCCGCCCGGGGCCGCCCCTCCACCATCCACTCGGCGACGGCCCTGGCGACCCCGGCCGAGTGGGTGACCCAGACCGCTTCGGCCAGCCAGAAGCCGCGCAGGGCGCGCGATTCGCCGATGACCGGCAGCCCGTCCGGGGTGAAGGAGAAGACACCGTTGAAGCCCTCGTCGATCCCGCTGCCCGCGAGCGCGGGCAGCAGCCACCGGCTGTCCTCCCAGCTCGGGGCGAAGTCCTCTGCGGTGAAGGGCAACACCGAGGGGATCCGGGTGGGCGAAGTGGACACCTCGTCGTACGAGGGGACCGCGAACGGGTCGACCGGCAGTGGCCGGTGGGCGTAACTGCCGATGCCGATGCGGTCGGTGTGCTCACGGAAGTACAGGTCCCGGTCCTGGAAGCGCAGGACGGGCCGGGACGCCTCGGCGCGGGCGCCGGCCAGTTCGGGCAGCGGCCGGGTTCTCACGTACTGGTGCGCCAGCGGCAGCAGCGGGACGTCCACCCCGGCCATCCGCCCCACGACCGGGCCCCAGAAGCCGGCCGCCGACACGACGTGGTCGGCCGGGAAGGCCCCCCGGTCGGTGACGACCCCGGTCACCCGGCCGTCCGCCCTCTCGATCCCGGTCACGGTGTGCCGGCCGAGGAAGCGCGCGCCGCGCCGCTCGGCCCGGGCCGCCTGCGCCCGGCAGGCGAGAACCGCGCGGACCAGTCCGTCACCGGGGGTGAGGAACCCGCCGAGGACCTTGCGCTCGTCCAGCAGCGGCCACAGCTCCTTGCAGCGCCCGGCCGGGACCAGTTCGCCGCGGATCCCCCAGGAGGCGGCGAACCCGGCCCTGCGGTGGAGCTCGGCCCAGCGTTCCCCGGTGGTGGCGATCTCCAGCCCGCCGACCGGCTGGAAGCAGGGCACCCCGTCGACCTCCAGGGTGCCGAACTTCTCCACGGTGTAGGCGGCGAACCCGGTGAGCGTCCTGGACGGACTGGTCCGGAAGACGAGTCCCGGGGCGTGCGACGTGGAGCCGCCGGGGGCGGGCAGCGGCCCCTGGTCGAGGACGGTGACATCGCTCCAGCCGCGCTCGGTCAGCTCGTCGGCGAGTGAGCAGCCGACGACACCGGCGCCGATGACCACCACACGGGGGCGGGAACCGGGACGGGGCGTGGGGCGGGGCGTGGGTCGGGGAGCGCGTGCGGGCGATTGCGACATGCCCCCTCCTTGAGGGTCCGCGGGGCGGCCGGGGCGCGGGCCGACACGGGCGCCCGGAACCACGACGGCACTCCCGGCGCTGTTGCGCGGGACACGACGGGTTGCGCGTTGGGGAACATGGTGGGAACGACGGCGAGAGGCCGTCAAGGGGCCCCGGGCCGGGGTGCCCGAAACGCGCGGGTGCCGGGAACGCCGCGGTGCCGGGGAACGCCGCGGGTGCCGGGAACGCGCCGCACGGGCCGGGGCGGCCCGGCCGGCCGTCCCGGGCACCGCCCGGTACGAGACACCGTCACCGGCCGTGCCCACCCGCCGCCGACGCGTCGGTGACACCGGCCTCGCCGTGCCGGGCCAGGATCTCCGGCACGCTCACCGCGCGGTCCACGGAACGGACCGCTCCCGTGGCGCCCGTGGACGTCCGGTGCCGGTCCGCCCGCGGGCCCCCGCCCGGCCGGCTGGCGGCTCCGGCCGTCCGCGCGCTCCGGCCACGGGACAGGGCTCAACTCCCGCCACGTCGGGTCCCGGTGGAAGCCGCATCCCGGGGAAGCCCTTGACGCGCCGGGCGCCCGACCGGACTCTGTTGCGCACAGCGCTTCAGCGTGCGCACGGCGCGACGCGACGCATCGTAGCCACCAGCCCCGTCAAGCCCCGACCCACAGGGGGGCCTGTGATTCCCGTCTGCCGCTTGGAAGACCTCCCGGCGGGTGAGGCCGTCCGCCTCGACAGCACGCCGCCCATCGCGGTGTTCAACGCCGACGGCGAGCTGTACGCCATCGACGACACCTGCACCCACCAGGACGCGCCGCTCTCCGAGGGGTGGGTCGAGGGCTGCCTGGTGGAATGCCCGCTGCACGCGGCCGCGTTCGACCTCCGTACCGGCCGGCCGACCTCTCCGCCCGCCCGCCGCCCCGTGCGCACCCACCAGGTCGTCGTGGCCGACGGCGTCATCCACGTGCGGCCGTCCGACGCCCCGGCCGTGCCCACCGCGACGGCACCGCGCCCGGTGCCCGGCCGGGAGCCCTGACACGTGCCGCTCGCCGTCCCGGACGCCGCCGGACCACGACCCGGCCGGGCCCGGGGACCGTGTGCGCGGGGCCCGCGACCGGCTCTGGCCGCGCGGCCCCTCCGAGCGGGACTGGCGCGTCGACGCACGGCCGGCATCGGTGACCCCGTCCACCCGGTTGAGGCGCCGGCACCACCGCGAGGACGGCACGTACGAGGAGTTCCGCCTCCGGCGCGACCGGCCGGGCGGGCCGCTGCGGAGGCGGCCGGGGCCCTGGGCCGGCTCCGCGCACCGGCGGCCCGGGGAGGGCTGACCCCGGTCACGGCCGCCGGGACCTGGAGCACTCCACGCGGCCGAGCGTGGACGCTGCCGGGGCGGTGACGAGGGGGGCCGGGCGGGCCGGCACCGGGCGGCCGGCCGGCGCGGGGCGCCGGGCCGGACGGCCGGCCCGCGTCCGCTCAGGCCGTGAGCGGGTCGGGATCCGGGTCCGGACCGCGGGGCGCGGGCAGGACCACGGGTTCGGCAGCGGGCCCGGGGCCGGGCACGGAACCGGTCGCGAGCCCCGGCGTCTCCGCCGGCCGTGGCCCGGCGACGGAGGCGGGCGCCGGGGCGCCCGTGGTCAGGAGCATCACGCCGCGCGCGGCCACCGCCGCCGAGGCGAGCGCGACCAGCCAGCCGGCCGGGCCCGCGCGGAAGGACTCGCCCAGCAGCGCCAACCCGATCACGGCCGCCGCCGCCGGGTTGGCGAGGTTGACCACCGCGAGCGGCGCGGCGAGCCCGCCCCGGTAGGCGGTCTGCGACAGCAGCAGCCCGCCCGTGGCGAAGGCCGAGACCAGCAGGGCCAGCAGCGCCGTCTGCCACCAGTTCATCGGGCCGCCGGGCAGCTCCCGCGCCAGGGACGCGGTGACCGTCTGGGTGAGGGCGGAGGCGACACCCGAGGCGATCCCGGACGCCGTCGCGTGACCCAGCCCGGGGCGCCCGTCCCGGCCGCGTACCGCGGCGGAACCGCGCCGGACCAGCACGGCGATCAGCAGCGCGGTCGCCGCCGCCACCGACAGCGCCTCGGCCAGGGACAGCGCGTCTCCCGGCGCCGCCGGGCCCACCACCGCCACCAGGCCGAGCAGTCCGCCCAGCGTCCACAGGGCGCCGCGCCACTCCAGGCGGGTCACCCGCCGCCGCTTGCAGTGGGCGCCCACTGGCAGCGCGGCGACCAGCGTGAGGGCACCGAGCGGCTGGACCAGGGTCAGCGGACCGTGGTGCAGCGCCGCGACATGGGTGAGCGCACCGGCGGCGTTCATGCCTATCGCCCACCACCACAGCGGCCGGGTGGCCAGCGACCGCAGCGCGCCACCCCCCGGGGCGCCGGCCCCGGCCAGCCGCGACTGGGCGACGGCGGCCAGGGCGTACCCGGCGGCGGACGCCAGCGACAGCAGAACGGCGAACAGGGTGCCCCTCATCGCAGCGCCTCGGCGGTCAGGGCCGGAGCCGCCGGCTCGGGCGCCGGCAGGGAGGGGAGCGCGCCGGGCGGCTCCCCGGCGCGGGCCAGGGGCCCGCGTGCCCCGGCGGCCCCCGGCGCCCGCACGAAGAAGAGCGCCGCTGCCAGCAGGGCCGTGGCCACCAGCGCGTCCAGCCAGTAGTGGTTGGCCGTGCCCACCACCACGAGCAGGGTGACCAGCGGGTGGAGCAGCCACAGCGGCCGCCACCGCGCGCGGGTGGCGGCGATCAGCCCGATCGCGACCATCAGGGCCCAGCCGAAGTGCAGCGACGGCATCGCGGCGAACTGGTTCGCCACCGTGTCCGTCTCCGGAACCGCCCCGTACACCGAGGGCCCGTAGACCCGCGCGGTGTCGACCAGTCCGAAGGCCGCGGGCATGCGCGGCGGGGCCAGCGGTACCAGTAGGTGCAGCACCAGCGCGGCGGCGGTGAGCAGGGCCAGTACCCGGCGGGACCAGAGGTAGTGCGCGGGCCGGCGCCAGTACAGCCACACGAGGAAGGCGACCGTCGCCGGGAAGTGCACGTACGCGTAGTACGTGTTGGCCAGGTGCACCACACCGCCGTCCCGCAGCAGCAGGCCCTGGACCGCGCCCTCGCCGGGCAGGTGGAGGGCGCGCTCCAGGTCCCACACGCGGTCGGCGTTGTGGAAGGCGCGGGTCTCGTGCCCGTTCGCGAACCGCCTGCCGGACTTGTAGACGAGGAAGAGCGCGGTCACCAGGAGCAACTCTCGCACCATGGGTGGCCGTGGCGTCTCGGTCGTCTCCGGTCCCGCAGGACGTATCCCGGCAGCCATTGTTCGGCCTCTTCTTCGTGCGGCACATCGGTAGCAAACGCCACGAAGCGTAGATCCGATTTCATCGAGACGCAAACGTCTCGATACGTTTGCGTCTCGATTGAGCGCTGCCTACTCTCGGACGTGCGCAACACCGCCCAGCCAGGCAGAACGGGGAGAAGCCGATGTCCACGCAGGCCGCCACCGCCGCCGCTCGCCGCAGCAAGATCACGCCGGAGCGCGAGCTGGAGCTGTACCGGGCCGTGCTCGACCTGCTCAGGGAGGGCGGCTACGACGCCGTGACCATGGAGGGCGTGGCGGCCCGCACCAAGTGCGGCAAGGCCACCCTCTACCGGCAGTGGAAGACCAAGGCGCAACTGGTCACCGCCGCGCTCGGCACCAGCCGGCGCCCGCTGTTCACCGACATCGACACCGGGTCACTGGCCGGCGACCTGCGCGCGGCCGCCCGGGCCGTCGCCGGGCGCCGGGGCGGGGACACCGAGCTCATGGAAGCCGTCGGTCAGGCGTACCTCCAGCACCCCGACCTGCGGGAGGCGCTGCGCGAGACCGTCATCAGCCCCGAGGTCGCCGCGCTCGACGCGATGCTCCGGCGCGGTGTGGAGCGCGGCGAGATCGAGGCCGGCAACCCGGCGATCGGCTTCGTCGCCCCCTGCTTCCTGGGTGTCCTGCGGATCGAGCGGCTCTTCGACGACCGGTTCGCCGCCGACGAGGCGCTGCCGGCCTTGGTGGAAGCGGTGCTCCTGCCCGCCCTGCGCCCCGCCCCGGCCTCCACCGCGACGGCGACGACGCCGGGGGAGACGGCCGACCCGCCGGCCTGAGCCACGCGACGCGCCGGCGGCCCGCCCAGGCTGTGACGGGCGGGGCCGCGCTCCGACCCCCGCGGTGGACGGGGCCGCCGGCCCGGCCCGCCGGCTCGCCGGGCGACGGAACGGTCCCGGGCGGTGCCCAGGAGGGGCCGCCCCCGTCCCGGGGCGGGGGAGACGGACTACGGCAGGCGCAGCCGTGGCGCCCGGGCCGCCGGGTCCACGGCCCCGTCCAGCCGGCCGGCCAGCTCCCGGGCCCAGGCGGCGAGACCGGGGACGTCGATGCCGTACGGAGTGCCGTAGGCGCCGATCCGGTCCGCGCCCCGCAGCAACAGCCGCGCCCCGCCGGCCGTATTGCCACGGGCGGCGTGCGTCAGCCCCACCGCCAGCTGTGCCAGCCCCCGCCAGAGCTCGCGTTCCCGCTCGGGACCGGACTTCCAGGCGTCCTCGAAGACCTCATGGGCGTGGAACGGCATCCCCGAGTCCAGCAGCCGCTGCGCCTCACGCAGGGTCTCCTCCGGTGTCCGCTCCACCCCCTCGGGCTGCCGCTCGACCCCCGCCCGGCCGTACGGCAGCGGCCGTCCCAGCCCGTCCCGGGGGCGGGCGTTGCGGGCCCGTCCTTCCGCGTCGCGGTCCCTCCGTGTCCTGTCCACGCCCCGATTGTCACCCGCTCGGCGGGCACCGGGCGAGCGCTGTCCACCATCCCGCGGGCCCCGGACCGGCCCCGGCCGCGAGTGAGGTAATGTTCTCTTGCGCGCTCATCCCGGCGACAGCCGAGGCAGCGCGCACCGGGACGTGGCGCAGCTTGGTAGCGCACTTGACTGGGGGTCAAGGGGTCGCAGGTTCAAATCCTGTCGTCCCGACTTGCGTTTACGCAGGTCAGAGGCCGTATCGGAATGATCCGATACGGCCTCGAGGTCTTTTGGGGACCAGCGGGAGACCAGGGGCTTCCCCATGGCCCCGGGGTGCCCGCACCGCAGTGGCGGTGGCGGTTGTCGTGGAGCTGGGACCCAGGGTCGGAGTACTGGCCGGGGAAGCGCAGCGCGGTGTACGCCGTCGCGTCGCGGTTCCAGGTCGCGGTGCCCCACCTGTTCCGGCCTCATCCCACCGGAGGCGAGTCGACGGGGCCGCCCTCGCGGGCGCGGGCGGCCGCCGCGCCGGGTGACGGAGCGGCGGCCGGGGAGCGGTCGGCCCGGGGTCGGGGGTCAGCCGAACAACTGGCCCCGGACGGCCCCGTCGGGGAACTCCTCGGTGTGCAGGTTGGCGTAGAAGTGGCCGGGGCGCGCGGCGAGGCGCTTCAGCAACCGGGCGTCCTGGTGCCTGACGGTGCCGGACACCGCGAAGACGGTGTCCGGCACCGGCGTGGTCAGCAGGGGGATGCGCACGTCGCCGTTCTTGCCGAAGCCGCCCTCGTGGACGTGCGCGGCGACGGGAGCGGTGATGTTCGTCCACACCAGGGAGTAGCCGACGTCACGGCCCCTGGGGTGGAGGAAGGCGATGCCGACGCCGTCGATGTCGCCCTCCGGCTTGTCGTCGCCGTTGGGCACCTCCTGGAGGCCGCTGGCCAGAGCGAGGATCTTGCCGCCCTTCACGACGGCGAGCGGGTTGGCCGGTTTGTGCAGACGTTCGAGCTGGCCGCGCACCGCACCGCCGGGGAACTTCTCGTTGTGCAGGTTGACGTAGAAGGCGCCCGGGTCGCGGCGGATGTGCCGGGCCAGTTCGGCGTCCTCCACCGAGATGTGGCCGGCCGCCGCGTGGACGCCCTCGGGCATCGGCGTGCTGAACAGCGGGACCACGACATCACCGTTCTCACCCGCCCGGCCCCGGTGGATGTGCGCCTGGGTGGGCGCCAGGATGCCCTGCCACCGCAGGGCGAAGGTGATCCGCTTCCCCCGTACGTTGACGACGACCGCGGCCTTTCCGTCGTCGTCGCCCACCGCCGGACCGTGCGGATCGGGCACCTCCTGGGCGCCGGTGGCGATGGCCGCCAGCGAGACCTTCCCGCCCCGCGCCTTGCCGGAGGCGGTCCGGGCGTGGCCGGTGCCATGGCTGCCGTCGGCCGCGGCGGGGGAGGTGCCCAGGAGGCCGAGGACGACTCCCGTGGCCCACAGGCCCCACGTACGCCTTCGCATCGCATGTGTCCTTCCGCCGGGTGGGGCCGCCGTGTTCACGCCACGGCGGCCGGTTACCCCAACTGACGGACCCGGCGCCCGCGTTGTTCAAAGGGATCTTCACCGTCCGCGACCGGTCGGTGGACGGTGAGTCGTACGCCGTGATGACACGTATCCCCTTTCCGGAGCGCGACGGCGACGGACGGCGCCGGCGGCAGCGACGACGGACGGAGAGACAGGATGAGGAACTCACGGCGTGCGCGGACGGCCCTTCTCGCGATGGTGGCGGTGCCCGCGCTGGCACTGCCGCTCGGCGGATGCGGCACCGGGGGCCAGGAGGCCGCGCGCACGGCTCCGGTGGCGACCGCGCCGAGCACCGGGGCCGCGGTACCGGCCCCGCGTCCCGGGCCGAGCGGCGACGCGGAACGGAGCCCCGCGCCGCCTCGGGACGGGGCGGACGGCGGTGCCGGGGACGGCGGCGGGACGGCGGAGCGGGAGCCGGGCGGTGCGGAATCCGGCGCCGGGGTCCAGGTGGCGGACTCGGATCTGGGGCGGGTGCTGACCGACCTGTCGGGGCGGACGCTGTACGCCTTCACCAAGGACAAGGACCGCACCAGTGCGTGCGGCGCGGAGTGCGTCGCGGTCTGGCCCGCGCTGACCGCGCCCGCCGCGGTCGACGCGGGGGAGGGGGTCGATTCCGATCTGCTGCGGGGCAGGGAGCGGACCGGCGGCGTCATACAGGCGACGTACGGCGAGTGGCCGCTGTACTACTACGTCGGTGATGTTGCCCCCGGGGATGTCAACGGCCAGGGGGTGGACGGCGAGTGGTTCGCGGTGGCGCCGGACGGCAAACTGATCAGGACCTCGACGCCCTGAGGCGGCACCGACGCACTGAGGCGGCCCGACAGCCGGAAGCGGCTCGACAGCCTGAAGCGGCCCGACGCCCGGGGGCGGCCGGAGAGAGGGGCGGTGCGCCCCGGCCGCCCCTCACGCCGTGGCTCCCCGTCCGCCGCGAACGCGGCCGCCCGGACCCGCGCGGACGGCCGGGCAGCCAGGGCCGCCCCCGGTCCCGCCGGAATTCCCCGCCGTATCTCCGCCGTATCCCCCTTGACCATTGTCCGACCTGCGGCACACGGCGGCGGAGTCTGTTCGGCCGCACCCCGGCGGTGGGCGGGAACCATTGGGGAAGATCTCCTGTGCGATTGTTTGTCGCCGCGAGATGGGGCACGCTATGCGTCAACCCGGCGGCGATCTCCGCAGTTCAACGGCGTACGCAGAGGAAAATTACCATCATTCGCGCTTGTTTTTCTGTGTTCATCGCGGCCGGCCGGACATGAATAGTCCAGACCAAAAAAAGGGGGCGCGGTGTGAAAGGCCTGTCGGGCCCGGACTTTCCCTCCGGTGGAGCCGTACCGGCTGCTTCGGAGCGTATTCCTCGAATAACGGGTGAACCCAGTGATCTCCCCGTCGAGGAACTGCTGCGGCACCATTGGCGAGCGGTCCTCGACTACGCCTCGCTCTGCACCGTCTCGCCCCTCGCCGCCCGGAAGCTCGCGGGGGCCGCCTTCCTGCGGCGGTTCGGCGACCCCGTGCACGGCTCCGGCGCGGGTCACCCGTGGCGCCCCCGGCTGCTGGCGACGGTCGGGCGGATCGCGGACGAGTGGAGCCGCGACGAACGGGGCTTCACCCTCCGTCCGGCCCTGCGCCCCGCGCCCGACCTCCGGCGCGGCACCGTGCGGGGTGCCGCGCGGAGGGACCGGGAGCTGCTGCTGCGGGCCTTCGAATGGCTGCCCGCCAGGGCCCAGGTGCTGCTGTGGCACGCCGAGGTGGAGGCGGAGGGCATCGCTGTCGCCGCCGGCCTGGCCGGGCTCCCCGCCGACGCGGCGGAGGCGGAACTGCGTGCCGACCGAGGCCGGCTGCGCGCCGCCTGTCGGCAGATGCATCTCGACCTGGCCGTGGACGACGCCTGCCGTGGCTACAGCGGTCTCATCGAGGCGGCCACCCGGCGGCCGGGCATGCCGGTCCTGCCCGATCTGCGCCGGCACCTTGACGCGTGCGCCCACTGCCGGAGCGCCGCCGAGCAGCTCGACCACTCACCCGGCCGGCTGCCGCTGCTCCTGGCCGAAGCGGTCCTGGGGTACGGGGCGGCTTCCTACGTCGCCTCCCGCCGGGCCGGGGGAGCCCGTCGTGGCCGCCGCGACGCCGCTCCCGTCCCCTCAGCGGCGGCGGAGGGATCGCCGGGAGCCACCGACGGGCCAGGAGGACGCGTACCGCCGCTCCCTCCCGGCCGGCGCCTCATTGCGCGCCGGCGGTTGCCCCTCGTCGTTGGCATCGTTGTCATGGGACTGCTCGGAGCGGCGCTGCTGCACGCCGTGTCCACCGGGCCCGACGACCGCCGGGCCGCCACGCCCGCCGTGCCCACCGCCCCGCCGCCCCCGTCCCCGGCCGCGCCGCCCTCCGCCGTGTCGCCGTCCGCCCCGGCGCCCTCCCCTTCCGTCACGTCCGCGCCCGGCCGCCCCGCCCAGCCGGACCGGCCGGCGGGCGACCTCGTCCGCTTCCGCAACGCGGCGACCGGCCGCTGCCTGGCCGTCCGGGGCCCCGCCGCGGTGGGCGCACCGGCACTGACCGCCCCCTGCTCGGCGGCCGGCACCCAGCTGTGGCGTTTCGACACTCGGGGCGCGCTGCACAGCGAGGCGGCGGACGAGTTGTGCCTGGCCGCCCACCCCGCCTCCTTCCGGGTGCAGTTGGCCCGCTGCGCGGGGCGCCCGGGCCGAGTGGCCGCGCCGGCCCACCGGTTGTCGGCCGGCTGGCTGCTCACCCCGCGCCTCCGGAGCCACCTGGCGGTCACGCCGGCCGACCCCGGACCCGGCGCCGTCCTGGTCCTGAAGGTGGTCGATTCCCTCGCCCCCGACCCCGCCCAGCGCTGGCGGGCGGAGAGCGCACCGTTCCCCGTCCGGCACGCCCGGTGAGGAGCCGGGGAGCGGTCAGGGGCGCGCCCGGGCGACGAGCAGGGCGACGTCGTCGTGGTCGCCGGTGCGGCGCAGCGTGGTGAGCAGACGTTCGCAGGTGGCTTCGATGTCCTCGTGGGCCGCGTCGCCGAGGAGGGACAGCAACTCGGCGAGCCGGGTGTCGATGTCGTCCTCACGGGTCTCGACCAGACCGTCGGTGTAGAGCAGGAGCCGGTCGCCGGGCCGCATGTCGACGGTCGTGGTGCGGAAGGGCACACCGCCCACCCCCAGTGGCGCCCCGGCGGGCAGGTCGAGCAGCTCGGGCGGCAGCCCGGCGCGTACCAGGACGGGCGGCAGGTGGCCGGCGACGGCGAGGTGGCAACGGGAGGCGTCCGGCTCGTGCACGGCGTAGACACAGGTGGCGATGTAGGGGTCGAGCTCCGTGGTGATCCGGTCCAGGTGGCGCAGCACCTGGTCGGGTGCGAGGTCGAGGCCGGCGAGCGTCTGGGTGGCGGTGCGCAACCGCCCCATGGCGGCGGCCGCGTTGATCCCGCTGCCCATGACGTCACCCACCACCAGGGCGGTGTTTCCGCTGGCCAGCGGGAGGACGTCGTACCAGTCGCCGCCTATCTCGCTGACCGTGCCGGCCGGCTGGTAGCGGCAGGCGATGTCCAGGCCGCGCACCCGGGGCGGCGCCTGGGGGAGCAGGCTGCGCTGGAGCGCGAGCGCGGTGGTGCGCTGCCGCTGGTACCAGCGTGCGTTGTCGATGCACACGGCGGCGCGCGAGGCCAGTTCACATGCCAGGGCGACATCGTCGGGCTGGAACGGTAACGGGTTGCGGGCCCGGATGAGATCGACCGCGCCCAGCACCTCCCCGCGGGCGATCAGCGGCACCGCCATGTACGAGTGGGCCCCCGCCCGGGCCAGCAGGCCGGCCGCCCGGCTGTCGCGGGCGATACGGGCCAGGTGCCGCTCCTGGACCCGGGGCACCACCACGGGCCGGCCGGTGCGCACGCACTGGGCGATCAGACGGTCGGCGTCGTAGCGGACGAGGTCGCCCGGGGGGTCGGCGGCCTCGGTGGCGAAGGTGGGGTAGGCGGTCGCCACGGCGAGGGCGCGGAAGACGGCCGCACCACCGGACCGCTGGTCGTTCCGGCCCTCCAGCGCGGCGTCCAGCACGTCGACCGCGGCGAAGTCGGCGAGCTCGGGCACCGCCACGACCGCCAGCTCGTGTGCCGTCTGCTCCAGGTCCAGCGTGGTGCCGATGCGCGCGGAGGCGTCCGCGATCACCGTGAGCCGGTGCCGTGCCCGTTCGGCCTCCGCCGCGGCGCGGTGCCGGTCGGTGACGTCGACCACCGACGTCGCCAGGCCCAGCACCTGACCGCCGCGGTCCTCCAGCCGGTAGGTCGACACCGACCAGGCCCGCTCGCTGCCCGGGTCGGCCGGCAGCCGTCCCACGGTGTACTGGTCGAGCAGCGGCTCACCCGTCGCCAGGACCCGCCGCATCGCCGCCTCGACAGCGCCGACGTCCAGGAAGGTCAGTACCTCGCCCACGAACCGGCCCAGGTGCTCGGCGGCCGGCAGGCCGTTCAGGCGCTCCAGCGCGGGGTTGACGGCGATGTAGCGCAGCTCGGTGTCCATCACCGCCAGCCCGATCGGGGACTGGTCGACCAGCCGTACCGACAGCGCCAGGTCCCGCTCCACCTGCCGCACGACCGACTCCTCGGCGGCCAGGCCCAGCGCGTACTGATGACCCCGGTCGTCCTCCAGCCGCATGTTGCGGAACTCCAGCAGCCGGGCGCCACCGTTCTTGTGGCGCACCGGGAAGACCCCGGCCCAGGCCTCGCCGCTGCCCATCACCTCGTCGAAGAGCCGCAGCACCAGCTCGACGTGCTGCTCGGACACCAGCAGCCGCGCGGCCTGCCGGCCCAGCGCCTCCCGCGCGCTGTAGCCCAGCAGCTCCTCGGCCTGCGGGCTCCACAGGGCGATCCGGCCCTCCCGGTCGAGTACCACCGCCGCCACACCCAGGGCGTCGAGGAGCCCGCCGGGTGCCGCCCCGGCGGCCTCGATCCGTACGGAGGGACCGGCACCGGCCTTGACCGCGTTCGTCACGCCCATGACCGATCACCTCTTTCCTCCGTGCCGCGCGTCGGCACTTCCCCGGCCCCCGGATGCCGGGAGCGAGAAGTACGCGGCGCGGCCCGCCCGCCCGTGTGGGAAGCATCATCAGCCACCGGCCACCCCAGGTACACCCCTCGGGCGGCAAAGATCTGCACGGACCGCCGCGGCGCTCCCACCGGTCCGGGGACCGGGTGCCCCGGCGGTTCCCCGCCCGGGGCCGGCGGCCCCCGGCCCCGGGCGGGGAACCGTCCCCGCCGGGCGCGGCGCCCCGCCTGAACGTACGGCCGCCGGCGCCCGTAGTGGGAGACGGCAGGACCGGCGACAGAAGGGGGCGGAATCGGTGATCCGTCGACAGGGGCACGAGGTGCCGGGCGAGCGGCTTCCCGGGCGCCTCCAGCGGTGGCGCGTCGACTACCCGCGCCGGGGCCGCCGGGGCCCGCTGCGGTACGTCCCCTCCTGGCGGCAGGTGATCGGCCTGTCACTGCTGTGCGGGGGCGCGCTCACCGCCCTCCTCGGCTACGTCTACGCCACGGTCGACCTGCCCGACGCGAACGCGACCGCCCGGGCGGAGGCCAACGTCTACTACTGGGCCGACGGGACCCAGATGGTCAGCGTGGGCCCGGTCAACCGGCAGAACGTCCCGCTCTCCGACATCCCCGCCTCCCTCCAGAACGCCGTCATCGCCGCCGAGAACGCCACCTTCTACAGCGACCCCGGGTTCTCCGTACGGGGGCTGGGCCGGGCGGTGGTGAACATGGCGCGGGGCAGGGAGGTGCAGGGCGGCTCCACGATCACCCAGCAGTACGTCAAGAACACCTATCTGACCCAGGACCAGACGCTGGACCGCAAGGTGCGCGAGCTGTTCCTGGCGGTGAAACTCTCCCGGACCCTGTCCAAGCAGGAGATCCTCCAGGGTTACCTCAACACCAGTTGGTTCGGCCGCGACGCCTACGGAGTGCAGGCCGCCGCCGTGTCCTACTACGGCACCGACGCCAGGAACCTCGACCCGGGCCAGAGCGCCCTGCTGGCCGCGCTGCTCAAGGGCGGCGAGCAGTACGACCCCTCCCAGAGCCCGGCCAACCACCGCCGGGCCGAGGCGCGGTGGCGCCACATCCTCGACCGGCAGGTGGAGCTGGGCCGGCTGACGGCCCGGGAACGCGCCCGGTACACCGTCTTCCCGGAACCGCGCCCCCGGTCGGTGTCCACCAGCCTGTCCGGTCAGACCGGCTACCTGGTGGACGTGGCGAACAAGGACATCACCAACCGCACCGGTCTGACCGCCGAGGAACTGGGCCGCGGCGGGTACCGCATCCGCACCACCTTCGACAAGGACCGGGTGGAGCAACTGCGGCGCAGTGTGGAGTCCGTCGCCACGCGCACGCTTGACCCGGCCCGCCGGGTGGACGACCGGCACGTCCAGTTCGGCGCCGCCTCCGTCCGTCCGGACGACGGGGCGGTGCTGGCGCTGTACGGAGGACGGGACGCCACCGAGCACTTCACCAACAACGCCGACACGGCCGGAGTGCCGGTGGGCTCCGCCTTCAAGCCGTTCGTCCTGGCCGCGGCGCTCCGGGACGGCGACCTGGGGGACACCGCCCCGGACGGTGCCGGCGACCGGTCGGCCCTGCGCCGGGCGATGCTCCGGGGTGGCAGCGGCGTCTCCCGCAGACTGGGTGAGGACGTCGGCCTGGACAAGGTACGGGACCTCGCCGTGGCGGCCGGGCTGCTGCCACGGAGCATGGCGCCGCTCGATCCGGCCTTCCCGGCCGGCACCTCCACGCCCAGCGCGATCCGGATGGCCGACGCCTACGCCACCTTCGCCAACGACGGCCGGCGCAACGACCCGTACTCCGTCACCGCCGTCACCCACCAGGGCACACCGCTGGAAGGACTGGACCGGCCCCCGAGCCGGCGCGTACTGGAGCCCGAGGTGGCCGAGGAGGTCGCGCGGGCCATGCGGGACGTGGCCGTGGACGCCGTCGACCCGGCCACCATCCGGGCCCTGGACCCCATCGCGGCGGGCCGCACCGGCGGCGACGACCAGCTCTCCGCGGCCTGGTTCGTCGGCTACACCGACCAGTTGTCGACCGCCGTCACCGTCTTCCGCGACAAGCCCGGCGAAGCCGCGCTGCTGCCCATCACCGGAGTCGGCGGCGCCGGCCGGGCCCGGGCCGACTTCCTGCCGTTGCGGGTGTGGTCGTCGTACATGACCTCCGCGCTGTCCGCGCCGGGCCGGACGTGAGAACGCCGCCCTCCCCGAGCCGGGGCCGGGAGGGGGAGGGCGGCCGCGGGGCACGGCAACGGCCGGCGGTGAGACGGGCGGACAGCACGACCGTCGTCCGGGAGGGCCCGGACCCCCCGGCTGATCACGGTCGGACATCGCAGCCGATGTCTTCGTGTGGGCCGCGCCGCGGTCGCGCGGGCAGCCGGCGGTGCGCGACGGGCCGGCGGCGCGGGCAGCGGGGGCTCCGGCTGCCAGGGCCGTGGCCGACTTCCGGCACGCGGGCAACCACCCGGGCGCCACCGCCCTCTTGTCTCACGGACCACCGACCACGGCTCGAACACGACGCGAAGGGGAGCAGTACGGTGCCTTTGAGGATCTCCGGATGTACCGCCTTGGTGATGACGACGGCGGGGGCGCTGCTCCTCCCCCTGGTGCCCGCCGCCCCGGCCGCCGCCTCCGTTTCCGCCACACCGCCACCCGCCCGCGCCGACCTGCGGGCCGATGTGGACCGCGACGGCACCGTGGACGTCTCCGGAACCTCCGACGAGGCCGGCGAGGACCGGTGGACGACCGCCCGGGGCGCGGTGTTCCTGCCCAACATCGACGACGACGCCGGGCGTTGCCGGACCACGGCACCGGACGGCGCGCCGCTCCCGGATCCCGCCCTCGCCGCCTGCCACGACGCGTCGGACACCGAGGTCAACGGCCGGCGGGACGCCGAGGACCTGGCCCGGCTGCGTACCGTCCCGCTGCCGGCGGCCACCCGCGCGGCCTCCGACACCATCCGCACCACCGGCACGGCACGCATCACCGGCACCGGCGCCCGGCACGCCCGGCTCTTCGTCAAACGCCCGGCCGGCTGGACCCGGCTCACGCCCGCCACCTCGCTGACCGCGTCCGAGCTGGCCGCAGGGGTGGAACTCGGCGTCGAGGGCACCGACGTCATCCGTGACCGCGCCGTGTGGGACGGCACCGTCGTCGTACGGTTCACCATCACCTCCCGCGGGCGCGTCACCAGCGACGAGGTGACCCTGCGCGCCGCCCCGCTGCTGACCCACCACCACCTCCAACGCGCGCAGCGGCTGCTGGTCACCCAGGTCCAGGGCGACGACCCCTACGCCCGGGAGCAGCGGAGGTTCGTCCAGGCCCTGGACGCCCAGGCCCGGCGGGCCGGCATCGCCGCCCCGTCGGTGAAGTTCACCAAGTACGGAGACATATGGGCGCAGGACTTCGTGGAGCCCGGCTACCTGAGCATGACGGGCCCCGGCGGCACGCCGCACACCCTGCGCGTGATGATCCGCTCCGCCCAGCCGGACCGGGAGGCCGGGCGTGAGCTCTTCGAGCGGATGCGCGGCCGGGACGTGGGCGTGGTGCAGGTCGACGGCGACCGCAACCCCGACGACTGGTCGCTGAACTCCATGGGCAACCTGGAGACCGTCCCGCCGTACGCCCACGGCGGCCGCTCCTTCCCCGCCGGGCGCGTCATCATGGGCGAGCGCAAGGACACCGGCGCCAGGCCCGACCGGGCGATGCGCACCCTGCTCGCCTCCCAGGCCTTGCAGGACCCGCTGCTCCTGGACACCTCCTGGCTGCACGTGGGTCACGTGGACGAGTTCGTCCAGTTCCTGCCCGCCCGCACCCCGCGCGGCTGGCGCCTCGCCGTCGCCGACCCGGACGCCGGAGTGAAGCTGCTGCGTGACGCCGTGGCGGCGGGCCACGGCGCGACGAGGATGTTCTCCGTGCGGAGCCTCCCCGACTGGCCCGCGCCCAAGGAGACCGTCGGCCAAGCGCTCGCCTCACCGGCCCTGCGCGCCGACAACGCGCTGGCCGCGCGGCGCATCCGGGCCAACCTGGACCTCCTCAAGCGCGAGACCGGGATCACCGACGCCGAGATCGTCCGCGTTCCCGCCCTCTACACGCGCGGCACCGAGGCGCGGAACGGCGAAGTGCGCCTGCCGCTGCTGCGGCGGCTGGGCGCCCCGGTCCGCGTGCCGGAGGGGGTGCGCGAGCACGGGCAGCAGCGCCGGCTGGCGCCGCCGGCGGACCGTGCCGCGTCCCCGTCCGCCGGCGGGAGCCCGTCCGCGCCCGCCGGCCGGTCCGCCACCGCGGTCCCGGCCACCAGCGCCTACATCCCCGGCGCCGTCAACGGCCTGCTGCTCGGCCCCGACCGCTACCTGGCGCCCCGCCAGTGGGGCCCGGTCATCGGCGGCAAGGACGTTTTCACCGAAGCGGTCTCGGGCGCCTACCGTAAGGCCGGCCTGAGCGTCTCCTACATCGACGACTACTACACCTACCACGTGGGGATGGGCGAAGTGCACTGCGGTACCAACACCCTTCGCGACACCTCCCGCCCCTGGTGGGATGCGCCGGGCAGGCGATGAGTCCCCCGCCGGCCGGCTGCGTACTGTTACGTACGCGCAGACAGTCGTACGTCCTTGAAGGAGACGAGACCATGCGACCGTTCGTACTCGACTACGCCGTGCCCGCCGAGCGTCCCACCACGACGATCACCTACCGGTACGACGCCACCCTCCAGCTCAACGTGCTGCCCGACGGGCGCCCCGCCGTCTGGGACCGGGCCCTGCTCCTGGAGGCCGGCACCACCACGTCCAAGGCCGGTTCCGCGACGCACTTCGATGACTGACCGGCACCGGTACGCCGATGACCGTGCTGATCCTCACCAGCCGCGAGGACGTGACCGCCGACATGGTGGTGGCCGTCCTGCACGAACGGGGAGTCCCGCTGGTACGCCTGGACCCCGCCGACCTGCCGGGTGAGGCGGCCATGTCCGCCGAGTACGTGCACGGTGACTTCGGCGGCCACCTCGCGGTGGAGGGCAGGCTGCTCAGCATGAGCAGCCTGCGCTCCATCTGGGTGCGCAGACCCGGCGAACCCGCGGCGCACGCCCCCGGCGCGTCGCCGTGGCTCACCGCCGAAACCCACCAGGCGCTGTACGGAATGCTGTACTCCACCACGGCGCGCTGGATGAACCACCCGACCAGCGCGGCCCAGGCCCGGTGCAAACCGTGGCAGTTGCGCTGCGCCCACCACAGCGGCTTCGCCGTGCCGCCCACCGTCATCACCACCTTCCCGCGCGTGGCCCGCCAGTTCGCGGAGCAGTACCGGGACATCGTGGTCAAGTCCGCGTCGGGGCCGCCGGCCGGTGACCCGCCGGTCACGCTGCCCACCACCAGGGTCGGGCCGGGAGCCGACTTCGCCGGTGTCGCGGCCGCGCCCACGCTGTTGCAGCGGTACGTCCCCAAACGGGCGGACGTCCGGCTGACCTGCGTGGGCAGCCGGCTGTTCGCCGCTCGCAAGCTCACCGAGCCGGGTCAGGTCGACGGGCGGTACGCCGAGGACGGCCACACCTGGCAGGCGACCGGCGTACCCGACCGCATCACCGGGGCCGTGCACGCGTACATGAAAAGGTCCCGACTGGCCTACGCCGCCTTCGACTTCGCCGAGGACACCGAGGGCGTGTGGTGGTTCCTGGAGTGCAACCAGGGCGGCCAGTTCGGCTTCGTCGAGCTGGACACCGGCCAGCCCCTCGCCGCCGCGGTCGCCTCCTGGCTCGCCCTGTGAGGGGCGGACGGGGCGGGCTCAGGGCGCCGGTGGCCAGAACCCCTCCCGTACGAAGGAGCGGACGTACCGGGCGAAGAGCGCGTCGTCGATCTCCGGGCAGGCCGCGCCGCTTCGGCGCAGCGCGTGCCGGGTGGTGCCGGAGTCGAACAGCGGTGACAGCGCGTTCTCGCGCCCGGTGGCCGGCAGGAGGCCCAGGAGCGGGAAGGCCGCGTTGTCCGGCCGGTGTTCCACCCGCCGGTGCCACTCCTCCAGGGGCACGTCGGCCAGACGGTAGCCCAGCGCGCGCAGCCGGGCCACGACCTCGGTGAACAGCAGGTGCCGCTCGCTGGAGAGATGGAACGTCCCCCCGGCCGCGGCCGGGTCCGCGGCCAGGGCGCCGATCGCCGCCGCCACCCAGTCCACCGGTACGAGGTCGAAGTCCGCCACGTAGTCGGCGGGCGCCGCTCCCGCCTGGAGACAGCCCTTGACCAGCAGCCACAGGAAGTCCGACCTCTGGCAGACCCCGGTCGCGGCGCTGCCGCTGATCCGGGTGGGCCGGTACACCGTCACGGGCAGGCCGCGTTCCCTGGCCTGCGCCACCAGTACCTCGGCCGTCCACTTGGTCCGCGCGTAACCGCCCCGCAGCAGCGAGCCGTCACCGAGCGGATCACCGGGCAGGACCCTCGGCGGTGTCGGGCCGGGGGCGCCGGGCGACGGGAAGACGCCGACCGTGGAGACATGGTGCACCGGTACGGTGCGGTGCGCGGCGGCCAGCCGCAGGACCTCGGCGGTGCCCTCGACGTTGGCCGCGCGCAACCGGTCGTACCCGTGGGTGAGGTTGACGGCGGCGCCCACGTGGAACACCGCGTCGGCGGTACGGGCCAGCCGGTCGAACTCCCGCTGGCCCAGCCCCAGCGCCGGCCGGGCCAGATCGCCCACCACCGCCCGGATCCGGTCGGAGTGCTCGTCGCGCCACAGCCCGTACCCCTCCAGGGCGGACCGCAGCCGCTTGCCGGCCCGGGCGGCGTCGTCCGCGCGTACCAGGCAGTGCACCGTGGCACCGGTACGTGCCAGCAGCTCGTGGAGGAGGAACGCGCCGAGGAACCCGGTGGCGCCCGTCAGCAGGAGGTGACGCGGGCCGGTGACGGTCCGGGTGATGCCCGCCGCGGGCCGGACGGCGGGATCGAGCACGGCCCGTGGCCCCGGGCCGTGGTCCGGCGCCGTGGTGTCCGCCCGGACGCCGGCGCCGGCGCCGGCGCGGCGGCCGGCGAGGGCGGTGAGGGCCCGCAGCGTGGGCGCCTCGAACACGTCGGCGGGGCGGACGTCCAGCCCCAGTTCGGCGCGTATCCGGAGCGACAGCCGGACGGCGAGGAGTGAGTCGCCGCCGAGCGAGAAGAACGTTTCGTCGGGGTCGACGGCGTCGAGCGGGCCGACCGGGCCGGAGCCGACGGGACCAGCGGGGTCGGCGGGACCCATGGGGTCGGTGCGGCCGGTGTGCCCCGCGCGCAGGACATCCGCCCAGAGCGCGGCCAGGGCGCCGTGGACCGGGCCGGAGTCACGGGCCGGGCCGGAGCCCGTGCCTTGAGGCCGGACCGGTGGCGGCTGCGTGGACCGGGCCGCGGGCCGGGCGGCCACATGGCGCCGGCGGACCGCCGCCCGGTCCGTCTTGCCGCTGGCGGTGAGCGGCAGACCGGGTATGGGGGTGAGGACCGCGGGCACCAGGTAGTGCGGCAGCCGTTCCCGCAGCGCCTCGCGCACCCGCTCGGGGGCGGGCGCCCCCGCTCCGGCCGTGGTGTAGCAGCCGACGAGCCGCCTCTCCTCCGCCCTCGCGCCGTCCACCAGGACGACCGCGTCGGTCACCCCGGGCACCGCCTTCAGCGCGGCCTCCACCTCGCCGGGCTCGACCCGGTAGCCGCGGATCTTGACCTGGTCGTCGCCGCGCCCCAGGAACTCGATCGTGCCGTCCGGCAGGAACCGCCCCAGGTCCCCGGTGCGGTAGAGCCCACCGGGCCCCAGGCCCCGGGGGGCGGGTACGAAACGCCGCGCCTCCTCCTCGCCGCCGGAGAGGTAGCCGAGGGCCACCGAGTCCCCGCCGACGCAGATCTCGCCCACGGCGCCGATCGGGCGCGGCCGGAGCCGGTCGTCGAGGACGTACACCCGGCTGCCGGGCACCGGCCGCCCCACGGGCGGCCGGTCCGGCCACTCGGCGGGCGGCCCGGTGAGCCGGTGGGTGGTGACCACATGGGTCTCCGACGGTCCGTACTGGTTCTCCAGCCGCGCCCCGGGGCAACGGCTGGTGAAGAACTCCCTGATCGCCGGCGTCACGTACAGCTGCTCCCCGGCGGTGATCACCTCGCGCAGGCTCGCCGCGCCGCGCCCGGTCGCCACCGCGTACTCCGCGAGCTGCTGCAGCGCCACATAGGGCAGCAGGATCCGGCCCACCGAGTGCCGTTCCACCAGGTCCAACAGCCGGTCGGGGTCCCGGCGCAGGCCGTCGTCGGCCACCACCAGCGTCCCGCCGCGCGCCCAGGTGGCGAACATCTCCTGGAACGCCACGTCGAAGCCCAGCGGAGCGAACTGGAGGGTGCGCCACCCGGTGTCCGCGTCCGAGGCCGCGCACTGCCAGTCCAGGAGCGCCGCGAGTGAGCGGTGCGGCATGGCCACACCCTTGGGACGCCCGGTGGAACCCGAGGTGTGGACGACGTAGGCGAGGTCCTCCGGCCCGACGGACGGCAACTCAGCCTCCCGCCCCGGAGCCGTGTCGTCCGGGCGGTCCACGAACAGCACCGGCACCCCCTCCGGCGTACCCGAGGCGGCCCGCCGGGACAGCACCGCCGCCACCGCGCTGTCGCGCACCAGGAGCGCCGTGCGCCCCGCCGGCAGGGACGGATCCAGCGGCACACAGGCGCCGCCGGCGCGCAGTACGGCGAGGACGGCGACGAGCGCGTCGGCGGACCGCTCCATCCGCACACCGATCCGGGCCCGGGCCAGCCCGTGCCGGACCAGCCGGCGCGCCAGCCCGTCGGCGGCGGCCGACAGCTCCGCGTAGGTCATCCGCCGGTCACCGTCGACCACCGCGACGGCGTCCGGCCACAACCGGGCCGCCCGGAGCACCCGTTCATGGGCCGGCTCCCGGGCCACGCCGCCGGTCCCGGCACCGGGGGAGCCGGGACCACCGGCGGCCGCGGCCCTGCCGGGGCCGGCGCCCCGGACCGCCGTACCGGTCACCAGCCGCAGCTCGTCCCCGGCCATGACGGCCAGGTCGTCCACGGCCTTGCCGGGGTCGGCGGTGGCGTCGGCGAGCAGGGTGGTGAACCGTTCGGTCAGGCGCCGTGCGGTCGAGGCGTCGAAGAGACCGGTGGCGTACTCCAGCAGCCCCAGGTAACCGCCGTCGCGGGGCACCAGCTCCAGGAACACGTCGAACTTCGCCGTGCCGTTGTGGCCGTACAGCCGCTCGGCGGTGACGCCCGGCAGGGACAGCCCCGGCGCGTCGGCGTCGTCCACCGTGAACACCACCTGGAAGAGCGGGAACCGGGCGGGGGAGCGCTCTCCGGCCAGCTCCCGGACCAGCAGGCTGTGCGGGACGTCACGGTGGGCCGTGGCACCGCGCACCGTGGCCGTGGTGACCCGGACGAGCTCCCGGAACGTCTGCCCCGGCCGGACCCGCTGGCGCAGCGGCATCACATCGGTCAGGCAGGCGATGAGCGGTTCCAGTTCCAGCCGGTCGCGCCGGCTGACCGGTGTCCCCAGCACCAGGTCGTCCTGGCCGCCGAGCCGGGCGACCAACGCCGTCATGGCGGCGGTGAGCAGCACGAACGGCGTGGTGCGCAGCTCCCGGCAGGTGGCGCGCACCGCCTGGCCGAGGTCCGGGCCGATGGCGAACTCGACCAGTCCGCCCCGGTGGTCCGGGACCGCCGGGCGGGGACGGTCCAGCGGGAAGGTGGACTCGGCGGGGGCGCCGTCCATCGTCCGCCGCCAGTACTCCAGGGCGGTGCCGCGCCCGCCCGCCGTGGCGCGCTGGGCGCGTGCGTACGCGCCGAAGGGCACGGGAGGAGCCGGCAGCCGGGGTGGCCGACCCGCCGCGGCGGCCCGGTACAGCTCGCTGAACTCCCCGTCGAGCAGCCGCAGGCTCCAGCCGTCGATGGCCGCGTGGTGCAGGGCGAGGGCGAGCACGGCGTCCCGCTCACCGACCCGCAGGAGGGTGGCCCGCAGCAGCGGCGGCCGGTCGACCGGCAGCGGCCCCGACACGGCGTCCCTGACGGCCTCCGCCACCCCGCCGGAACCGACCTCCCGGATGCTGAGCGGCACCGGGCCGGCCGGGTGGACCCGCTGCACGGTACGGCCCCCGTCCAGGACCAGGGCGGTGCGCAGGGGCTCGTGGCGGGCGACGACCGCCGTCAGCGCCGCCTCCACGGCTGACACGTCGACCGCGCCGCGCAGCCGGTGGACCCAGGACTCCACATAGCGTCCGGACCCGGCCTGGAACTGGTCGTTCAGCCAGATCGACTCCTGCTCGAACGACATGGGGTGGACATCGGCCGCGGTGACGGACCCGCGCGGGCCGGCGGACGCACCGGGGCGGTCGGTCATGTCGTACGTCGTCACGCCTCGTCCTCCGCGCCGGTGGTGGTGCCGGTGCCGGTACCGACGCCGGTGCGGTGGTCGGTGCGGTCACCGGTGTCCGGGCACAGAGCGCGGACCAGCGCCGCCCGGTCCAGCTTCCCGCTGGCGGTGAGCGGCAGCGCGTCCCGCCTGCGTATCAGGTCCGGCAGCAAGTGGCGGGGCAGCGCGGCGGCCAGGGCCCGGCGCACCGCCCGGGGCCCGGGTTCCGGGCCGCCCCTGCCGGTGTAGAGGAGCGCCAGCCGCTCGAAGGCCCCGTCGGGCCCGGGGAGGGGCAGTACCGCGCAGTCGGTCACCCCGGGCACGGCACGGGCCACCGCCTCCACCTCCTCGGGCTCGACCCGGTGCCCCCGGACCTTCACCTGCCGGTCGGCGCGCCCCGCGAAGTGCAGGACCCCGTCGGCGTCCTGGAACCCGAGGTCACCGGTCCGGTACACCCGGGTGGGCACGCCGCCGACGCCGACCGTCGGGAACGCGCGGGCTGTCAGCTCCTCGTCACCCAGGTAACCCAGGGCCAGTCCGTCCCCGGACACACAGATCTCCCCCGTGCCGCCGGGCGGGACCGGGCGTCCGTCCGCCGCCAGCACATGGACCCGGCGCCCGGGCACCGGGGCGCCGACGGGGATGCCGGCGGCGGCGTCGCAGTCCGCCGGCCGGACCCGGCGGGCGGTGGTGAACACGCAGGCCTCGACCGGCCCGTAGCCATTGGTCAGGGCGATGCGGGGGTGCCGGTCGAGGAACGCCCGCACGCGGGGCACCGAGAGCCGCTCACCGCCCGTCAGCACATGGCGCAGCCCCTCGAAGCAGCCGGGGTCCTCCTCGACGAACAGGTGGAACAGCGACGCGGTCAGCCACACCGTGTCGACGCCCTCCCGCGCGACCAGACCGCGCAGGGTGGCTGGCAGCAGGTAGCCGCCGTCGATCAGGACGCTGGTGCCGCCGGCCAGCAGCGGTCCCCAGCTCTCCAGCGTGAACCCGTCCCACGACACCGGGGCCGCCTGCGGCATCACACAGCCGGGGGAGAGGGGCCCGGCGCCCGCCCCGAACAGGCCGGTGGTGGCGCGGTGCCCGGACACCACGGCCTTGGGACGGCCGGTGGTCCCGGAGGTGAAGAAGACGGCGGCGGGGCTCGCCCCGTCCACGGCCCCCGGCCGGAGCTCCGTGCCGTGCGGCACCGGGCGCCGGCCCGCCGCCAGCCGGGCCGCGCCCCGGACGCCGTCGGCGGGCGGCGACCACACCGGGCCGGTCCAGCAGTTCCGGGCCCCCGCGCCCACGGCCACCCGGGGGGCGAGCAGTCGGGTCACCGCGCGCAGCCGCCCGACGGGCCACCGGGGATCCAGCGCGGCGTACGCCGCCCCGGTCCTCAGCACGGCGAGAAGGACCGCCACCAGGGCCGTCGACCGCGGCAGCACCACCGGCACGAAGCCGCCGGGGCCCGCGCCCAGGTCCCGCAGCTCAGCCGCCCAGACGTCGGCCGCCGCGTCGAGCTCGGCGTAGCTCACCCGCTCACCGCCCTGGACGAGCGCGACGGCGTCGGGGGTGCGGGCGGCCTGCCGGGCCACGGCGGCGTGGATGAGCTCCGGACGGACGGTCACCGGACGTCCTCGGGGCGCCCGCCGTCCGTGACGTCCGTCGAAGGGCCGTTGCCCGGCACCGGCACCGCTTCGGCCACGGCCCCGGTGACCGCGGCGACGAACTCGGCGAAGTCCTCACTGTCGAGCAGCGTCTCGGGAGCGATGTCCACGCCCACCTCCCGGCCGACGCGCAGACATATGCGTATCGCGTCCAGGGACGTGCCGCCGAAGTCGTAGAAGTTGTCCGACGGCTGGTGCGGGCCGGAACCCATCACTTCGGCCACGGCCGACAGTACGGCCCCCTCGACGGACGCGGCGCTCCGGCTGTTCCTGTGCGGCGCTGTCACCTGGACGTCCTTCCTGTCTGCCCGGCTCGCTCCGCCGCCCGGTGAGTCCAGGGCGTACGGCGAATTCCCGCCCATCCTGCCGTATGTCCGTCAGATTCCCTCGGGCGCGGGGGCGTTGCTCCCGTGGCCGAGGCCGGGCGGGAGGCCGGGCGGGAGGCCGCGGGGAGCGGCGCGCGGCCGGGTCCCGCCCGCCGGTCCGGCGAGCCCGGGGCGCGCGGAAGGGGCCGTCCCCGCGCCGCTGCCGGGCCGCCGGGCTCGGCACGCGAGGCCCGGGCACCGCACGGCCGTCCGCGTACCGCCACCACCGGCGGCACGGCCTGGTCCCTCCCGGGCCGGGGGGCGCCCCGCCGGGCCGGCCCCGCGACGCCTGCGCGCGCCGGGTACCGGCATGGCCTCGGGCACAGGTTCAGCCCGGCACCGGGCACCGGCACCGGGCGCCGGCACGGCACGGCACCGAGCATCGGGCGCCGGACTCCCGCCGGGCCGCCCGGCCCCGGGGGGCGGTCCGGCGCTGGGCCGGCGGGTGTCTCCGGTCCGGCGGGCGTCTCCGGCCCGGTCCGTCAGCCGAGCGCCTTGAGTAGTTCGGCCGCGAGCGGGGCGGAGGAGGCCGGGTTCTGGCCGGTGACCAGGTTCCGGTCGACCACGACGTGCGGCGCCCAGGGCTCGGCCTCCTGGAAGTCGGCCCCGAGCTCCACGAGCCGGTCCTGGAGCAGCCACTTCGCCTTGTCGGCGAACCCCGCCTGGGCCTCCTCGGCGTTGGTGAAACCGGTCAGCCGGTAGCCGGCGAACGGGGAGGACCCGTCAGCGGCCCGCGCGGCCAGCAGCGCCGCCGGGGCGTGGCAGACCACGCCCAGCGGCTTGCCGGACTCCAGCGCCCGGGTCAGCAGCCGGCCGGAGGTGGCGTCGACGGCCAGGTCCTCCATCGGTCCGTGACCGCCGGGGTAGAAGACGGCGGCGTAGTCCGCGAGGTCCACGTCCGCCAGCCGGAGGGGCCGCCGCAGCTCGGGCATGGCGGCGAGGGCCTCGGCCACCGCGTCGGCCCCCTCCTGGCCGCCGTTGGCCTCGGCGGCCAGGCTGGCGCTGTCGACGGCCGGGACGGCGCCGCCGGGCGTGGCCACCACGACCTCGTGGCCCGCCCCGGTGAACGCCCGGTACGGCGCCACCGCCTCCTCGGCCCAGAAGCCGGTGGGGTGCTTCGTGCCGTCCGCCAGCGTCCAGTGGTCGGCGCCGCTCATCACGAAAAGGATCTTTGCCATGTCGCCTGTCTCCGATGTGTGGATGGTGTTCGTGATCTCGACGGTAGGACGATCCGGCCATAGGTAGCCAATAGGCAGGGTCGTGGCCAGCCATGGAAAATCCGATGGGTCGAGCCATCGGCCGCCGGACGCGGGGCCGTTGTCAGTGGGTCCCCCTAATGTTCGAGCAGTGGGACGCGCGGAACAGGCCGCGCGGTCCGGGCCGGGGAGGGGTCTGCCATGTCGACGACGTATCTGGAGCTGTCACAGGACGGCGGCGGAGCGCACAAGTTCTACGAGGTGACGGTCCGGGACGAGGTGGTCTCGGTGCGCTACGGGCGGATCGGCGCCGCCGGGCAGACCCAGACGTCGTCCTTCCCCACCGCGGAGAAGGCGCGCGCCGCGGCGGCGCGGAAGATCGGCGAGAAGGTGCGCAAGGGGTACGAGCCCGCCGTGCCGGGCCGGCGCGCCGCCCGGGCGGTCACCCGGCGCCAGGTCTCCTCCGCGCCGTCCACCGCCCGGGCGGTGGCGCCGGTGCTGTGGCGCTTCCGCACCGGCTCCGCCGCCTTCGGCATCCACGTCGACGACGAGCGCTGCTGGGTGGGCAACCAGGCGGGCGACGTCTACACGCTCGACCACTCCGGGGAGGTGCTCGCCCGCTTCAGCCTCCCGGACGGCGTCAAGTGCCTGGTCGCCGACGACTTCTGGATCTACGCCGGGTGCGACGACGGCCGGGTGTACGACCTGTCCTCCAAGCTGCCGTTCGCCGCGTACGACATCGCGGCGGACGTGGACATCTTCTGGCTGGACATCCACGAGGGCGTGCTGAACGTGGCGGACCGGGCCGGGCGGCTGACCGTGATCGACCATGAGGACGAGCACCAGTGGCAGCGCGGTGGCCGGGGGGAACACGCCTGGATGGTCCGCGCCGACGACCGCGGCGTCTACCACGGGCACCACCGGGGCGTGACGGCCTACGCGCCGGACGGCGGCCAGGAGTTGTGGCACACCTCCACCCGGGGCGGAGTGCTGTTCGGCTGGCAGGAGGACGACGCGGTCTACGCGGGCACCGCGCACCGGGCCGTCCAGCGGCTGTCGAAGACGGACGGTGCCGTGGAGGCCACGTACGCCTGTGACAGCGCGGTGTACTCGTGCGCCACCTCGCCCGGCGGGCGGTACGTCTTCGCGGGCGACGCCGCCTCGTCGGTGTACTGCTTCGACCGGGACGGGACCCGGCTGTGGAAGCTCGGTACCGGCGGCGGTTCGGCCCTGTCGATGCAGTACCGCGACGAGCGGCTGTACCTGGTCACCACGGAGGGCTCCCTGGTGTGCGTGGACGCGAGCGAGGCGGCCGTCACCGCCGCCCAGCGGGGCACGGTGCCGGTGGCCAGGGACGTCAAGCTGGCCGCCGCCCTCCCCACGTACGCCCCGGCCACGGCGGCGGCCTCCGTGACGTCGGTGACGGCGGCGCCCAGCGGGGCGGTGGTCGTGGAGTGCGTACGGGACAACGGCCGGGTGCGCGTCCATGTGGTGTCCGAGGGCTACGACCCGGCGTGGAACGTGCAGTTCCCCAGGGCGATACGGGAGCCGGGCGCGCGGTACGTCGTCGACGCGCTGCATCCCGCGGCGGGCGGCTTCTACCGCGTCAGGGGCGACATCAGGCGGCTGCTGTGACGGCGGACCGGTTCGAGGCGGCCACCGGGGACGGCCCCGCGTCCCCGGCCGGTGCGGCCGAGCGCCGCGCCGCCGAGGTGGGGGTGGCGTTCGAAGGGCTGTTGCAGATACGGCGGCTGACCGTCACCGCGGGCGGCGACCCCCGTGCCGTGCCGGCCGTCTGGGAGCGCAACAGGCCGGTCCGGGCGGTGGCGCTGGCCCTGGAGGCCGCCGGGTTCCCGCCCTCCGCGCTGGACGCCGCGGGCCACCGGGTCGCGACCGGCTACCGGGTGGCGCCGGGCGAACGGCCCGGGACGGTCCGGGTGGAGTGGCTCGGCCCGCCCGGCTCGGGGGCCGCCCAGGAGGAGGAGGGCGCCCTGTCGGCCTGTGCCCGGGAACTGGACCGGCTGGGCTGGGAGGCGCTGCTGTACCGCGGCCCGCGCAAACGGCGCTTCCTGGAGGTGGAGCCCCTGCCCGCCCCCCGGTGAACGCGGCGGATCACGGGGCGGCGGGCGGTTTCACGCGGAGGTTCCGACGGCGTCCGGTCAGGCGATGGACGCGGCCACGACGGCCGACACCGCGATGTTGCAGGAGGCCGTCACCCACACCGCCGGGTGCGGCTCGGTCTCGACGAGCGTCGCGCCCAGCTTGCCCGGCGTGATCAGGTCCACCACCAGGAACGCCACGGCCATCATCACCAGCCCCAGCACCCCGAACGCCGCCGTCGACACCAGGCCCTTGCCGAAGTCCTCGTACGTCGTCCAGATGGAGGTGAACACGATCCCGCCGATGCCCAGCAGAGCCGAGCTGAGCAGCACGGCGGCGTTGCGGTTGCGCTGTTCCCAGATCTGCCGGCCCAGCTTGCCCGGCGTCAGTACGTCGACCAGGACTATGCCGAGGATCAGCAGGACCACACCGAGGGCGCCGTAGGCGGTTGCCCGGCCGAGTCCGTTGACGATGTCGCTCATTGAGGTGCCGGCTCCGTATCAGAGAGGTGGTCGTGGGTGATCGCGGTCAAACAGAGGCAAAATCTAGCGCACGGCTCATGGCGGGCCGTCGTGACCCGGATGGCCGAGCAACAGCGCGGCCCCGGGCCCTGCCGCGCCCAGAGTGGACTGCGAAGGCCGCAGCCCCGACGCCACAGGAGACCGCCATGACCTACCTCGACCGACGTGACCTGGGCCTGCTCGTGCTGCGGGTCGGCACCGGAGCGGTACTGGCCGCGCACGGGACGCAGAAACTGTTCGGCTGGTTCGGCGGCGGCGGCCTCGACGCCACGGCCAAGGCCATGGAGGCAATGGGCTTCCGGCCCGGCAGGCCGAGCGCCATGGCCGCCGGGCTGGGCGAGGCGGGCGGCGGCGCGCTGCTCGCGCTGGGGCTGGCCACCCCCGCCGCCGGGGCCGCCGCGGCCGGGGCCATGGCCGGAGCCGTCTCGGTGCACGCCCCGGCCGGCTTCTTCAACCAGTCGGGCGGCTTCGAGTACCCGGCGTTCCTCGGGTTCACGGCGGCGGCCATCGGCCTCACCGGCTCCGGCCGGCTCTCGCTCGACCACGCCACCGGCCACCGGTTCGACCAGCCCTGGACCCTGGCGGCGGCCTTCGTCGGTGCGGGCCTCGCCGCGGCCGCCGTGGTCGGCAGGCGCGCCAGGGCGCAGGCGACGGCGAGCGCCGGCGCCGACACCGAAGGCACCGCAGCCTGAACCGCCGCTCCCGCCCGCGCCCCCGCGCCTGTTCCACCGGCGCGGTCGCTCGGGTGGCCGCCTGTCCGTCCCCTTGAGAGTGGTTCCGGCCCGGAAAGGCCTATGAGCGGATCATGTTTCCCATACTCCGAGGTAACGGCATGCGCGAGGGCATGTGTCTGGAGATTGGGGACGTCATGGACACCGGTACGGTCCTCTTCGCGGTGCGGGAGGACGCCCTGGGAGACGCCGGGGGGACCGAACAGCTCCACCGCGTCGGGAAGGAGCTGGAGGCCCATGGCCTCGACGTGCGCTGGGCGAGAACCGTGCGCGAGGCACGGGCGGCGCTCCAGACCGAGGCCGGGCTGTCCGCCGCGGTAGTGGCCTGGGACCTCCCGGACGGCCACGGCCCGGGCGGAACGCGGGAGGCGGCCGGCGACGGCAGCGGGGCGGCGGTTCTGCGCCGGATCGGGCACCGCTTCCTGAAGCTGCCGACCTTCCTCGTCATGGCCGACGAGGACGACCAGGACCTGACGCGGCTGCCGTTGTGGGTCTCGGAGACCGTGGTGGGTTACATCTGGCCGTGGGAGGACACACCCGCGTTCATCGCCGGCCGGGTCGCCGGCGCCGCGCGCGCCTACCGCAGAGACATCCTGCCCCCCTTCTTCGCGGCGCTGCGGCGCTTCGACGACGCCCACGAGTACTCCTGGCACACCCCGGCGCACTCCGGTGGTGTCGCCTTCCTCAAGTCGCCCGTGGGCCGCGCCTTCTTCGCCTACTACGGCGAGCGCCTCTTCCGCAGCGACCTGTCCATCTCGGTGGAGGAGCTCGGCTCCCTCTTCGAGCACACCGGCCCCATCGGGGAGGCCGAACGCAACGCCGCCCGGGTCTTCGGCGCCGACCGCACCTACTTCGTCCTGCACGGCAATTCCACGGCCGACCGCATGGTCGGCCACTACTGCGTCACCGCAGACGAGATCGCCCTGGTGGACCGCAACTGCCACAAGTCGGTCCTCCACGGGCTCGTCATCTCGGGCGCCCGCCCCGTCTACCTCGTACCGACCCGCAACGGCTACGGACTGGCCGGCCCGTTGCCGCCCCAGGAGATCTCCGCGGAGACGGTGGCCGGGCGGATCGCCGGCAACCCGCTGAGCGCGGGGGCGGTGTCGCACCGGGCGCAGTACGCCGTGGTCACCAACTCCACGTACGACGGGCTGTCCTACGACACCGTCGAGGTGGCCCGCGCGCTGGCGCCCAGCAGCCCCCGGCTGCACTTCGACGAGGCGTGGTTCGCCTACGCGCGCTTCCACCCGCTCTACGCCCGGCGGTACGGCATGGCGGTCGGCCCGGAGCACCTGGACGAGGAGAGCCGGCCGACGGTCTTCTCCACCCAGTCCACGCACAAGCTGCTGGCCGCGCTCTCCCAGTCCGCCATGGTGCACGTGAGGTCCGCGCCGCGCGCGCCCGTGGAACACGACCGGTTCAACGAGGCGTTCATGATGCACGGGACCACCTCGCCGCTCTACCCGGCGATCGCCTCCCTCGACGTGGCCACCGGGATGATGGACGGCCCGCAGGGACGCTGGCTCATCGAGGAGGCGGTGACCGAGGCGATCCGCTTCCGCCAGGCCGTCGTGCACACCGGGCGCCGTATCGCGCAGGCGGGTGACCGTCCGGAGTGGTTCTTCGGCGTCTGGCAGCCCGACACGGTGACCGACCCGGCCACCGGCGACCGCATCCCCTTCGCCGACGCGCCGGCCGCCCTGCTCGGTGAGGACCCGGCCTGCTGGCACCTCGAACCCGGCGCCCAGTGGCACGGCTTCGCCTCACTGGCCGAGGGCTACTGCATGCTCGACCCCGTCAAGGTGACCCTCACCTGCCCGGGCGTGAGCGCGGATGGCGGCACCGGCGACTGGGGCATCCCCGCGCGCGTCCTCACCTCCTACCTGGCGACCCGCGACATCGTCGTGGAGAAGACCGACAGCTACACCACGCTGATCCTCTTCTCCATGGGCATCACCAAGGGCAAGTGGGGGACCCTGCTGGACGCCCTGATGGACTTCAAGTCGCTGTTCGACGCGGACGCCCCGCTCGACCAGGTCCTGCCGGGCCTCGTCGAGCGCCATCCCCAGCGCTACTCCGGGGCCACCCTGCGCGGTCTCTGTCAGGAGATGCACGACCACCTCACCGGCGCGGAACTGATCAGCGCCCTGGACGCCGCCTTCCAGCAGCTCCCCGAGCCGGTCTTCGCCCCGCGGCACTGCTACCAGCGGCTCGTCCGGGGCGGCACGGAACGGGTCCGCCTGGCCGAGGCCGCGGGGCGCGTCGCCGCCGCCATGGTGACCGTCACGCCGCCGGGGATCCCCGTACTCATGCCCGGTGAGTCCCTGGGCGAGCCGCAAGGCCCCCTGCTGCGCTACCTGCGTGCCCTGGAGGCGTTCGACCGGGCATTCCCCGGCTTCCACAGCGAGGCGCACGGAGTCACCACGGATCCCGACAACGGCGACTACCTGATCGAGTGCGTCCGCCGGGACCGCGTGACCGCCACCTGACCGCGACCTGACCGGCGGTGGGGACGCGGTGGACCCGCACGCGACTCCGCCGGACCGAGGAGCGGCCGCGGGGCAACGCGCTGGAGTGGCCCCGGCAGGAGGTCGGTCACCAGGGCAGACGGATGCGCACGGTCTTCCCGCCGCCGGGCCCGGGCAGGACGCGTACCTCGTCGGCCAAGCGGTCGATCAGTGTCCACCCCCATCCGCCGCCGACTCCGCTGATGTCCGGCGGGCGCGGCCTCGGCGGTGTGGGGCTGGTGTCGCTGACCTCGATCAGCACGCCCTCGACGTGGAGGGCCAGACAGAGCGTGCACGGGCCGGGGGCGTGGCGGACGGCGTTGGTGACCAGTTCACTGGCCACCAGCAGCACCGCGTCCACCGCCGCCGGACTTCCCGGCTGCCCGCGGACGCGCCCGGCCTCGGCCAGGAAGTCGGCCGCGGTCCTGCGGGCCCGGGCGGGAGCATCGGTGGTGTCGGCCAGGTCAATACGGTGTCGCACGGTCATCGACGATGGTCCCCCTCTTGCGATCGGGCGGCCGGCGGGCCGGGTGTGGTGTCAGTGATACGCCTGCCCGGCAAAAGCCCGCATACGAGGCAGCCGGCCCTCGGGCTTCGAAAACGGGGCCGTCCGATGGTCGTACGAGGCCGCGCCCGGTGGTGTGAGGCCACGCCGGTCGACACGATCGGCTCCGGGTTCGGTGTCCCGCCCGGTGATTCCCGCGTGGGCGGGTAGACGGTATTTCTCCCGGAAGAAGGAGACGTGCGATGACCGACATGTCCATGAAGGCCATGGGCTGGGCCCGGTCCTTCCCCGTGTCCGGCGGTGTACGAGAGGGCCGGCGCTGGGCTCGTGAGCACCTGGAGGCCCTCGGCTGGACCCGGGAGACCCCCGATACCGTGGACGACGTACTGCTGACCGTGTCGGAGCTGATCACCAACGCCCATGTGCACGCCCACAGCGACGCGCAGCTGATCCTGACCTGGGACAGCCGGTGCCTGCACGTCAGCGTGCACGACTCGGGCGCGGGCCTGCCCGCGCCCCGTACCCCCGACACCACATCGCCCGGCGGACGTGGACTGGCTCTCATCGACGCTCTCGCCGACGACTGGCACACCCACACCCAGTCGGACGGCAAGACGATCACCGCGTGCTTCACCCCGTCGCTCGGACCGGCGGGTGAGCGAGGGGCCGAGCCGGCGGAGGGCTGACGGGCCGCCGGCGCCGGGCCTGTGGCCGCTGCCGCCGAAACCGCCCTTCCGCGCGGGCCCCGGCCGGGCGGGGCGGGCGGCAGTTCCGTCATGGGCGGGGCGCGCCCGGCGGACCGTGGCCGACGAGGCCGGTCAGGGATGCTGGTCGCTGTGTCCGCAGACCCAGGCCAACGCGTCCCGCACCCCGTGGATGTAGTCGCGGGGGACGGTGCGCTGGGTGGAATCCTCCATCTGCGCGGTCGCGGCGTCCACTTCCGCGCTCAGATGACTGAGCGTGGGCGCCTCGTCCAGGGGCTGGGCCGTGATGGGCGCCGGCCCGCCACGACCGAGTGCCCACAGGTACCCGGCCAGCGCCCCGCGGGAGAACTGCGTCTGCTGGTCGGGGCCGGCGGCCTCGGCCTCCAGGCGCCGGAACGCCTCCTCGGCCTCGGCGAAGGATCGCACGCCGACCCTGTCCTCAGCGGTGTGTGTCGAGTGTGTCGTCATACTTGTATGCCTAGCCGCGCCCTCCCGCACTACACCCCGGGCACCGGGCGCTCACTCGCCCAGCGGTAGCCGCCCCGGCGCACGCGATGGCGCGTCCACCCCGCCGCACCGCGCCGACGTGGCGCTTCCCGCCCCGCGGTCGGGCCCGGTCGCGGCACTGCCGTGCGAACGGGAGCGCGTCACTCGGCGTCGAGACATGAAGTGGTGCGCGCCGGGGATGATCCGGGCGACGGCTGCGTATGGTTGCCGTCGGTCCGCGTCGAGCGAGGGAGAGCGGTATGCCGGTGGAGAGACTGGTGATCACACCGGCGGTGGTGGAACGTGACGCGGTGCTGGCGCTGGCGGGTGAGCTGGACATGGACGGCGAGGCGGTGCTGGCGGAAGCGGTCGACGAGCTGATCCGAGCGGGTCACCGCCGGGTGGTGCTGGACTGCGCGGGGGTGGAGTTCTGTGACTCACGCGGGTTCAACGCCTTGCTGCTGGCCCGCCAGGCGGTCCAGGACACCGGTGGAGCGCTGACGCTGGCCGCCGCGTCCGAACGGCTCCAGTCCCTGCTGACCCTCGTCGGCGCCCAGGAGATCTTCACCCTCGCCACCACCGTCGAAGAGGCCCGGCTGCTGCTGGGCCGACGCGCCGTCAGCAGCGAGACCGAACCGGCGTAGACGCCGGCCGGCGGCCGGGGCCCCGCCGAGGCCGGCCGGTACGGGCACGGCCCTCGCCTCCGGGCGCCGGGCCGGAGCTCCGGACCTCTCCGGTGGCCGCGTCCGGCGGCCGCACCGCTGACGGTACTCAGCGGTGCGGCCGCCGGTACGGCCGGACAGGGGAGGCCCGTCAGCGGTTCCGGCCGCGCCGGGCGAAGAGGACGACGGCGAGCGCCACCGCGCCCGCCACCAGCAGACCACCGTTGCCGCGCACGGTGTCGACCGCCCGGTACGCCTTCTCGCGCACCGGTTCGGGCGTCCTGTCCTGGACCTTCTCGCCCAGGGTGTGGGCGGTCCCGGTCAGCTGCTCCATGGCGTGGGCGGCCTTGACCCGCATCGACTCCGGAGTCCTGTCCTGCGCCAGCTGAAGCGCCTGGGCGGCCTTGTCCTGCACCTGGCTCAGGACCTCCGCCGCCCGCTGCTGCGCCTGGGCCCTGACGTCGGCCTTGCCGGCTAGCTCCTCGACCGTCTGCCCCAGCTTCTCCCGGGTGCCGTCGATCTGCTCGCGCAGCTCCTCCGGGGTGGGTGCGGGGTCGTTGTCCTGGGGGTTGATGCTCATCGGTGTCCCTCTCCTGGATCACGGCCATGTCGTCGCGGCACTGTCGACGGCCGGTTCGGCGCCCTGCCGGTTCCGGGACGGATCCCGCGGGGCGGTACGGCCGGCACGCTCCCGGTCCGGGCGGAGCCGTCGAGCAGGCGCATGAGCACCTGCTGCCCCTCATCGGAGCGGGAACACGCCCGCCCGGGCCACCAAAGTGGGGGCCGGGTCAGTCGGTGTCCATCCGGCGGCGGTCCTCCTCCGTCCACTTACGGGTGTCGCGCGGCTGGACGTAGGGCTCCTCGTGCTCGGGGTGACCACCGATGATCGCCCGTTCCCGGGCCATCTCGGCGTCGAACTCCAGGCCGAGCAGGATGGCCAGATTCGTGATCCACAGCCAGACGAGGAAAATGATCACACCGGCGAGGGTGCCGTAGGTCTTGTTGTAGGAGCCGAAGTTCGCCACGTACAGCGCGAAACCGGCGGAGGCGATCATCCAGATCAGCAGGGCCAGGAAACTGCCGGGGGTGACCCACTTGAAACCGCGGCCCCTGGCGTTGGGCGACGCCCAGTACAGGATCGCGATCATGATCGTGACGAGGATGACCAGGACCGGCCACTTGGCGATGGACCACGCCGTCAGCGCGGCGTCCCCGATCCCCAGCGCCGTGCCGAGCTGCCGGGCCAGGCCGCCGGTGAAGACCACGATCAGCGCACTGACACAGGCCAGCACCATCAGCACCACCGTGAGCACCAGCCGCAGCGGCATGACCTTCCACACCGGACGGCCCTCCGGCATGTCGTAGACGGCGTTGGAGGTGCGGATGAACGCCGCGACATAGCCCGAGGCGGACCAGACGGCGCCCAGCAGACCCACCACCGCCAGGACGGAGCCGGTGCCGCCGTTGCCCTGAAGCTGCTCCACCGCCCCGGCGATCACATCGCGCGCGGCGCCGGGGGTCATCTTCTGGAGGTTGTCCAGAATGCTCTTGGTGGCCGACTCGCCGGCGATCCCCAGCAGGGAGACCAGCACCAGCAGCGCGGGGAAGAGCGCCAGGACCCCGTAGTACGTCAGGGCCGCCGCCCGATCGGCCAGCTCGTCGTCCTTGAACTCGCCCGCGGTCCGCTTGAGCACCGCCCACCACGACTTCTTGCGCATCTGCGTGGGCTGGTCCGGTGCGTCGCGTTCCACCTGCGGATCCGGCCCCGGGCCGCCGCCGGACGTCCCGTCCGCCGCCGGATCACCCGGACCGCGCCGGTCGTCGTCCCGCTGCCTGCTGTCGTCGTGCTTTCGCCAGATCGGTGCCATGCCCTACCAGTAACCGCAAACGCCGCCTCCTGCACATGGAAAACCGGGCCGGCTCCGCGAGGCGGGCCGGCGGCCCGGCGGGCGCCCGCACGGGGCCGGAGCCGGGCGGGGGCGGCCGCCGGGAGACGCGCCTCAGGGGGCGATGGGCAGCCGGCGCTTGTGGTCGGTGAGGCGGTAGCGGTTGACGATCGTCTCGAAGACGCGCTCGTCCACCGGCTTGCCCTCCAGGAAGTCGTCGATGTCGTCGTAGGTGACCCCGAGCGCGTCCTCGTCGGCCTTGCCCGGGTCGAGCGTCTCCAGGTCGGCCGTCGGGGTCTTCCACACCAGCTCGGCGGGCGCGCCCAGCGCGTCCGCGACGGCACGCACCCGGCGCTTGGTCAGTCCGGTCAGCGGGACCAGGTCGGCGGCGCCGTCGCCGAACTTGGTGAAGAAGCCGGAGACCGCCTCGGCGGCGTGGTCGGTGCCGACGACGAGGCCGTCGTGCGCGCCGGCCACCGCGTACTGGGCGATCATCCGCTGCCGCGCCTTGATGTTGCCGAGCACGAAGTCCTGGTGGTGGGCGTCGCGGAAGCTCACCCCGGCGGCCAGCGAGGCCTGGAGCGCGGCGTCGCTGGCGGGCTTGATGTCGACGGTCAGCACCTGGTCGGCCCGGATGAAGGAGAGCGCGAGCTGGGCGTCGTGCTCGTCGGTCTGGACCCCGTAGGGCAGCCGCATCGCGTGGAACCGCGCGTCGTGCCCTTCGGCCCGGGCCCGCTCGACGGCGAGCTGGCACAGCCGGCCGGTGGTGGTGGAGTCGACGCCGCCGCTGATGCCGAGCACGAGGGAGCGCAGACCGGTGGAAATCAGCCGCTCGGCGAGGAAGGCCACCCGGCGTTCGATCTCCCGCGCGGCCTCGAAGACCCCGACGACCTGGAGTTCCCGGGCGATCTCCTGCTGGACGACGGACGCCGGCTCGCTCACATCTGCTCCCTGTTCGACTTCTCGGTCTGCTGTCCGGCCACCCTACCCAGGAACGGCCGGCGGAACGGCCCCGGGCGGACCGGTGACGGCGCGGCCGGAGCGGCGACCGCCGGAGCGCGCCCGGCCTCAACCGTCCGGCGCGGGAACCGTCGGGTGCAGGTGTGCGCCGGCGGAACGGGGGCAGACGCGCGGACGGGCCGCGTGGGACGCGGATGGCGCAGCGGTGACAAGGGTGAGGAACATGACGGACGCGACCACTGAACGACCCGTGCGCCAAGCCGTCCCGGCGGACCCGGTCTCCTGGGCGGGCATGGCTCTCGACGGCGCGCCGGCCTCCATCCCGGACGCGCGCCGCTTCGCCACCGACTTCGTCACCCGCCTGTACGGCGAGCGCGACCTGCCGGTCAGCCCGGCGGTGACCGGCACCGTCCAGCTCGTCGTCAGTGAACTGGTCACCAACGCCTGCAAGTACGCCCCCGGTCCCAGCGCACTGCACCTGGAACTCGCCGGGAGCGATCTGGAGATCACCGTCTGGGACACCAGCCCGGCCCTCCCGCTCGCCCGCGCCGCCGAACCGGGCCGGGTGGGACAGCACGGTCTGGAGATAGTCACCGCCCTGTGCGAGGGGCTCACCATGCAGCGCCAGCCGATCGGCAAACGGATCACCGCCCGCGTCCCGCCCTGCCGGCCGCCGGGTCCGCGCCCGGCCGGTTCTGAGCCCCGACCCACCCGGTCGGCCTCCGGTCGGCCCCGGCCTGCCCGGGCCGAGGGCGCGGCGGGCTGGGGGCATGGACGCCCGCCGCACGGCCGGCGCGGACCCGGGACTCGGCGATACACCCCCCAGGACCGGGGCGACCCGGGCGCTCGGCCCAGCACGTCCACCGCGCCGGCGGGCACGTTCACCGCGCCGGCCGGTGCATGCACCGCGTCGGCCGGTGATCAGCCGGGAACGGTCAGCACCCGGTGGCCGGCGCTGTTCTTCATGGCGGTGTAACTCTCGTCGAGCGCTCTGGCGTCCACCGGACGTGTCCGCGCGATGGCTGTGAGGTCGCCCGAGCACTGCAGTTCCCAGCGCGGGAAGCGCCGGCGGGCCCCCGCGACGGCCGCCCCGGGGGCGAAGTAGAACATGGTGGTGTTCTCGTGGGGGTTGTGCGCCGACCCCTCGAAGACCATGTGGCCCAGGGTCTCCAGACGGTCCACGAGCAGGCCGAGGGCGGTGCCGTCCGGGCGGTCGGTGAAGAGACCCACATGGTTCTCGAATCCGTGTGTGCGCTCTTCCGCGCCTATCTCCCTCCGGTACTCCGGGCAGTCCTTCGCGAAGAGGAATATTTCCACCTCCGATGAGCAGGCAGGAGCCGGGCGCACGCGCGTCACCGAAATGCGGACCTCTTCGGGAAGTCCGTAACGCTCGATGAGCCGACGTTTCACCAGGACACTCGGAATGGGCTCCGAGGCTTGCCAGCCCTTTCTTCGAAAATACTCCAGAGCGCCTTCTTGGGACTGCGGGAAAAGCAGCGTCGCGCAATGCGAAACAGCGAAATCCGAGATGATCGCACGCTTGAGATCCCCGGGTATCCATGGTGGCAGGAGGCTGCCGAGAGGAACCCGGGACGCGTGGTGCGCGTAGTCAACGGCATGCCTCAGGCGCTGCAGGTCGCACGCGTCGAATACCACGTGTTTCATGACGCCGCCTTTCTCTGGCCGACTCCCCATTAAAGGCGCCTCACCCGTTGGGAGGCATCCGGGCGTACGCCGAACGGGTGAACGCTCCGGTTCTGTACCGCGGGAACAGCAGATCGTTCGCCGTGCGGTTGTGGCGTTCCTCCCGATGCCGCATTTTTGAGGGCGGGGATTTTGCACTGGAGGTGGCGGCATGTCGGTAGAGCGCCGTGATGCCCCGAAAATCGTGGTGGTCGGTGCGGGTATCGGCGGTCTGTCGACCGCGCTGAGTCTGGAAGCCGCCGGGTTCACCGACGTCACGGTCGTCGAGTCGTGTCCCCGGCTGAGACCGGTGGGCGCGGGCATCAACCTCCAGCCGTCGGCGGTGCGGGAACTGACCGAGCTGGGACTGGGCCCGGCACTGGCGGCCGAGGCGGTGGCCACCCGCCGCCTGGAGTACCACCACCGCTTCGGCGGGGTGATCTGGTCCGAACCCCGCGGCCGGGCCGCCGGCTACCACTGGCCGCAGTACTCGGTGCACCGGGGGCGTCTGCAGTCGATACTGCTGCGCGAGGTGTGCCGGCGTCTGGGCCGCCGGTCACTGGTCACCGGCTGGCGGCTGCACCACTACGAACAGCGGCGCCGGGGCGGCCGGACCGAGGTGCTGGCCCACGGGACCGGCGACGCGGGCTCCCTGGTGTGCGACCTGCTCGTCGGCGCCGACGGCGTCAACTCGGCGGTCCGCGCCACCATGTTCCCGGGTGAAGGGCCTCCGCTCGCCAACGGCATCCACATGTGGCGGGGGGTCAGCCGGCAGCCGGCTTTCCTCGACGGACGCACCATGCTCATCATCGGCTGCAACTCCCGGGTGAAGGCCGTCGTGTACCCGGTCACACCACCGGACGCGTCCGGCATGTGCGCGCTCAACTGGGTGGTCGAGGCCCATGACCCCCGCCCCGTGGAGCCGTCCGGCGACTGGGACGCGGCCGCCCGCCCCGAGACCGTCCTCGACCACCTGGCGGGCTGGCACAACCCCTGCCTCGACCTCCACCGGCTCGTCCGCGCCGCGCCGCGTGTCCTGTGCTACCCGATGATCGACCGTGATCCCCGGCCGACCTGGGTGGACGGCCGGGTCGTCCTCCTGGGGGACGCCGCGCACCCCATGTACCCGACGGGCTCCAACGGAGCCTCCCAGGCGGTGGTCGACGCCCGGGTCCTCGCCCACCAGCTGGCCCTCCACCCGCTCGACGAGGCGCTGTCGCGGTTCGACGGCATCCGCAGGCCCGAGACCGGCCGGCTGCTGGCCGCCCACCGGCGGCTGGAACCGGACGCGCTGCTCCGTCAGGTGGAGATCCTCGCTCCGCACGGGTTCAGCGACATCCGGCGGGTCCTGCCGGAGGACAAGCTGGCCGACATCAGCTCCTGCACCCGCCGGGTCACCGGCACCGACGCCGCAGGACTCAACGCGCGCTCCTCCTGGAACGCGCCGGCACGAACGGCCTCCCGATGAGACTGCTCCGCCCCCGCGGCCTGACCGCCCTGGCCCTGCCGGCCACGCTGGTGCTCGCCGCTCTGCTGCCCGTCGCGTCCGTGCCCGCCGCCCCCCGGGGCGCCGCGGCACGGTACCTGCCCGCGACGGGGTGCCCGGCCGGTCGCCCCGGCGGCCTGTGCGTGAGGCACGGGACGGCGAGCGTACTCGGCCGTGGGCGGGTGCTGACGTACACCGAGTACACCGGCACGGCGCCCCGCACCCTGGGAGTCGTGCTCACGCGCGGTGCCGTCACCGGCCTCCCCACCACCCCGACCGACGGCGAGCACTGCCACGACTCGAACGGCGACGGCCGACGCCACCCCTGGCGCGAGTGCGTGGGCGGGCACGGCCTCGAACTCGCTCTCCCGCCCGCCGGTCCGGCCGACACCCGCCTGCCCTTCCAGTGGGTGCTGTTCAACTGGAACCCCCAGGGGCACAGCCCGCACGGACGCTATGACGTCCCCCACTTCGACGCGCACTTCTACCTGGCCCCCCGCCGGGTCCGCGAGGGCATCCGGCTCGGCAGCTGCGCCCTGCTGATCGACTGCCGGCAACTGCCGGCCGCCTCGGCGCCCGTGCCCGCGGCCCACCTGCCGCGGGGCTACCCCGCCAGCACTCCGGAGACCGCGGAAGGCGCCATGGGCATGCACCTGGACAGCAGGCCCCCGGACGTCGGCCCGCTGTCCGGCCACACCCTCATCTACGGAGCCCACCAGGGGCGGATCATCTTCCTGGAGCCGATGCTCACCCGGGACTTCCTGCTGGCCCGGCGCACCGGCTCCCCGCGCCGCGTCTGCGCCCCGGTCGCCCAGCCCCCGGCGTGGCGGACACCGGGCCCGTACCCCACCCGCTACTGCGTGGCCCACCGCCCGCGCCACGACGACTTCACCATCACCCTGACGGGTTTCACCACGCCCGCCGGGCCGGGACCACGCGCCGCCCCGGGCAGCACCGGGGCGTTCCCCTGGAACGGGGCCGCCCCCACCACCGGCGGGGGCGTGGCACGCTGATCGGAGCGGACCCGGCTTACGACCGCGGGGGTCCGCCGACGCCGGGGCCGCCCGCTGCAACGGCAGTGAGGCGGCGGTTACCTCTTGAACCCGTGGTTCAGCAGCTTCGCCGCGTCCGCGTTGCGGTTCGCCTCCGAGGAGGAGGCCAGCACCGTGCCGATCAGCGTCCTGCCGCCCCGGGTGGCGGCGAACACCAGGCAGTACATCGCCTCGGGACCCGAACCCGTCTTGACCCCGATGGCGCCCTGGTAGGTGCCGAGCAACTTGTTGGTGTTGGTCCACGACATGTCGCGGTGGCCGCCGTTCTTCATCGTGACCCTCTGGGTTGTCGACCTGGTCTTCACGATGGCGCGGAACGTGGGATTCTTCATGGCCTGGCTCGCGAGCCTGGTCAGGTCGCGCGGCGTGGAGAAGTTCCTGCCGTTGCCGATGCCGTCGAACGAGTCGAAGTGCGTGTTCTTCAGGCCGAGGCGGGTGGCGGTGGCGTTCATCCTGCCGATGAACGACTTGACCCGCTCCTGCCGGGTGGAGCCGGTGCCATAGGTGTCGGCCAGCGCGAAGGCCGCGTCGCAGCCGGACGGGAGCATCACCCCGTACAGCAACTGGCGCACGGTCACCTTGTCGCCCACGATCAGCCGCGCGGAGGAGGCGGTCCTGGAGACGATGTAGTCGCTGTACGCCTTCTGGACGGTGACCTTGGCGTCCAGATCGAGGTTCTTCCGCGTGAGGACCACATGCGCCGTCATGATCTTGGCGGTGGACCCGGTGGGACGGCGGGTGTCAGCGGCCTTGGCGTACAGGGCCGCCCCTGTGCCGTCATTCATCACGAAGCCGCCCTTGGCGACGATCGTCGGCGCCTGCGCGGTCGCGGCCCGGGCCGGAGAGACGAACGCCCCGCCCGTGAGCAGGGCACCCGTGGTGGCCCAGACCGCGGTCAGGAGGCTCATGTTCTTCATGGCGTTCAACATCACCAGTCCAATGTGTGCGGCTGCGGCATCGCTGCTCGGGAAGGGTCTTTTCCAGTCGTCACGGTCGTGGCCGACGGCGCGTGCCGACCGGCGCCGGCACGGGTCCACCCCGCTGTGAGCACCCCGTGGGGGGCGTTCCGGGACTCGGGCTCCCGACCGCCGGCCGTCGCCGCGGCAACAGGGCGGCAAGGGCTGGCGGGAAGGGCGGCGTACCCGGCTGCTTCGCTCACGGCTGGTCCAACGAACACCTCCACCAACGGATGCGCCCGAGTCCCCGACCCGCTGTTCCACCGGGCCGCGTCGCGCGGTGTGGCGGTGCTGGAGGGGGGCGGCGCGACGCGGCCCCGGCAGTCCACCGGCCCCCGACCCGTCGTGACGTCTCGCCGCGTCCGAGGGCCACCCGGGGAGAACCGGGTGGCCCTGGCGGTCCGGCGGGGGCCCCGGACCGGGGGTGGCCCCGGCCCGGCGTCAGACGACCCGCTGCATCGCCTTCCGGTGCCGTTCCGCCATCGCGGCCCCCGACTCGCGGCGGGCCATCCTGCGCAGCACGGACGGGGCCAGGAGCAGCCCGGCGAGCGCCCAGGCGCCCAGGACGCCCGCGGTCTCCAGGTACCGCCAGGATTCGCCGATCTCGGCGGCGACCGCCTCGGCCGGCAGCAACGCGGCCCGCAGACCGAGGCCCAGCCAGTACACCGGGAAGACCTGCCCGACGATCTGCACCCACTCGGGCAGCTTCGACAGGGGGAAGTAGATCCCGGAGATCACGACGAGCCCCATCACCGGGAGCATCAGCAACCCGACGGTGCGCGGGCTGGTGACGAGCGAGCCGATGACGGCACCCATCGGCAGGGTGGCCAGGAGACCCAGGGGCACCACCCACACCAGTGTCAGCAACGCTCCGCCGCCCTGCCGGGCGACGCCGTCGACCAGGAACACCCCGGCGACGAAGGGAAGCGCCATGGAGACGAGTGCCGTGCCCGACACCATGACGACTTTGCCGACCAGGTGGCCGACCATGCCGTGGGGCACCGCCTTGGCACGCAGCAGCGTGCCGTCCTCGCGCTCGGTCGCGAGCAACTGCGCGGTGGTCATCACCCCGGTGAACGCCAGCGTCATCCCCACCATGCTCGGCAGCATGAACGCGCCGGCCGAGATCCCCGCCCCCGTCAGCGGATCGTCCCCGGCCAGGAACAGCGGCACCATGAGCAGGACCGTCCAGAGCACGTACCCGAACACGTCCTGGCCGGAGGTGAAGGTCTGCCGGAGTTCCGTCCAGCCCCGCCGCAGCCCGACTCCCGCCGCGTACCACACCGGACTCATCGCGATCCCTCCCCGAAGACGTTCGCCGCCCGCTCCCCGGGGACGCTCCCCGTTTCCAGCTCCCGCACCATCGTCAGGTAGGTGTCCTCCAGGCTCGCCCGGCGCACCTCCAGCCCGTCGATGGCCTCACCGTGCTCCTCGAACAGCCGGCGGACGAACCGGGTGGGCTCGGCCGTCTTCTCCTCGAACGGCCGCCCGTCGCGCGTCCAGCGCACGGTGGCCTCGGCCGACGCCTGCCGGGACAGCTCCTCGGCCGCCCCGTCGGCCACGATCCGGCCACCGGCCAGGATGAGGATCCGGTCGGCGAGCTTCTCCGCCTCGGCGAGGTCGTGCGTCGTCAGCAGAACGGTGGTGTTCTCGTCCGCGAGCCCCCGTACCAGGCCGTGGAACTCGCTCCTGGCCTCCGGGTCCAGACCGGCCGTCGGCTCGTCCAGGAACAGCAGCTCGGGCCGGCCCACGATGCCGACGGCCACGTCGAAGCGCCTGCGCTGCCCGCCCGACAGCGTTCCCACCCGCTTGTGCGCCTGCTCGGTCAGCCCCACGGCGGCGATGAGCTCGTCGACGTCCCACGGCCGCTGGACGAGGGCGGTGGAGTACGGCGCGTAGTACGAGCCGAGATGGGCCAGCAGTTCCCGCACCCGCCACTTGCCGTGGTCCCGCCAGGACTGCAACACGATGCCCAGGCGCGCGCGCCACCGCTCGTCCCCGCGAGCCGGATCGGCCCCGAGGACGGTCACCTCACCGGCCGAGCGCATCCGGAAACCTTCCAGGACCTCGATCGTGGTCGTCTTGCCGGCGCCGTTCGGGCCGAGCAGGACGACGACTTCACCCCTCCGGGCGGTGAAGCCCACCCCGCGCAGTACGTCCTGGTCCCGGTAGCGCATCCTCAGATCGCGTACGTCGATGACCGTGTCGCTGTGCGGCGGTGGGCTGCTCCCGACCCCGGACAGGGTGTGAGCGGTCGTCATGAATGTTCCCCCGTCAGTCGTGTGGTGTGTCCTTGGGGACCGGGGCCCAGGGCCGTGTCGGCGTCCGTGGTCGTCGGACGTGTCACTGGCCGTGGCCGCCGTCACCGCCCCGTCAGCACGGCGCACGGGCCCTCCCCGGCGAACACATTACCGAACGGTTCCGGAGTCGCACGCGGTCCACCAGTGGGGGCGCGGACGCCGGAGGCGGGGGAGACGCCCTGGTGGCTCAGTCGCGTGGCGGCAGCAGGCGGGCCGCGACGGCGAGCGTGTCGTCCTGGTGGAGGCTGCCGGTGAGCATGTCCGAGGCGATGGCGCTGGGGATGATCGCGGTGGGGTGCGGGTGGTGGCGGCGGGTCGCTTCGATCAGCCGTGCCTCCCCCTCCAGGGGGTCCCGGCGGCTCTCGGTGAGGCCGTCGGTGTAGAGCAGCATCAGATCGCCGGGACGCAGGGTGGTGGTCACGACGCCGTCACTGCCCGGGGAGGGGAAGCCGACGCCCCGGCCGCGCGCCTCGAGGTAGCCGGCCGTGTGGTCGTCGCGCACCACGAGGGCCGGGGGGTGGCTGCCGTTGGCCACGGCGAGGTGGCCGGTCGTGGGGTTGAGGCGGGCCAGCAGCAGGGTGGCCATGACGTGGTGGTCGAAGGGCCTGAGGATGGTGTCGGTACGGGCCACGATGCTGTCCAGCGGGTGGCCCTCCAGGGCGAGGGTGCGCACCGCGTGAGTGACCGTCAGGGCGGTACGGGTGCTGGTGACACCGTGGCCGAGGGCGTCCACGAGGGTGATGTGCACGGTGCCGTCGGGGAGGACGAACCAGTCGTACAGATCTCCGCCGGTGGGAGCGTCGTCGCTGGCGGGCGCGTAGTGGACGGCCAGTTCCAGGCCGTCGACGTGGAGCGGCCGGGGACGCAGGGCGTCTTCCAGGGCACGCAGCATCTGACCGTGGGCCTGGCGCAGCGCCTGGTCGCGTTCCTCCAACTGCACGTACAGCGCCATGACGCCGCTGTTGGTCTCGGCCAGCTCGTGTTCCAGCCGGCGGAGCTCGCCGGCGAGGAAGTCGGCGCGCCGCAGCGCCGCACGGAGTTCCTCCTCGGCGAGCGGCATGTCCTCGCCGTGACGCATGGCGGGGGACAGGGGGCGGGGGTCCCCGGCCGTGGCCCCGGGTCCGGCGGCGGGCGGCGCGGGAGCGGCCGGAGCGGCCGGGTCGGGCGACGCAGGCCCCGGCGGTGTGGCCAGGCGCCACACGAGGTCGCCGTCCGCACCGGTTTCGCAGGGCAGCGGCAACCGGCGCAGCGCGGCCTGGTCGGTGAAGTGGCCCGAGGGCAGGAAGCGCAGGCTGATCGTCAGGAGGCCGGGACCGGCCCGGCGCGTCTCGTGGGAGGAGGTGAGGGTGACCAGGCGTCCGCCGCTGAGGGCGGTCGCGCACACGTCGCTGAGGGAGAGCACGAGGCGTGCCCGCAGTTCGGCCGGCAGGCGGTGGGCGAGCGCGATACGGCGCACCGTGCGGCGCAGCGCGTGCGGGGTGCGGAAGGTGTCGTGGGTCACGCCGACCCCCGCGGGGAGCCGGGGGCGGGTGTGGTGGCGCCGTCGCCGTGTCGCGGGTGGGTACGGGCCGGACGGGCGGTCACGAGCGGGCGGGACAGGCGCGGTCGGGCGGCGGTCGGAGCGGTGGCCGATGCCGTCGGCTGGTCGCCGGCGACTGTGCCCGGTGCGGGCGGTGCGGGCGGTGCGGGCGGTGCGGGCGGTGCGGTCGGTGCACCTGGTACACGGGGTGCACGCGGTGGCCTTGTGCGGGCCGGGGCAGTGGGCGCGGGAAGTGTCGGCGCCGTGGCCGCAGGTGCCCGGCCGGGCGGTGTGCCCACGGTGTACGCCGTGGACCGAGCGGGGGACGGACCGGAGGTCGCCGACGCCACGGTACGTCGCGTGATCGGAGGCCGTCATACCTGCCGCTTCCAGCGTGTCGCGATGATGGTCGTCCCTTGCCCCTCGGCGGTATCGACGTGGAATTCGTCCATGAGGCGCCGGGCGCCGCCCAGCCCGTGGCCGAGGCCGGCACCGGTGGTGTACCCGTCGGTGAAGGCGGCGTCGAGATCGTTGATGCCCGGTCCGTGGTCGGTGACGGTCAGCCGGAGTCCTCGCCTGTCGGCCTGCTGGATCAGTTCGAGGGTGAGGGTGCCCCCACCGCCGTGGATGTAGGCGTTGCGGACGAGCTCGCTGGCGGCGGTGACGACGCGGGTCTGGTCGACCAGGCCGAGACCGGTCTCCAGGGTGGCGGCCCGTACGGCGTGGCGTGCGGCGAGGAGGTCTTCCTCGCTGTTGACCGGATGAGTGGTCCGTGACACGCCGTCGGCCGGGGTGCCCGCCTGTCCGGGGGCGGTGTGTCCGCCGGACGCGGGTCGCCGGCCGGGTTCTTCCGTGGTGGCGAGTGCGGGGGCGGGGTCATCGATGGGGCGCATGTGCGGCCTCCTGCCCGGCCGCCCGGTCGCGTGGGGTTCGGTCACGCGGGCCCTGCTGCCAGCCGAGGGCGGCCATGCCCTGCTCGGCGTTGAGGGCGGTCTCCACACCGGGGAGCCCGAGGCCGAGTTCCACCAGGGTGATGGCGACGGCGGGGCGCATGCCGGCCACGATGACGCGGGTGCCCAGGAGCCGGGCGGCCGTGCCCAGCTCCAGCAGGACACGGGCGACGAAGGAGTCGACGAATTCGAGCCGGGAGATGTCGATGATCACGCCCCGGGCCCGGTCGGCGAGGACCCGGTCGGTGAGCTCTTCGGTGAAGACCGTGGCGGCCTTGTCGCCGAGCTCGTCGAGCAGCCCGGTGAGCAGGACATCGCCCAGGCGCAGGATCGGTACCCCGCTGCCGGCCGGCCCGGTCATCGGCCGGCCGGTGAAACGGTCCGGTGAGCGGGGGCGGCGATCAGCGCGATGGCGGCTTCCAGGGCGTCGGAGAGGGTGGCTCGGGTCACGATGGCGGACAGGTCGATGCCCAACTGGGCGATGGTCCGGGCGATGGAGGGGCGGATACCGCTGATGAAGCAGTCCGCTCCCATCAGCCGGACGGCGTCGACCGTCTGCATCAGGTGGTGGGCCACGGCGGCGTCCACGGTGGGCACACCGGTGATGTCGATGATCACGACCTGGGCCTCGTCGGCTCCGATGGCACCGAGCAGGTTCTCCATCACGACCTGGGTACGGGAGGTGTCGAGCGTTCCGACCAGGGGGACGGCGAGCACCCGGTCCCAGAGCCGCACCACCGGGGTCGACACCTCCAGCAGCTGTCGGCTCTGGCGCCGGATGATCTCCTCGCGCCCCTCCACGTACGTCTCGAAGGACAACGCGCCGGCGGCGTCCAGCACCCGATTGATCAGCAGAGCCGCTGAGTACAGGGAGGCGGCATCGTGGGTTTCCCGCTGCACCGTCTCCAGCAGGGCTTCCTTCAGCGCCAGTACCGCCAGGGCGATGGCCGTGGGGGCGGCGCCGCCCCGGGCCCGGCGCAACGAGAGCTCGACGACCGACTGGCGCAGACCCGCGTGGGCGGTGACGATCCGCTCGGCCGCCATGTCGCTCCGCAGCGCGGAACTGAGCTGGTCGACCAGGGCATCGGCCTCCTCGCGCAGCTCGGCCTCCGCCATCTCCGAGCCCCAGGGCGCCTGTTCCCGCTGCAACCGCACCCAGCGGTCCGCGACGTCCTCCGGGTGCTCGCGCAGCGCGGTGCTCAGCCGCTGCCGGGCCTCGGCCTCGGACGTGTCCATCCATCCTCCACAACAGTTGTCGTACGACAAACGTTAGCGGAAGGAAAAGAACCTCCGGGAGGGCGTGGCCGGTACGGCCACCCCCGCGAGGCACCCGGGGGAGGGCACCCGGTCACGCGACGGGGCACGGGCACCGGCGACGCGGCGAAGCCGAACCCCGGTGATCCGCCCCAGCGCCACGGCGGCCGAGCCCCGCGCGTCGACCTGGCCGTGAGGCCGGCAGCCGGCGGGAACCGGGCCGCACTCCACGTGTCCACCTGCCCGTTCGACGATACGCGCCCCCGGCACGCCACAAGAGGGGTTGTGACTGTCCCTCGGCCGGCTCGGCCGGGCACGGGACATCGCCCCGGCGTGAGCCGGCGCGGCCGTCGGCGGCCGGCAGCCGCCGGTGCGCCGATGAGAAGAGCCGGGGCAGCGGACGGCCGCCGAAGAATCCCCACTTCCCGCACCGGAAGAACGTGCCCGACATGTGCACCCGACGTGCACAACACTTTTGTCATATCGTCACGGGGGGTGGATCCCGCACAGGGCCGTGATGTGGATTTCCCGCCCTCCGGCGGCGCGGTCACCGCCGCCCGGTCGCGGTCGCGCGACTCGGCCGAGCGGAGGTACCCGGCCCCATCGGAACGCATCGGAACGCACGTGGACGCACGTGGACGCACGTGGATGCAGGTGAACGCCGAGGAACCGTCCCGCGCTGCCGATACCGGTCACGCGGTCTCCGTGGCTCCGTCCGCTTCCCCGGCGCCGGGGGCGAGCCGGTCGGCGGCGCGTCGGAAGCCGCTCAGACCCTGTACGAGAGCCCTCCTGGCGGAGGGCGTCATGGCGGAGACGACTTCCCACAGCACCGCCTCGCGCCGGGCCCGCAAGCCGGCAAGGTACTTCGCACCTCGGTTCGTCAGGCGCAGCTCCAGCTCGCGGCGGCTGGCTGAACTGGGCGAACGCTCGATGAACCCCAGGGCCTGGAGTCGGTCGCACATCCGGCTGACGGAGGAAGGGGCGGATCCGAGTACTTCGCCCAGCGACCTCAGGTTGATGCCCTCGTGGTGGTCCAGAACGTACAGAGCCTTCAGTTGCGACGAGGAGACAGGAGCCGTCGGCACCTTGTCCCGGCTGTCACTCCAGAGCACCTCGAGCAGATCAGTCACCTCCCGGACCGCCCGCGCGGCACCATCCTGGCCGGTACCGGGGGAGTCTTCGGTACATGAGCCTTCCGCAGGGACACTCGGCAGGCCGGTCAGACGCTGCGGCATGGAGTCCGTCTCCTCCTTTGCTTCTTTCTTCCCGAAAAGGCGATACCGCGGTGGGCGGAGTCCAGGGGCGAGCGCGCACAGGGCGGAGCAGAGCCGCACTCTTCCGGAATCGCGACGAGAGACGATCACCGTGGCTTTCGCGGCGATCTCGCGGTCGACCTGCTTGCTCATGGCGAACTACGCGATGACCATACTGCAACCGTTCCACGCGCCCCTGCGCCGTCGAACGTCCCGGTGCACCCCGGAGCTTCCGGCCACGGCACTCGGCGCCCGTCTGCGAGGTGCTTCACGCGAGGGCGGGAGCCGCACCCGGGTGTCGGGCGCGGACGGCAACGGCGCTCGGTGGGGCGGTGTCGTCACCGGAACCGGGCAACGGCTGCCGCTGGTCACGCACGTGTGACAGCGCCGCCGGCCGGCATGCCCGAGCCCGGCCCACGGCGAGCGTGTGGAGACCGGGCCCCACCGCGTCACCGGAGGCGGGCGGGAAGCACCCGGGGTGCTGGGGCGAGGCCCGGCGGAAACCGCCGGTCCCGGACCGCTTCGGTGTGCGCGGCGCCGATCCGCGGGGTCGCTCCGTCCGGGCAAGGGCGTTCGCTGAGCGGAAGCAGGTCACCTCACGCGCGGCGTCCTACCGAAGTGGATCTCGGTTCGCGGTACCGGGCCGGCCACCCGTCCACCCGTCCGGGCCGACGCGGCTTCCCACCGGGTGCCGCTTCCCACCGGGTCCGGTCACCGGTCGGGCTCGCCCTGGCGCGGGGACGGCCACCGGGCGGAACCGGGGCCGGCCGCGCCGGAGGGGACCGGCTCGTCACCGGGCCGCGCCCACGGCCCGCGGCGCCACCCGGCCGCGCCCGGCACCCGGGGGATGTGTGGAAGCGCGCGGACGGCGCATGCGTAGGGGATGAGGTGTGTGATCTACCGGACGGATACGACCGTCGAGCCCGAGCAGGTGGACTGCGACCCCACGGACGGCGCTTGCCGGCCGGTGCTGAAGCAGCTGGCGGAACTCGCGGACGGCGAGTTCGCCTGGGTGCACCTGGATGACCCCGTAGAGGAGACGCTGCAGGAGGTCGGCCGGTACGTGGGCCTGCATCCGCTGGCGATGGAGGATGCCGTCCAGGCCCACCAGCGGCCGAAACGCGAGCGGTACGGGGACGTGCTGGCCGTCGCGCTCAAGACGCTGTGGTATCTGGAGGAGGGCTGCGACGTGGAGACGGGCGAGTGCATGGTCTTCCTCGGTCCCCGCATCGCCCTGACCGTCCGGCACGGTGCCCACGACCCGACCGTGGAGGCTGCCCGCCGGCTGCGGGCCGACCCGGCGACGCTCCGGTTCGGCCCGGTCGCCGTCCTGCACGCCGTCCTCGACGTGGTGGTGGACGCCTACGGTGCGGCGGCCGCCCAGGTGCGCGCCGACCTGACCGATCTGGAACGCCGGGTCTTCTCGGCCTCGCACGACGACCACACCGAGAAGGTGTACTCCCTCAAGCGGGAGGTGCTGGAGTTCCGCGACGCGGTGCAGCCCCTGGTCCCGGTGCTGCAGGAATTCACCGGGCCGCATGCCGAGTGGCCCGAGGGCGCCCTGCCGTACTTCCGTGACGTGTCCGACCACCTGCATCGCACGGACACCGAGGTGCGGTCCCTCGACGAGCTGCTGAACTCGGTACTCGACGCCCACCTGGCCCGGGTGGGCACCTGGCAGAACGACGACATGCGCCGCATCTCGGCATGGGCGGCCATCTTCGCGGTCCCCACCATGGTCGCCGGTGTCTACGGAATGAACTTCCAGCACATGCCCGAGCTGGGCTGGAAGTACGGATACGCCATGGCGATGGGCCTCATGGCGACCGCTGCCGCTCTGCTGTACCGCGCCTTTCGCCGCAACGGCTGGCTGTGATCCGGTCCGCGGACACCCGGGCAGGTCCCAGGGAACCGGTCACCGGCGGGGGGTCGCCCGCGGCCGTCGTGCCGACATCGGCAGGGTGGCCCTGGCCGGACGGGGATCCGGGACCGCACCCAGCGTGTACACATCCGCTGCGAGTGACGGATCTCGGCAGCCGCTGGGTGGGCGACCGCCAGGCGTCTGCGAGTCCGGAGCCGGACAGCTGACCGAACATGGGGCAGCGCGGCACGGCGTCGACACCGCACAGCGCCTGGCCCAGGCCGAGGACCTGGCCGACGCGATCCAACAGCTCATCACTCCCGAGAGCACCGACGACACCCACACGGGGTCCTGACAGGTGTGGTAGAGGTTCAGGGCCGCGGCCCGCCTGCCGGAGCTGGAGGGCAGCCGCAGGGCCTTGGTCACCTTCGTCACCTGGATGCTGCGCGAGGGCCAGCGGCCCCGCCGCACCGACCCCACGCCCCGCGACTACGCCCCCGTCTCCGCCAGGGCCCACCTCAACGCCGTCATCGTCGGACCGCGCCGCCGCGGCGTGGAGGTGTCCAAGGACGATGCCACCGCCGCCCGTACCGCGCTGGACGGCCTGGAGGTCAAGCTGCTGCAGAACAGGGAGCGGCGCGGCCGCAGCATGGCCAACGCGGCCCACCCGCGGGACTACGTCAAGCCCGAGGTCAGGGACCGGGAGATTCAGCTCCTGATGCGCGACCACCCCTTCGATGAGGTGATGGCCACCCGGCTCTTCGGCGCGGCCATCACCTACCTGGTCACCGCCATCGACAAGTGGGGCCAGGGCCTGGAGATGTGCTGTGGCCGGCTGGTCGACATCGCGGTCCACACCTTCATCCTGGACACCAGGAACTACCGCGAGTGGTGCGCCGAGCACTTCGACGGCAAGTTCCTCGAACACATCCCCGAGATCGAGTTCAAGTACGACGGCTCGGTGGAACGGACAGCCCAGATCATCGCCGACAACGGCTTCGAGGTGGACTGGAAGCTGTGGGAGCGGGACTACGCCAAGTGCGGCCCCTGCCGTCCCGGCGAGAACTGCCACTGACCCACCCCCGGCCCCGGGCGGCGCTTCGGCGCCGCCCGGGGCCGGCGCATGAGACGACGGTATGAACAGGCGGGATCCTGCCGTGGCGCACCGGGCGCATGGGTACGGTGACGAGCCCACAGCGGACACCCCGGGAGGATGCATGCCCCGAGCCTCAACCAACCTGCCCGAATACTGGGACACCTACAAACCGCACCGCGGAGACGGCGAGCAGCCGGCCCCCGCGGCCGACGTGTTCGGCTGGACTCAGTACGACGGCCACGGCCCCGGCGTGGAGGTCCTGGGCCGCCCGGACACGGCGCTGGAACTGGGCTGCGCGGAGGGCAAGGAAGCGGTCCACCTCGCCCGCCAGGGCGTGAACGTCACAGCGCTGGACTTCTCCGCCGCCCAAGTCGCACGGGCCCGTGGATGGTGGCAGGGCACACCCGGGCTGACGTTCGTCCAAGCCGAAGCCTGCGACTACCTGGGGCAGACGGAGACTGCCTACGACGCGGTGTTCTCCATCTGGGGGGCGGTGTGGTTCACCGATCCCGACGAGCTGGTGCCGCTCATCGCCAAGAGGCTCCGCCCCGGCGGGATCTTCGCCTTCTCCCAGGCGGAGCCGATCGAGGGCTACTACGGACCGCAGCCGATGTACGGGAACGGCTTGGCCGGCCGGAAGCTGACCGTTCTGCGCTGGTCCTACAGTCCGCAGTGGTGGGCCGACCTCCTCAAGCGCCAGGGCTTCACCGATATCGACGTCCACGTACTGGCCGCTCCCGACCCCGACGACGTAGGCACCCTCATGGCCACGGCCCGCATCCCGGAGTAGCTCCCGTTTCCGCCCCGTGCAGCCTCTGCGGGGGCTCCCGGGCGAGCGCCGGCGGCCCCGGGGCCGGATGCTGGAGAGGTGGAACGTCCTGTGTCGGTTGCCCTGGGCCAGTCGGTGGCCCGGCTTCCGCAGGGCCGCGGGTGGTGGTAGGAGCCGAAACCTGGGGAATACTGCCCGAAGATGCGACTCGTTGTAGGGTAGGGAAACAGCACTTGACCTGCAAAAACGCAGGCAGGGAGCCTATGTCCAGGAGTACCTCGATGATGCGTACCATGTTCAAATCCAAGATCCACCGCGCCACCGTCACTCATGCCGACCTGCACTACGTGGGATCGGTCACCGTCGACGCCGACCTCATGGAGGCCGCCGACCTGCTGCCCGGTGAGCTGGTGCACATCGTCGACATCGACAACGGTGCCCGGCTCGAGACGTACGTCATCGAAGGTGAGCGCGGTTCGGGTGTGATCGGTGTCAACGGCGCGGCCGCGCACCTCGTGCACCCCGGCGACCTGGTGATCCTCATCAGCTACGCCCAGGTGGAGGACGCCGAGGCGCGTGCGCTGGTGCCTCGCGTCGTCCATGTCGACGCGGCGAACAAGATCGTGGAGCTGGGCTCGGACGCGTCGGAGCCGGTGCCTGGCAGTGACACCCGGCGTGGCCCGCACGCCGTCGCGGCGACGCGTGGCTGACCGTCCCGCCGCGCCCCGCCGACCGTCCGGGCCACCCCGCTGACCGGGCCGCTCGCCGGGCGGCCCGGTCCTGGCGTCGCCAAACGGTCGAGGCGGTGCTCGTCGCACCGCCGGGCCGCCGCATGAGTGATCCCGCCACGGGATGAGTGATCCCGCCACGGGTGGGAACGCGCAGCGGGAGAAGCCCGACACGTACGACCGACCTGCTGAGGGGGAGTCGTGACCAGTCCGTACCCGGACCCCGTACCGCCCGCGCCGACACCGCCGCCCGGTCCGCCGGACCCGGTGCCGCCGACGCCGGGGCCGCAGCCCGGCCCGCCCGGCCCGGAGCCGGGTCCCGCGCCCGGCCCCGCGCACATCGGGTGCGGCGATGCGCCGGGTGGCCTCCACGCCGTCGATGCCCGCGCCGAGCTGGAGGTCCA
>NZ_JBFAGV010000036.1:0-60010 GCF_040653855.1 Streptomyces sp. NPDC050856 | reverse complement strand
CTTCATCCCGGTCAACACCGCCGACAACTGGCTGCACCTCGTCCTCGGCCTCGCCATGATCGCCCTGGGCGTCCTGCTCACCCGCCGTACCGGCCGTACCGGCCGCCACGCCACCGGCTAGCGCCACCGCGCGACCGCGACCGGCCGGCGCCACGCGACCGGCCACGCGGTCGGCACCGCGCCCCGCCGGAATGGCTCACCTGTTCGATTAGGGGTTAGCCTGGGACCATGGGCGCACATCTGCAGGGCTCGCTCTTCGACCAGACCGACGAGATCCGCCTCGGTCCGCTCGACGGCCTCCGGCGGACCGTGCTCGGCCAGGGCGCCTGGGTCGACCTGCTGCCCGGCTGGCTGAGCGGCGCCGGCGCGCTGTTCGACGAGCTGGCCGACGGTGTCCCCTGGCGGGCCGAGCGGCGGCACATGTACGACCACGAGGTCGCCGTCCCCCGGCTGCTCGCCTTCTACCGGGCCGGCGAGGCGCTGCCGCACCCGGTGCTGGAGGAGGCCCGGGCCGCCCTGTCCGCGCACTACGCCGCCGAACTGGGCGAGCCGTTCGTCACCGCCGGGCTCTGCTACTACCGGGACGGCCGGGACAGCGTCGCCTGGCACGGCGACCGCATCGGGCGCGGCGCGCACACGGACACCATGGTCGCCATCCTCTCGGTGGGCGAACCGCGCGACCTGGCGCTGCGGCCCCGGGCCGGCGCGGCCGGCGGAACCACCAGGCGGCTGCCCCTCGGTCACGGCGACCTGGTCGTGATGGGCGGCTCCTGCCAGCGCACCTGGGAGCACGCCGTCCCCAAGACCGCGCGGAGCGTGGGACCCCGCATCAGCGTCCAGTTCCGGCCCCGGGGGGTGGGCTGACCGGCGGAGCGGCCCGGCTGGACGGGCGGCCGCCGCCGGCGCGGGCCGGCTGACAGCGGGTGCCCGCCCCGAGACGGTCGGTCACTCATGGTCCACTTCCGGCCGGTGAGTGCTAGAACTGTGAGGGTGGTCAACCTTCTCGACCGATTCCGGGGCGCCTCGGTCCGGTCACTGGCCGAAAGGCGCCCGCGGAGCGTCGCGGGGCAGGTCTTCGTCCTGCAGGCGGCACTGGTGGTGCTGCTGGTGCTGGGCGCGGTCCTGGCCCTGCTGCTGCAGTCCCGCAGCGACAGCGACCGCGAGGCGCGCAACCGGTCGGTCGCCGTGGCCGAAACGTTTGCGCAGTCACCCGGCATCCATGACGCGCTGACCTCGCCCGACCCCTCCCAGGTACTGCAACCGCTGACCGAGACCGCCCGCCGCCGGGCGGGGGTCGACTTCATCGTGGTGATGGACACCACCGGCCTCCGCTACACCCACCCCCAGCCGGAGCGGATCGGGCAGCGCTTCGTCGGCACCATCGAGCCCTCGCTGGCCGGGCGGGTGCACACCGAGCACGTCGACGGCCCCCTCGGCGACGAGGTGCAGGCCGTCGTCCCGGTCACCGGCGCCGACGGCCGGGTCGTGGCGCTGGTGTCGGCCGGGCTCCAGGTGAAGAACGTGACGGGTGTGGTCAACCGCCAGCTTCCGGTCATCCTGGCCACCAGCGCGGCCGGCCTGGCCGTGGCCACCGCGGGATCGGCCCTGGTCGCCCGGCGGCTCCGGCGCCAGACCCACGGACTGGGACCCGCCGAGATGACCCGGGTGTACGAGCACCACGACGCCGTGCTCCACTCGGTCCGCGAAGGCGTCGTCATCGTCGCCGGCGACGGCCGCCTCCTCCTCGCCAACGACGAGGCCGAACGGCTGCTGAACCTGCCGCCCGACGCCGAGGGGCGCGCCATCGAGGACCTGCCCGGCCTCGATCCCGGCATGGCGCAGCTCCTCGCCTCCGGCCGGCTGGCCACCGACGAGGTCGTCCTGGCCGCCGACCGGCTGCTCGCCGTGAACCAGCGGCCCACCGACCGCCACGGCGCCTCCGGCACGGTCGCCACCATCCGCGACACCACCGAGCTGCGCGCCCTCACCGGCCGCGCCGAGGGCGCCCGCAGCCGGCTCAACCTGCTGTACGACGCCGGCGTCGGCATCGGCACCACCCTCGACGTCGTCCGCACCGCCGAGGAGCTCGCCCAGGTGGCCGTCGGCCGGTTCGCCGACTTCGTCACCGTCGACCTCGCCGACCCGGTCCTGCGCGGCGAGGAGCCCAGGGGCTCCGCCGGGGCCGACATGCGCCGCACCGCGGTCAGCGGCATCCGCGACGACCACCCGCTCTACCCGCGCGGCCGGATGATCGGCTTCCTGCCCTCCACGCCGCAGGCCCGCGGGTACGGCTCCGGCCGCGCCGAGCTCGTGCCCGACCTGTCCCGGGCGCCGGGCTGGCAGGCCCAGGACCCCGAGCGGGCCGGCCAGATCGTCGCCTACGGCATCCACTCCCTCATCGCGGTCCCGCTCAAGGCCAGGGGAGTGGTCCTGGGCGTGGCCAACTTCTGGCGCTCGGAGAAACCCGACCCCTTCGACGACGACGACCTCGCCCTCGCCGAGGAACTGGTCGCCCGCGCCGCCGTCTGCATCGACAACGCCCGCCGCTACACCCGCGAGCACGCCATGGCCGTCACCCTCCAGCGCAGCCTGCTGCCGCGCGCCCTGCCCGAGCAGAGCGCCCTGGAAGTGGCCCACCGCTACCTGCCCGCCCAGTCCGGTGTCGGTGGCGACTGGTTCGACGTCATCCCGCTCCCCGGCAGCCGGGTCGCCCTGGTGGTCGGCGACGTGGTCGGCCACGGCCTGCACGCCGCCGCCACCATGGGCCGGCTGCGCACCGCGGTGCACAACTTCTCCACCCTCGACCTGCCCCCCGACGAGATCCTCGGCCGTCTCGACGACCTGGTCGGCCGCATCGACCAGGACGAGGGCGACCGCGACGAGGGTCCCGAGGACCCCGGCGGCATGGCCGCGGGCGCCGGGATGACCGGCGCCACCTGCCTGTACGCGGTCTACGACCCGGTCTCCCGCCGCTGCGTCATGGCCCGCGCCGGGCACCCGCTGCCCGCCCTGGTCCACCCCGGCGGCACGGTGGAGTTCCCCGACCTGCCGGCCGGACCGCCGCTCGGACTCGGCGGCATACCGTTCGAGACCGCCGAGATCGAGGTGGCCGAGGGCAGCCAGCTCGTCTTCTACACCGACGGCCTGATCGAGGACCGCACCCGTGACATCGACGTCGGCCTGGAGCTGCTGCGCGACGCCCTCTCCCATGCCGACCGCACCCCGGAGGACAGCTGCAAGGCGGTCCTGGAAGCGCTGCTGCCCGCCCACCCCAAGGACGACGTGGCGCTTCTGATCGCCCGCACCCGGGCCCTGGGCCGCGACCGGGTGGCCGACTGGGACGTGCCGTTCCACCCCGGCGCCGTCGCAGGCGTCCGCGCAGCCGCCGCCCGGAAACTGGAGGAATGGGGCCTGGGCGACCTGGCGTTCACCACCGAACTGATCCTCAGCGAACTCATCACCAACGCCATCCGCTACGGCGCGGCTCCCGTGCACGTACGCCTCCTCCACGACCGCGGCCTGACCTGCGAGGTCGCCGACAACAGCAGCACCTCGCCGCACCTGCGGTACGCGGCCACCACCGACGAGGGAGGCCGCGGGCTGTTCCTGGTCGCCCAGCTCTCCGAGCGCTGGGGCACCCGCTACACCGCCCACGGCAAGGTGATCTGGGCCGAGCAGCCGCTGCCCGGCGCGGCGGGACACCCCCGGGGCGCCGGTGAGGCGGTGCTCTTCGACGTCCTGGACGTCGAACCCATCTGATGCCGCCCCGGCGCCGGCCCCCGCCGATACGCTGGGACGCGATGTTCACACCCAACGGCCCGACCCCGCGCGAACTCGCCGTCCAGGCGCTGTCCTCCACCCGGCACGGGTACGACCTGCTCGCCCCGAAGTTCGACCGGACACCGTTCCGGACCCCGGACCGGGTCCTGGAAGCGGTGGCCGGCGCCGTCGCGCCGCTCGGTCCCTTCCGCGCCGGCCTGGACCTCTGCTGCGGCACCGGCGCCGCCACCGGCGTCCTGAGCCGGCTGTGCCGGGAGCGGGTGACCGGCGTCGACTTCAGCGAGGGCATGCTCGCCGTGGCCCGGGCGGCCCACTCCACCCCCGCCCCGGGGAGGGGCGCCGGCACCGGCCCGGACGTCCGGTTCGTCCAGGCCGACGCCCTCGCCCTGCCGTTCCGGGAGGCGTTCGACCTGGCGGTGAGCTTCGGCGCGTCCGGCCACTTCCTGCCCCGGGAGCGCCCCGCCCTGTTCGCCCAGGTGCGCGACGCCCTGCGCCCCGGTGGCCTGTTCGCCCTCCCCGTCGGCGCGCCGGCCCGCGTGGGCTCGGCGGCCTACTGGCGGCTGTGGGGCTTCGACGCGGTGATGCGGGTGCGCAACCTGCTGTGGCGGCCGCCCTTCGTCATGTACTACCGCACCTTCCGGCTCGGGGACGTGCTGGACGACCTGACCCGCACCGGCTTCACCGTCCGGCTGACGCCGCTGACCGCGCTGGGCACCGGGCCCGACGGCTCGCCCCGCTGCCGCCTGGTCCTGGCCCGCCGCGCCTGAGCGCCGGCCCGGCGGGTAGTTTCGGGCGCACCGCCGACACCCTCCGGTCACCAGGAGAGACGTGACTCCCACCGCGCCCGACCCGTCCCGCCCCCGGCCCCGCCTGCTGTACGTCACCGACCTCGCGTACCAGGCCGGCGGGCGCCGCTACTGCGACGAGGACATCCACCTGTCCGCGCGGCTGCGCGAGCACTTCGACATCGCCCTGTGCCACCCGGTGGACGCCGCCGCCCTGATGGACGCCTTCGACGCCGTCGTCGTCCGCAACAGCGGACCGGTGCTGCACTACCGGGCGGCCTACGAGGCCTTCCGCGCCCGCGCCCTGCGCGACGGCGTGCCCGTCTTCAACGAGCTGACCGGCAAGGCCGACATGGCGGGCAAGCAGTACCTCGTCGACCTCGCCGCCGCCGGGTACCCGGTCATCCCCACCGCCGGCCGCGCCGAGGACCTGCACCGCCTGCCGGACGCGCCCGAGTACGTGATCAAACCCAGGCTGGGCGCCGACTCCATCGGCATGGAGTTCGTCTCCCGCGCGGAGCTGGCCGGCCGCGCCCTGGGCGACGTCCTCGTCCAGCCCCGGGTCGACTTCCGCTACGAGGTGTCCTTCTACTTCGTCGACCGCGCCTTCCAGTACGCCCTGTACGCGCCCCGCACCGACCGGCGCTGGGAGCTGGAGCGCTACCGGCCGACCGCGGCCGATCTCGCCTTCGCCCAGCGCTTCGTCGACTGGAACGGCGTCGACCACGGCATCCAGCGGGTGGACGCCTGCCGCGCCCCCGACGGCGGCCTGCTCCTGGTCGAACTGGAGGACCTCAACCCGTACCTCTCCCTCGACCTGCTGGACGACGGCGACCGCGACTCCTTCGTCGCGGCTGTGACGGCGTCCCTGCACCGCCTTCTCGGCGCAAGCCGGCCCGCCTGAAGTTGCGGGCCGCCGGTCCGGCGCGTCGAGTGGGAGGGAAGCCCGCCGATGCGCCGAAGTCCCGCGGCGCGGCGCGAAACGGCACCGGACGAAAACACCTCTTCGGTGTCGGACCTGTAGTTTCCCGAGAGGCAGTGAAGAGATATGGCCGTCGGCTCATCGAGCGCCACCATGCCGCGCGACCCGGAGGAGGGACCGGACGAGGGAGGTCCGGCCGGCGCCGGCGCGTCCGGCTGGTCGTGGACGACCGTCTGGACCACGGCCCTGGCCCTGCTGCCGCTCGGTCTGCTGGCCGCCGCGTCCTACCTGGGCAGGTACGTCCGGCCCAGCGCCGACGAGTGGTGCTTCCTGCCGGTGGTCCGCGACAGCGGCGTCCCCGGGCTGATCGGCAAGTTCTACGTCACCGACAACGGGCGCCTGGGCAACGGCGTCCTCGTCGGGCTGTACGCGCAGTTCCCGGTGGCCGGCCACCAGTGGTACGCCCCGGTCTCCGCCCTGCTCATGCTGGGCCTGCTGTGGGCGCTGGTGGCGCACCTGCTGCGCGCGGCCGGCCGGAGCGTGCCGCGCGGAGTGCCGCTGCTGGTGGCGGCCATGGTCACGGTGCTGTTCCTCCTCGCCACCACCAACACGTACAAGACGTTCTTCTGGCCCGCCGCCTCCGTCTCGCACACCCTCGCCCCGGTGCTGGCGGCCGCGGCGGCCCTGCCCCTGCTGCGGGCCCGGGGCCGGCGGGGCCGGATCACCGCGCTGGCCGTCGTGCTGGTGGCCGGGGCCTTCATGGGCACGCTCTCCGAGGAGGCCTCGGTGGTCGCGCTGGTCGTGCTGGCCGCCGCGGTCCTGCTCGCCCGCCGGGTGTTCACCGAGCGGGTGCGGCGCTTCGCCCTGGTCTGGTCGCTGACCGGCATGGCCGGTGTCGCCATCGGCACGATCGTGCTGGTCACCTCACCCGGTTCGCGCAACCGCCGGGAGCGGTTCGGCGCCGAGACCACCTCCATGATCGCCCCCGAGTCGCTGATCGCCTCGTTCCGCGCCTACCTGCGCATCATGGAGACCGTCGTGACCACCTGGGAGTACGTCGGCGCGGTCGCCGCCGGCGTGCTGCTGGGCCTGCTGGCGCGGCGCCGGCCCGGGGGCACGGAGCCGGCCCTGCTGCCGTGCCGGCCGCTGCTGCTGACCGCCTCCGGTGCGCTCGCCCTCCTCGTCTCCGGCTACCTGTGCACCGTCATCACCTACCCCGTCTTCCAGGAACGGGTGGTGACCGCCGGCCGGACGTGGAACGACTACCTCCTGCTGTACGTCCTGCTGCTGGTCGCCGCCGGGGCCTTCCTGGGCCGTGCGGTCCGCCTGCGCGACCGGCGCACCGGCCCGCTCGGGGCGCTGGCCGGCGCGGTGTGCGCGGTGACCGTCCTGGGCCTGGTCGCGCCGCTGTACGACCTGGGGCACGACATGCGGGTACGGGCGCAGCGGTGGGACCGTCAGGACCAGTGGCTGCGCGAGCGGGCCGCCGGAGGGGCGAGGGTGCTGCCGTACACGCCGGTGTCGGTGAGCGGGATGCTGGAGCCCTTCAGCGACGGCGGGCGCCGGATCTGGCCCGCCCAGTGCGTGGCCGACTACTACCACCTGGACCGGGTCACTCCCGGGACGCGCCTTCCCTGACCGGCCCCTCGGGCGGCCGCCGCCGCTCGGTGGCGGCCGCACCGGAGACGATGGCCCACCGGGCCAGCAGGAACGAGACCGGTGTGACGAGGATCCCGGCGGCGAGCGCCGCGAGGTTCTCGTCCATGCCCAGCCGGCTCACCGCCAGGTGCAGCAGGATCCCGCTGCCCACGACGTTCACCGCGCCCGACAGCGGGTAGCGGGCGTAGGCCCGCCAGGTCGGCCGGGTGCGCAGCGTGAGGCGGGAGTTGAGCAGGAAGGACCCGGTGACGCTGACCGCGTAGCCGATGACGTGCGCGGCCAGGTAGGGCAGCCAGATGTTCAGCGAGGCGTACACCGCGTAGTAGACGGCCGTGTTGGCCAGGCCGATCAGGGCGAAGGACGCGAACTGCCGCAGAACGGCGGCCCTCATCGCTCCCGCCGCGCGGGACCGGCGGACTCCAGTGGCGCCCGGGGGGCGCCGGCCGCGCCGCGGTCGGTCTCCCGGACCACGTAGTGCGGCCGCCGCTTGGACTCGTGGTAGATGCGTCCGACGTACTCCCCGATGATGCCGAGCGTGGCCAGTTGCACGCCGCTGAGCGCGACGACGGCCGTGATCAGCGTCGCGTATCCGGGCGTCTCGACCCCGTTCAGCACGGCGTTGGCGACGATCCAGAGGGCGTAGCCGAGCGCCGACAGGAAGAGCCACAGGCCGGTGTGGATCGCCAGGCGCAGCGGGCGGCTGTTGAAGGAGAGCAGTCCGTCGATGCCGTAGTTGAGCAGCCGTCTGCCGCCCCACTTGGACTGCCCGGCGGCCCGCTGGACGTTCTCGTAGGTGAAGCTCACCGTGTCGAACCCGATCCAGGAGAACAGTCCCTTGGAGAAGCGGTTGCTCTCCGGCAACGACAGGACGGAGTCGACCGCCCGCCGTGACAGGAGCCGGAAGTCGCCCGCTCCGTCGACTATCTCCACGTCCATGAAGTGGCGTACGAGCCGGTAGTACGCCTGGCTGAACGCCCGGCGCACCATCCCCTCGCCGGAGCGGTCCCGCCGGGCGACGACCTGGTCGTAGCCGTGCCGGTGCAGCTCCAACATGCGCGGCACCAGCTCGGGGGGATGCTGGAGGTCGGCGTCCATCAGCACGACCACCGCGCCCCTGGCCATGCGCATGCCTGCCAGCAGCGCGGACTCCTTGCCGAAGTTGCGGCTGAAGGAGGTGTAACGCACCCGCGCGTCGGACGCCGCGAACTGCCTGAGCCGGTCCACGGTCAGGTCGTCGCTGCCGTCGTCGACGTAGCAGATCTCGAAGCTCTCGCCCGTCGCACCGAGGACGCCGACCAGCGCGCGGTGGAAGGCGTCGATCACCGCACTCTCGTTGAAACACGGGACCACGATCGACATATGGACCATTGGCGACTCACTCCATGCACGGCACGCGGGCGACGGACCCCCCGTTCCCGGCCCGCCGCTGGGAGAAGAGGGCCACGGGGCCCGCGGGGTTGCCTGCACCGGGAAAGGGCTGCCTCCTGACCCCAGTGGAGCCCGGCGGCGGACCCGCGACAGCCCCAGGCCGTCCAGACGGGTGAACCGGCGCCCCAGGAGCGGGGCCCCGCGCACCGCGCCCGCGGCCCGGGCCTGAGGCGTACCTCGCCCCACGGCCCGCGCCGCCGTACGCGCCCGCGCCGCCACGCGTGACGGCGCCGGCCGCGGTCCGCGCGGCCGGCGCCGGTCGCCGGAGCCCGGTGGTGGCCGGTGCGGCCCCGGTTACTCCTTGCCGACCTCCTTGCTCACGGCGGCCGGCGTGTCGTAGTCCTTCTCGGGCAGGGCGTTCAGCGCCTCCATGATCTCGTCGTCGGCGCCGTTCCCCTGGGCGTGGTCGACGATGTCCTGCTTGGAGGCGGGGTAGTTGACGCCGCCGAGGGCCTTCTGCATGGCGATGGGGTTCACAGTCATGCGCCGACCGGTACCCGGCCGCCGGATCCGGCTACCGGGTCGCCCGGGGACGTCACGGCAATGGAGCAACCGCCCGCCGTGTCCACGCTGAGCGGATCCATCACGGTTGCACCACAATGTCGGGTGAGGGGCCGGGAGCGCGAGCACATCCCTGTGCGGGGCGTCCCGGCCGCCGGCGCCGGCCGGCCCCGGGGAAGTCCGCTCCGGCTCCCGGCGCGCGCACACCGTCTCTTCGCTTCGTGGCGTGGGAAAGGCAGGTACGTCGATGCTGTTGGCGCATCCCGCGGTGCTTCGTGAACTGGTGACCCGGTACGAGTCCCTCAGCGCCGCCCAGGGGCCGGCCGCCGGTCCCGAGCTGCAACGCCGGCTCGACGACGTCTCGTACACGCTGTGCGTGACCACCGGAACGCGTCAGGTGGAACATGCGCTCGCCGCGGCGCGCGCCAGGCTGGCGGTCGCCGCTCCGGCCCCCGTCCCCGCCACGGCCGCCTTCAGGACCGCCCCCACCGCCGCGGTCTTCGCCGCCGGAGCCTGAACGTCCGGCGGAAGGCTTTTTGGCGGCCCCGGCCCAGGGGTTGACCGGGGCCGCCACGGACACGTCCGAAGGGGTGCGGAAGTGCCCGGTCGGAACACCACGGGGCGGCGCGAGGAGGAGTGCGTCGTCACTGAGTGTTCGGCGGACGGGCGCCGTGACGCCCGGATGCCAGCAGTAAATATATTTACTGCTGAGTAAGCAAGGGAATGAAAATTTTCATGCGTCCCGGGGGCCGGAAACCGCCCCTGTGCGCGGGGTGGGGGTCAGTCCTCCAGGAAGAAGTCGTGCTGCTCGGCGGCCTGCTCGTACCCCTCCAGGCGCATCTGGGTGCGCTCGGGGTTGGCGTCCGCCATGGCCTGGAGCACCGAGGCGGAGAGCACCCCGGGCGCCGCGTACGAGTCGAACACCAGCCGCGAACCGGTGCCGGCGGTGAGCGTCACATCGGCCTCCTCCACCAGCGGGCCGAAGGTGAGGTCCGTGATCAGCGCCACGCGCAGCCCCGTCCGGCGGGCCGCCCGCAGCGCGGCCAGGGTCTCGTTGGCGTGCCGTGGCATCGCGAACGCCAGCACCCACGTACCGCCCGCCTCGCGCGACTGCAGCAGCGCGTCGTAGGCGACGCTGCCGCCGCGCGTCACCAGCCGTACGTCGGGGTGGATCCGCCGGGCCGCGTACGCGAAGTACTCGGCCAGCGACACCGAGATGCGCAGTCCCAGCACTGTCAAGGGCACAGATCCGGCCAGCTCCCGGCCGATGTCCAGGACCTGGCCCGGGTCGGCCAGCAGCCGACGGAGCTGCTCCAGATTCTCGATCTCCGCGTCGATCGCCGCCTGGAGCTCGTTGCGGCGGATCTCCTCACGCGTCTCCGGCGTGCCGGCGACCGCGCTGAGCGCGATGGGCTGCAGAGCCTCCCGCAGCGCCGGGAACCCGCTGTACCCCAGGGACGTCGCGAAACGGGTCACCGAGGGCTGACTCACCCCGACGCGCTCGGCCAGCTCCGTGATGGACAGGAACGCCGCCTCGGTGAGGTGGTCGATGACGTACTGCGCGATGCGGCGCTGCGCGGGGGACAGACGGTGGCCGCCGAAGAGGGCGAGCACCCTGTCGACCGGGACCGGGGCGGTGGCCTCCGCGTCCCCGGACCGCCGTCCCGGCGTGATCGCGGCCGCCTGCGCGCGTGCCTGCTGCCCTGATGGCACCGGCGTGCCTCCTTCTCGTCCCGCTCCCCGCTCAACATAGCCCACCGGCCACGGTGGACCGGCGGCTCCACCGATGTGCGCGACCCCGCCGCCGGGGAGCATCCTGGCTGTGTGCCCCGGCGCCCCGCCCGCCGTGCGCCGCACACCGCGCCGGGCGCATCCGCCGACCGAGGCTGGAACGTGATGCCGGACAGACCGCACCCCGACGGCCGCCCCCCGGACCGCCTGACCCTGGTGCTCGCCCAGGCCGCGGTGAGCGCGATCGAGGCCACCGGCGGGTACGCCGGCGGCGTCTACCTGCGCTCCCGGACGCCCGGGCTGCTCCGGCTGGGCGTGCTCGCCGGGCTGCCCGTCCGGCTCTTCCGGCCCTGGTGGCGCATGCACATCAACCGCCCCTTCCCGGTGGCCGAGGCGTACCGCTCCGGCCGGGCGGTCCACCTGGCCGACCCGGAGGAGGCCATGCGGCGCTTCCCGCAGCTCATGGCGGGCCTGCCGTTCCCCTTCGGGTCCCTGTACGCGCCGGTCACCGCCGGGCGGGAGAGGTTCGGCGTGCTGGTGGTGCTGCGTGCGGCCACCGCCGGCGGTGCCGTCGCCACGGACGACCGCCGCCGCCTGGCGGACGCCGCCCACCGGCTCGGCGCGGCCCTGGCGGAGCTCGCCGCGGGCGGCACCCGCGTGGAGTGGGAGCGCGAACCGGCCCCCGTCCAACTGCCCGCCGCCGGCGCCCCGCCGCTCCGGGTCGGCCACTTCGGCTGGGACGTCGACACCGGCGTCGTCACCACCGACGAACAGTTCCGGGCCATCCTCGGCCCCGCCCCGGCACCCCGCCTCGCCGACCCGGCACGCCCGGGGCGGGGCACGGCGCCCGAGCGCCCGAGCGCCGAGCCGGGCGCGCCGTCCGGGCGGGCGGCCCCGGACCCGCCCGACCGGCCGGAGGGACCCCGTGGGCCGGCCGGCCCCGGCGCACCCGAGGGCCCCGGCGGCTCCTCCCCACCCGCGACGCCGGCCGGACCGGGCGGGCCGGGCGGGCCGGGGGCGCCGCACGAGCCGGAGGTGCCGGATGTGCCGAGTGGGCTGGATGTGCCGAGTGGGCTGGATGTGCCGCAGGCGCCGCAGGAGCCGGGCGGGCCGGATCTGCTCGCCGGGCCCGGTAGACCGCACGAGTCGGGCGGGCCGGAGCCGCCGCGCCGGCCGGACAGGCCGGGGGCGCCGCACGGCCTCGGCGGGCGGGACGCGCCGGACCAGCCGGCCCGGCCGGGCGGGCCCGGCGCGGGCGCGTCCCCCGCCGCGCCGGACGGGGAGTCCGCGACGACCACCATGGACGACCTCATGTCGCTGCTGTCCCCGGCGGACGCCCACGGGTTGTGGACGGTGGCCCGCCAGGTGGCCCGCGCCGAGCGGCCGGTGACCCGGGCGATCTGGCTGCGCGGCCGGGACGGGTGGCCCTGCCTCCTCGAACTGTCCGGGCACCGTCGCGGCCCGCCGGACGACGGCGCGCCCCATCACCTGACCGGTGTCGTCGCCGATCCCGGTACCGGCCCGGTGGCCGCGGCCGCGGCCGACCGGCTCCCGCACGGGCTGTTCTCGATCGACCGGCTCGGGCGGATCACCTTCGTCAGCCACGGCGCCGAGGCCCTGCTGGGCCACGCCCGCTCCCGTCTCGTCGGCCGCGTCCTGTGGGAGGCCCTGCCCTGGTTCGGGCACCCCGCCCACGAGGACCAGTTCCGGGCCGGGATGCTCTCCGACGAGCCGGTGCGCTTCATGGCGCACCGCCCGCCCGGCACATGGCTGTCGGTCTCCCTCCACCCGGGGCACGACGGGCTGACGGTCGAGCTGTCCGAGGCGGAACAGCCCGCGTACGCGCCCGAGTCCCTGGTCGCGCCCGGTGCCGGGCTGGGCTCCCCGGCCGACCGGGCGGCCGTCCTCTACCGCCCGGTCGCCCTGGCCATCGCGCTCACCGAGGCGGTCACCGCGCGCCAGGTCTCCGCCGTGGTGACGGACGAGCTGCTGCCCGCCTTCGGCGGCCGGCAACTGGCCATCTACCTGCTCAGTGAGCGGCATCTCCACCTGGCCTGGGAGACCGGCTTCCCGCAGGGCTTCCTGGACCGTTTCGACGGCGTCGGCCTCGACGCCCGGCTGCCCGGCGTGGAGACCCTCACCTCCGGCCGCCCCATCTTCTTCGAGTCGATGCAGCGGCTGGCCGCCGCCTACCCCGGCATTCCGCTCGACACCCATGTCGGCGCACGGGCCTTCCTGCCGCTGATCGCCTCCGGCCGGCCGGTCGGCTCCTGCATCCTCGGCTTCGACCAGCCGCGCGGCTTCAGCCCCGAGGAGCGCACGGTCCTCACCGCCCTCGCCGGACTCATCGCCCAGGCCCTGGAGCGGGCCCAGCGCTACGACTCCGAGGCCGCCCTCGCCCGCGGCCTCCAGGACGCGCTGCTCCCGCACCGGCTGCCCCGGCTGCGGCACGTCGACACCGTCGGCCGCTACCTGCCGGGCACCCTCGGCATGGAGGTCGGCGGCGACTGGTACGACGTCGTGGAGACGCCGCGCGGCCTGGCCCTGGTCATCGGCGACGTACAGGGACACGGGGTCGCCGCCGCCGCGACCATGGGCCAACTGCGCAGCGCCGTGCGCGCGTTCGCGCTCGCCGGACTGGAGCCGCAGGAGGTGATGAGCGGCACCAACCGGCTGCTCATCGACCTCGACCCCGGCCAGTTCGCCAGCTGCTGCTACATCGTGCTCGATCCGGTCTCCGGCACCACCCGGGCCGTACGGGCCGGGCACCCCCAGCCCCTGCTGCGCCACCCCGGCGGCCGGACCGAGGTGCTGGACCTGGCGGGCGGCGTCGTGCTGGGGGTCGACCCGCAGGCCGGCTATCCCGTCACCGCGCTGCGCCTTGAACCCGGCGGCATCCTGGCCCTGTTCACCGACGGGCTGGTCGAACAGCCCGGCACCGACATCGACCTGGGCATCGAGCGGCTGCGCGGCACCCTCGCCGAGGTCGGCACGGTCTCCCTCGCCGAAACGGCCGACCGGCTGATCCGGGAGGCCGGCCAGGCCGCCGACCGGCCCGACGACATCGCCCTCCTGCTCGCCGCCCGCTGGGCGGGCGACCGCCAACCGGAAGGGCCCCCGTACGGAACCCGATCGTGACGACAGCGGACCATTCGGCCAAGGTCCGTGCCATGATGGGGAGTTATGGCAGTTGGGGAGGGTGTGACCAGACAGGAGATCCGCGTCACGCCGGTCCGGGAGACGTCACGAGGCGACATCGACGCTCTGCAGACCTGGCTCACGCGTGAGCGGATCGTACGCGACGGACTCGGCACGGGGGAGTTGCGGGTCGAACAGCGGCCCAAGCCCGACACGGGCGGCAGCCCCATGGGGCTGGGCAACGAGATCGTGCTCGTGCTCCTGGAGGGCGCCGCGGGGTACGCCATCGGCGAGCTCATCGAGCAGACCAGGAGCGCGGTACGGGAGTGGCAGGAGAACCGCCGGTCGCTGGGGGAGGACCGGCCACCGGACTTCGACGTCACCTCGGACGACGACGCGAGGTAGCCCGGTGGCGCGCTTCGACCCTCGGGGGAAGGTCAATCACGCTCTCCTCGTCACCGTGCCGGAGTACACCTCCGGCCAGCCGCCGGACCCCTCCGGCGTACTGGGCGACATCGCGGCGGTCCGGCACAACAGCGCGGAGCTGGCGCAGGCGCTCGGCGCCGGTGGGGTGTTCGGCCCCGGCGACATCAGCACCACCAGCCCGTCCGGCTCGGAGGCGTTCTTCCGCGACCTCATGCGGGCCCGCGACCGCGCCGAAGGACTGCTGCTGTTCTACTTCGCCGGCCACGGCCTGGTCTCCAGCTTCAACGAACCGGACGAACTGTGGCTGGCCATGCCCGGTACGACCATCCTGCCGGGCAGCCCGCCGGCGTTCCTGGGGGCCGTCCGGTGGAGCGACATGCTGCCCGTCCTGTGCCGGGCCAAGGCGCGGCAGGTCGTGGTCGTCCTCGACTGCTGCTACGCCGGGAACGCCTCGGCGGCGTGGAACCGGCTGCCCGCCGCCGACCGGCAGCGCCTCTCGCTGCTCGCCTGCGTCCAGGCCAACGACCGGATCGACGCGGGGGACGGGGAGACCCCGACCCCCTTCACCGCCCAGTTGGTGCGCCTGCTGGAGGAGGGCGTGGACGAGGACGGCGGCGAGGTCCGCTTCTCCACCCTCGCGGACGCCCTGCGCGTCCGCATGTCCCGGCACACCACGCTGCGCCAGGAACCGAACACCTGGGTGCCGCACAGCTGCCCGGCCGACGGCGCCGATGTCGTCCTGGCCGTGGCGCCCCGGCCCGGCGCCGCGCCGGGGGCCGCCGCCCCGGGACCCGGTTCGGACGTCACCCCCGAGGACCCGCCGGCCGGTCGGGGGGCCACGGCCGATCCGGGCCGGGCCGCCGGTCCCGGCCCGTCCGGCGCTCCCGGCCGGGCCGACGATCCGGGACCGACCGCTGATCCGGAGCGGGCCGACGATCCGGACCGGGCCGCTGATCCAGGCCGGGCCGCCGGTCCGGTACCGCTTCCCGGGGGTCCGCGGCGCCTGGCCGGGGCCGTGGCGCTGGCGCTGATCCTGGCCGTGCTGGTCTGGGCCGGGTGGCGGGAGCTGGCCGGCCCCGCCGACCTCGCGGTGTGCGCGCCGCCGCTGGAGCTGCGGCTGCTGACCGATCCGGACGCCGAGCCCACCGTGCGCAGGGCCGCCGACGCCTACCTGGCCTCCGGCGCCAACCGGACGCGCGGCTGCCGGCACACCGGGATCACCGTCCACAGCGCCAAGGCCACCGACACCGTGGCCGCCTTCCGGCACGCCTCCCGGTTCTGGCAGGACCCCGACTCGGGCACCAATCCGCAGCGCGACGTGGGCCCCCAACCGGACATCTGGATCCCCGGCTCGACCGCCACCGTCGAGCGCGCCCTGTCCTACGACGGTGGCGGCTCGGCGGCACGGCTGCGCTCCCACCCGGCGTTCGTCCACTCGCCGATGGTGCTGGCCGTCCCGGCGCACCTGGCCGAGGCGAAGGAGGCCGACCGCACCGGACAGCCCCTCGCCCGCTTCCTCGACGCGCTCCGCGAACGGGACCCCGCGGCGGCCGTGGCCCGGACCGACCCCGAGTACACCGACTCGGCACTGCTGGCCACGGTGGGCCTGTACGCCGGGCGGCCCGGCGCCGCCTCCGCCACCGAGCGGCGGCTGGCTCCCGGACGGCCCGCGCGCGACGGCCGGGCCCTGCTGTGCGAACTGCCCGAGGACGCCGCCGCCGACACCCGGACCGCCGCGCTCGTACCGGAACACCTGCTGAGGACGGGCGTGGGCTGCGCGCGGCAGACCCGCATGGCCCGGGTGGCCCACTACCCCCGGGACGTGCCCCGCCTCGCCCTGCCCTTCGTCCACGTCGCCTGGGTCGGCGCCGACCGCGACAGGGACGCCAGGACCCAGGCGGTCGAGCGGTTCCGGGCCTGGCTGACCGGACCGGACGGGCTGGCGGTGTTCACCGCGGACGGCTACCGCGCCGGACCGGGCGACGGCGGCGCCCCGGCCACCGCGCCGTCCCCCGGCGGCTCACCGCCCGCCGCGGGGGCGCTCGCCGACCCCGGTACGCTCCCGGCGACCGCGCACGCGCCGACGGTGACCGACGCGCTGGACGGCTACCGCAGGGCCAACGGACCCGGCCGGGTGCTCTTCCTGCTGGACAGCTCCGGATCCATGAGGAACCTGTGGCACGGCCCCAGCGGCGCCCCGGGAATCGTCCAGCAGGCCCTCGACGGGCTCGGCGGCCAGGACCGGTACGGCGTGTGGGCGGTGGCCGCTCCGCCCGGCGCCGCCCTCCCGTACACCCCGCTCCTGCCCCTGGGCACCCACCCGCGGCGCGACGAGGCCAGAAGGACCGTCGGCACGGCCCGCGTCCTGGACCACGAGGCCGACCCGTACCGGGCGCTGCGCGCCGCGCTGGACGCGCTGCGGCCGGCGGCCGGTGACGACGACGGGCCCCGGCTGATCGTCCTGGTCACGGACGACGAGGACAACGGCCACCTCACCGCCGACGGCCGGCTGCCCGAACTGACCTCCGCCCTGAGCCGGGCCGGCATCCCGGTCGTCGTGGCGTCCCTGGACGTCGGCTGCGCCCGGGGCGGCCCGGACGTGCGGATCGCGGCGGCCAGCGGCGGCCGTTGCCTGGACAGCTCCGACGAACTGGTCGCCGGGCTGCGCGACGAGGTCGCCAGGGCCGGCACGGGGGAGACGGCATGAGGCCCCGTCCCCTCGCCCTCCTCCTGGCGGCCCTCCTGCTCGCGCTCGCCGCCTGCACGGACGGCGGCGGGAACCGGCCGGCGCCGCAGCCCGCGGCCGCCGACCCGGGCAGGCCGCTGGTGGTGGCCAGCGGCCGGGACGTCACCGGCAAGGGCGGCATCCGCGAGAAGCTCATCGACGCCTGGAACGCCCAGCCGGGCAACCCGCACAAGGCCCGCCTGGTGGAACTCCCGGCCTCCGCCGACCAGCAGCGCAGCCAGCTCCTGGGCGCCCTGCAGTCCGGCGGCGCCCACTACGACGTGGTCAACCTCGACATCACCTGGACCGCCGAGTTCGCCGAGGCGGGCCTCGTCCAGCCGCTGGACGCCGGCCTGGTCGACGCCGACGTCATCGACTCCGTCGCCCGCACCGCGCGGTGGAAGGAAAAGGTCTACTCCGTCCCCTTCAACACCGACGTCGGCCTGCTGTACTACCGCCGCGACCACCTGGAGCGGGCCGGGGTGCAGGACACCGAACTGGACGCGAGGACCACCTGGGCGGACGTGCACGAGCTCATCAGGACCGTGGAGCGGACCGCGCCACCGGGCTACGAGGCCGGGTGGACCTCCCAGCTCGCCCCCTACGAGGGTCTGACCGTCAACGGTGTCGAGGCGTTCGTCTCGGCCACCGGCCGCGCCCTGACCGACGAGCGGGGGCGCTTCACCGCCTCCGCGGCCGACCTGGAGAACGGGCTGGAGGAACTGCGCGCGCGCACCGACCGGTCCTATCTCCTGACCGGCGCCACCGCCTCGGACGAGGACACCTCGCTGGCCGACTTCACCGACGGCAGGACCACCTTCCTGCGCCACTGGCCGTACGCCTACCGCACCCTGCACCAGTCCCTCGCCCCGGGCCGGCTGGGTGTCGCCCCGCTGCCCGGCACGGCCGTGCTGGGCGGGCAGAACCTCGCCGTCACGGCATCCGCCACCGGTGAGCGCGCCGCGGCGGCCCGCGACCTCATCGCCTTCCTCACCGACCGGCGCAGCGAGCGCTGCCTGCTCGACGCGGGCTACGCCGCCACCCGGACCTCCGCGTACACGGACGACACGGTCTCCTGCCGCCTCGCGGGCGTACCCGCCCCCACGGCCACCGGGCCCGGGTCCGCCGGCCCGGCGGAGAGCACCGACCGGATGCCGCGGGAGGCCGGGCGCCCCCTCTACGCGCGCGCCACCCTGCTGCCCGCGCTCCGCGACGACGTGGTCGAACGCCCCCGCACCCCGCACTACGGCGCCTTCACCCAGACGTTCACCACCCACCTCGGCCGGCTGTTCGGCGACGACCCGCCCTCCGACGAGGAACTGGCGGCCGACCTGCACGAGGCCCTGGGACAGGCCCTGCCGCACCGGCCCTGACGCCCCGCACGGGTTTTTGCGGTTGTGCGCCCCGGGTGCCTGGCCGAGCATGAGGAGACGGACGAGGCAGGTGCCATGAGCGCGGTGAACGCAGCCGAGGGTGCCGACTTCCGAGGCCCCCTCGATGTCACGAGAGCGGCGACGGCCGTGCTGGACGCCGACGGCGTGGTCGTCGGATGGGGCCCGGCCGCCCAGGCGCTGCTGGGATACCCGCCGCACGAGGCGCTCGGACGGCCCATCGGCAGCTTCGTCGTGGACCGCGCCGGCGCGTACCAGATGGCCACCCACCTGCCCGGGGCCGCGGAGGCGCGCCGCCAGGTCCTCCACGCCCGCCACCGGGACGGCCGGATCATCCGGCTCACCACGGCGACGCTCCGCCTCTCGCACGCGGGCCCCACCGGCCCGGCCCGGCTGCTGGCGGCGGCCGACGCGGAGGACACCGAGCGCTGGGAGGCCCTGCAGTCCATGCTCCGGGGGCTCGCCACCCAGTCCCCCGTGGGCCTCGCCATCTACGACACCGGCCTGCGGGTCGTGTGGACCAACCACGCGCTCTACCGGGAGATGGGCACCTCCCAGTACGCCGGCCTGGGCCCCGACGACATGATCGCCGGCGGGCAGGTCCTCTCACCCGGCTACCCGCCCACGCTGGAGGAGACCATGCGGCGGGTCCTGCACACCGGGGAGCCGGTCATCGAGCTGCACTACCGCGGTCGCCCGCCGGCCGACCCGGAGCGCGACCACGTCTGGTCCTGCTCCTACTACCGGCTCCAGGCCGCCGACGGCAGCACACTGGGCGTGTGCGAGGAGACCGTCGACATCACCGAGCGCTACCTCGCGCAGCAGCGGCTCGACCTGCTGGTACGGGCCGGCCGCCGGCTGGGCACCAGCCTGGACATGGCCCGCACCGCGGAGGAACTGTCGGCGGTCACCGTCCCCCAGTTCGCCGACACGGTCACCGTCGACTTCCTCGACGCGGTGCTGGAGGGCGGCCAGCCCACCCCCGGGACGGCACCGGCCCGGCGGATGGTCCGGGTGTGGCCGGGACCGGCCGGTGGACCCGCGGCCCGCCCGTCCGGCGCCGACCGCCCGTCCGGCACGCCCGCCGATGGCCGCGACCCCGGCGAGGCGCTGCCGAGGGAGCCGGTCGACCACCCGCCGGACTCGCCCCAGGCACGCTGCCTGGCGACCGGCCGCCCCGTCCTGGAGTGCCCACCGGACGCGGGACCCGGACGGTCCCTGCTGGTGGTGCCCCTGCGCACCGACGGCGCCTCGCTGGGCGTGGTCACCTTCACCCGCGAACGCCACCCCGACCCGTTCGGCGTCGCCGACCTGCCCGTCGCCGACGAACTGGTCGCCCGGGCCGCCGTCTGCATCGACAACGCCCGCCGCTACACCCGCGAGCACACCGCCGCCCTCACGCTCCAGCGCAGCCTGCTGCCCCGCAACCTGCCCCAGCTGTCCGGCGTCGGCCTGGCGTACCGCTACCTGCCCGCCGACAGCGGCGCCGGCGTGGGCGGCGACTGGTTCGACGTCATCGCCCTGTCGGGCTCCCGCGTCGGCCTGGTCGTCGGCGACGTGGTGGGCCACGGGGTACGCGCCGCCGCCACCATGGGACGGCTGCGCACCAGCCTGCGCGTCCTGGCCCGCCTCGACCTCGCCCCCGACGAACTCCTCACCCGGCTGGACGAGGTGGTCACCCAGGAAGCCCACGAACAGGAGACCGTGCAGGCCGGGAACGACGACGCCGCACTGGGCGTCACCTGCCTGTACGCCGTGTACGACCCGGTCACCGGCCGGTGCAGCATGGCGCGCGCCGGCCACCCGCTGCCCGCCGTCGTCGACCCGGACGGGGGCACCGTCACTTACCCCGACCTCCCCGCCGGACCACCCCTGGGCCTGGGCGGCCTGCCCTTCGAGGGCATCGACCTGACCCTGCCGGAGGGCAGCCTGATCGCCCTGTTCACCGACGGGCTCATCCAGGGCCGCGGCCGGGACCGGGACAGCGGACTCGACGCGCTGCGCACCGTACTGGCCGACCACGGCCGCCCCCTGGAGGAGCTGTGCGACCGGGCCGTGGCCACCCTGCTGCCCGGGCCCGCGGAGGACGACGCCGCACTGCTGCTGGTACGCACCTGCCGGCTGGAGAGCCACCAGGTGGCCGCCTGGGAGCTGGCCGACAGTCCCGAAGCCGCCGCCCGCGCCCGGGCGCTGGCCACCGGCCAGGTCGAGGCATGGGGCCTGGACGGCGAAGTCGCCTTCACCACCGAACTCGTGGTCAGCGAACTCGTCACCAACGCCGTCCGGTACGCCGCCGGCCCCATCCAGCTACGGCTCATCCGCGACCGCACCCTGATCTGCGAGGTGTCCGACTCCGGCCACACCTCACCGCACCTGCGCCGCGCGGGCAGCGAGGACGAGGGCGGCCGGGGCCTGTTCCTCGTCGCCCAGCTCACCCAGCAGTGGGGCACCCGCTACACCCCCACCGGCAAGACCATCTGGGCGGAGCAGACCCTGCCGTCGTGACGTTTGCCACCGCCGGGGATCGGCAACCCGGTCGGGGAATCCCACACACCGGGAGGCACGTCATGGCAGCGTCCGCACACGTCGACGACGGCCTGTGGAACGAGTTCCACACCGTGGTCAACATGACCTCCCGCGAGCTCCGGGAGTGGCTGAACGTCCAGGCGGCGGGCGAGCGGACCGAGGAGGTCCCCGACCGCGCGGGCCCGCCCACCGGACGCCGCGTGCTGGAGATCCTCGGCAAGCGCCGCACCGACCTCACCGAGGACGACGTACGGGCGATGGAGCACGTCTGCGAGATCGTCCGCTCCCAGCGGGGCCCGTCGCTCGAACCGAAGGCCGGCGGCGCCGACTGGCGCCACGGCCTGATGAACATCGGACACGACCCGCTCAAACCCGCATGACCGCTCCCCGGCGGTGCCGGAGCCGGCGGTAGCCCGACGGCCGTCCCAGGAGGACTCGTTGCGCCTTTCCCACAGCCGACCCACCGACCCCGGCTACCTGCGCAAACGCCACGGACGTGGATTCCGCTACCTCGACGCGCACGGCCGGCCACTGCGCGACCCGGCGGAACTCGCCCGGATCAAAGCCCTCGTCATCCCGCCCGCGTGGCGGGATGTCTGGATCTGCGCCAAGGCGGGCGGACACCTCCAGGCGGTCGGCACCGACGCCGCCGGGCGCCGCCAGTACCTCTACCACCCCCGGTTCCGGGCCGAACAGGAGCAGGCCAAGCACGACCACGTCCTGGACGTCGCCGAACGCCTGCCCGCCGTGCGCGAAGCCGTCGAAGGACACCTCGGCGACCGGGGCCTGACCCGGCAGCGAGTGCTGGCCACCGCCGTACGCCTGCTGGACCTGGGCTTCTTCCGGATCGGCAGCGACCGCTACACCGACCTCAACAGCACCTACGGCCTCACCACCCTGCTGCGCGACCACTCCCGCGTCCGGCGCGGCGAGGTCGTCTTCACCTATCCCGCCAAGCACGGCAAGCAGCAGATCCAGGCGGTGGTGGACCCCGCCACCTGCCGCAGCCTCACCTCGCTGCGGCGCCGGCGCGGGGGAGGGGACCGGCTGCTCGCCTACTGGGAGGGCCGCGCCTGGCACGACCTGTCCAGCGCCGACGTCAACACCTACCTCAAGGAACTCGCCGGGCTGGAGATCACCGCCAAGGACTTCCGGACCTGGCACGCCACCGTCCTGGCCGCCGTGGCACTCGCCGTGTCCCGGGGCGCGGCCCGCAGCGAGACCGCCCGCCGCCGCGCCATCGCCCGGGCGGCCAAGGAGGTCTCCGGGTACCTCGGCAACACACCGGCCGTCTGCCGCGCCTCCTACATCAACCCCAGGGTCGTCGAGCTGTACGAGGAGGGCGTCACCGTCTCCGCCGCGCTGCCCGCACTGGGCGAGGAAGGCGGCTACGGCACCCCCGCCACCCAAGGGCCGGCCGAACGTGCCGTGCTGCACATGCTGCGGACCGGACGCCCGCCCGGCCCCGAGGCGTGAACGGCCACCGCGTGAACGGCCACCGCGCGGACGGCTGTTCCGTGGACGGCAGCTCTGCGGGTGGCCGCATTCCGGGCGGCCGCACCCCGGCGGGCCCCGGCGGCAGCCGGCCGCGGCGGTCCGGCGGTCACGGCCAGGACGGCTCCCTGCGGGGCACCACCACCAGCTCCGACGCCACACTCCCCTCCGGTACCGACAACGCGTACAGCACGGCGTCGGCCACGACGTCCGGACTCTGCAGCAGCGAGACATCGGCGTCCGGGAACCGCTCCAGGACGAACGGCGTCTCCATGCCACCGGCGATGATCCCGGTGACGCCGATGCCCGGGCAGTCCCGCTGTGCCTCCTTGAAGAGCGTGTGCGTGAAGGCCCGCAGTCCCGACTTGCCCGCCGAGTAGGGGCCCGCCTCCGTCCAGGTGCGGTTCGACGCCGTGGACAGGATGTTGACGATGTGACCGCCGCCCCGCGCGACCATCCGGCGGTACGTCTCCAGGCACAGGTACATCGGCCCCAGCAGGTTGGTGGTCACCACCCGGGTCACCTCGTCGGCCGTCAGATGCTCGACCGGCTTGGACACGTCCACGGCCGCGTTGTTCACCAGCACGTCCAGCGGCCGGCCCTCCCCGTCCAGCTCCCGGAACACCTCCGCGACCGCCCCGGCGTCCCGCACGTCCAGCTCCACGAAGCGGGCCTCACCGCCACCGCCGTCGCGCAGCTCCTCGCACAACTCGCGTGCCTGCTCCTTGCGGACATCCGCCACCAGCACGGACGCCCCGGCCCCGGCCAGCCGCCGCACGATCGACGCGCCCAGCCCACGCGCCCCACCGGTCACCAGCGCCTGCCTGCCGTGAAGGTCCACCTGCACTCCGCCGCCCATGCCTCCGCCTTCCAGCCGTCCAGGACCTCGTCGGGTCACCCGCTGCTCCCACTGTGGCCCGCACCCCCACAGTCGGCACCTTTTCTCCGGGCGCGCCCCTCCTTCCGGGCCCGGTTCACCTCCGGGGCGCCATGAGCGTGCGCCGACGGTCCATCGTGCTCGGGTCGCTCGTTCCTCACGACCCCGCGCGCGTTCTCCCTTTCGGCACCCGCGCGCCCCTTCGGCTCACTCGCCCCTCCTTCCCGGCTCGGTTCACCTCCGGGGCGCCATGAGCGTGCGCCGACGGTCCATCGTGCTCGGGTCGCTCGTTCCTCACGACCCTGCGCGCGTTCTCCCTTTCGGCACCCGCGCGCCCCTTCGGCCCACTCGCCGGGCCCCGGCGCTCCCGGGGGCAGCCGAGCAGCCTGGCCGCCCCGGTGTGTCGCGCTCATCTGCCCGGGGGGCGTACCGGAGTGGCGGCTTCGGCCGCGCGGCGGGCGAGCAGGGTGGTGGAGCGGCCGTCCAGGTAGGGGAGGACCACCGCCTGACCGCCCCAGGTGCGCAGGACGTCCGCCTCGGGGAGCTCCTCGGCGGAGTAGTCACCGCCCTTGACCCACACATCGGGCCGCAGCCGGTTCAGCAACTCCACCGGGGTGTCCCCGTCGAAGACCGCGACCGCGTCGACGCTGCCCAGCCCGGCGAGGACGCGTACCCGGTCCACCAGCGGATTGAGCGGCCGGCCGGGGCCCTTGAGGCGGCCCACCGACTCGTCGGAGTTGACGCACACGATCAGGCAGTCCCCGATCCGCCGGGCGCTCTCCAGCAGGCCGACATGGCCCGCGTGCAGCAGGTCGAAGCAGCCGCCGGTCGCCACCACCGTGCCGCCCCGGGCGCGTACGCGCTGACCCAGGGCGAACGGATCCGCCTCCGGGGCCTCCTGGCTGCCCGTCAGGGACGGGGTGCGCCACAGCGACCGGTTGCCCGCCCCGCCCGCCGCCACGAACGCGGCCGCCTCCGCCACGGCCCGCTGCACCGCCTCCTCCGGCAGGGCGCCGTCCGCCAGCGCCGCGGCCGTCGCGGCGGCGAAGCAGTCACCGGCGCCGCACGCGTCGCCCTCCGCCCGGTAGGGGGCCGGGACCAGCATGGGCGTACCACCGCCGGGCCGGGCCAGCAGCACCCCGCGCTCGCCGAGGGTCACCGCGACGGCCGCCGCCCGCCAGCGTTCGGCCAGGTCGGCGCCCCGCTCGGCGAACGCGCGCAGGGAGTCGCCGTCGCGGCGGCACATCGCGCACGTCTCGGCCGCGTTCGGCGTGACGATCCGGGTGCCGGGCACCGGCGCGTCGCCCTTGAGGTGCGGGTCCCACACCACCGGGACCTTGGGCGCCACGGCGGCCAGGTGCTCACGCACCGCTCCCGCGGTGTGCCGCCCGTAGTCCGCGACCAGCACGGCGTGCGCCCGCGCCAGCGTCTCGCGCACCGCCGCGTCCGGCTCGCCCGGGTCACCGCCGCCGCGGTCGATGCGCACCAGGGGACGGCCACTGGCCAGTACCCGGGTCTTCACCGGCAGGGTGCCGTTGAGCGGCAGTTCCACCAGGCGGACCCGGCCGCGCAGGGAGCGCCGTACGGCTTCGCTGGCCGGGTCGTCACCCAGGGCGGTCACCAGGATCACCTCCCGGCCGCCCCGGGTGGCCAGCGCGGCGGCCAGCCCGGCGCCGCCGGGACGGCGCTGGTCGCCGGTGACGTCCACGACCGGGGCGGGGGCGTCCGGGGCCAGCCGGGTGGAGACACCTTCGATGTCCTCGTCGAGCAGGACGTCACCGACGACGACCAGGGGTTTGAGTGCGCTCATGACATCCTCCGGTGGGCCGCGACGGGCGCCGCCGCGCCCGCGGCGCGCGAGGGCCGCCCGGCGGCCGCCGCCGCGTCGAAGCACTCGCACAGCAGGTGCACGGCGACCAGATGGGTCTCCTGGACGGCCGCCGTGGTGTCGGCGTCGACGCACAGCGCCTCGTCGGCCGCCTCGGCCAGCGGATTGGGCGCCGGGCCGGTCAGGGCCCACACCCGCAGCCCGGCCGCCCGCGCGGTCACCGCCGCCGCGATCAGATTGGCGCTGCGGCCCGAGGTGGACAGCAGGGCCAGGACGTCCCCGGGCCGGCCGTGGGCCGAGACCTGACGGGCGTAGACCTGGTCGAATCCGTAGTCGTTGGCGATGGCGGTCACGCTGGAGGTCTCCGCGTGCAGGGAGATGGCCGCGTAGGCGGGCCGCTCCCGTTGGTAGCGGCCCACCAGTTCGGCCGTCAGGTGCTGGGCCTGGGCGGCGCTGCCGCCGTTGCCGGCGGCGAGCAGCCGGCCGCCGGCCGGGAGCACCGCCGCCAGCTCGCCGCCCCACTGGGCGACGAGGTCCAGGTGCTGCCGGCGGAACCGGCCGAGCGCGTCCTGCAACGACTGGCAGTGCCGCTGAGCGGCCTCGAGGGCGAGGGAAGCAAGGGGATCGGTCATGGGCGTTCGGGCTCGGCCGCTTCCCGGGGGACCGGGGGCCGGGCCCGCACCTCCTTCGGACGTCGGGGCCGCGTGGGCGGTCGGTCGGGGCGGGTCACACCACTTCCGGCACGGTGGACCGGGCGGCCAGCACCGCGCCGTACACCTCCTCGGTGGCCGCGGCGACCTTGGGCCAGCCGTACCGGGCCAGCACCCGGCCGCGGCCGGCCGTGCCGCAGGCCGCCCGCTGCGCCGGATCGGCGAGCAGCTCCCCGACCGCGCGGGCGAGCGCGTCGGGGTCGCGGGGCGGCACCAGCCGGCCGGTGACGGGGTCGGCCACGGTGTCCAGCTGGCCGCCCACCGCGCTGGCGACGACCGGCCTGCCGCAGGCCATGGCCTCCAGCGGCACGATGCCGAACGGCTCGTAGTCCGCCGGGCACAGCACCACGTCGGCGCTCCGCAGCAGGGGCGCGACGTCCTCGGGGCGCACCCCGCCGATGAACCGGACCCGGTCGGCGACTCCGGCGAGCCGGGCGACCCCGCGCAGCCGGTGCACCTCGGGATCGTCGTCGAGCCGGTCGGGCGCGGGACCCCCCACGACGAGCAGTTCCGTCCCCGGCAGCCGGGTGAGCGCCGTGATGGAGACCGCGGCGCCCTTGCGGGGGACCAGACGGCCCAGCTGGATCAGCCGGTAGCGCTCACCGCCCCGGTCGGCGGCCGGCCCGTCCGGGCGGAACTGCTCGGTGTCGACGCCGCACGGCACGACGCTGACCTTGTCGGCGGGTATGCGCATCCGGCCCAGTTCGAAGACCTCGTCGTGGCAGGTGGCGATGACCCGGTCGCAGCCCATCCCGACCTCCCGCTCGCGGGCGACGCGCTCCGGGGGGCTGGTGTCGGCCTGCTTCTGGTGCCGCCGCTTGACGGTGCCCAGCGCGTGGTACGTGTGCAGCAGCGGCAGCCGCAGTTCGCGGGTGGCCACCAGCGCGGCCAGGCCGGACATCCAGAAGTGCGAGTGCACCACGTCGGGTGGACGGGCCCGCCACTCCCGCAGCAGGTATTGCCCGAAGGCGGACATGTGCGGCAGCAGTTCGTCCTTGGGCACGGCCCGCGCGGGACCGGCCGGAACGTGGTGCACCTCGACGCCCGGCCGCAGCGGCACCCGGTCCGGCAGGTCCCGCGAGTCGCGCCGGGTGTAGACGGTGACCCGGTGGCCGCGGTCCGCCAGGGCCCCGGCCAGGCGGGCCACATGGACGTTCTGGCCGCCCGCGTCGACCCCGCCCAGGACGGCGAGCGGGCTCGCGTGCTCCGAGACGAGCGCGATCGACAGGGCGCGGCCACCGGGGCCCGCGCCGCCGCCTGCCGGGGGACCGGCCGTGTCGATGGGGTCGGGGGATGTCATGACCGCACCTCCGTCAGCACGCGTTCCCAGTCGGCCAGGAAGCGCTTCAGCCCGTACCGTTCCAGGGCCGCCTGCCGGGCCCGGGCGCCGTCCTCGGCCGCCGCCCCGGGCTCCTCCAGGTAGTGCCGGGCGGCCCGCGCCAGCACCTCCGGCCGGGTGGAGAGCGTCCCGGCGCCGGGTGGCACCGCCTCGATCGCCTCCGTGGTGGCCAGCGCCACCACCGGCATGCCCAGGTGCATGGCCTCCAGCAGGGACAGTCCCAGCGACGTCCAGCGCACCGGATGCAGGTACAGCCGGCGCTCGGCCATCGCCGCGTGCAGCTCCCGCTGCGGCAGGTCGGCGGTGCGGCACCGCTCGTCGGACAGGCCCAGACGCGCGGCCAGCCCCTCGGCGCGCATCCCGAACACATCGAGCGGCGCCGCCTCGGACAGCGCGGGCAGCAGGTCCGTACCGGTGTACCGGCCCCGCCGGACGGGCTCGTTGACGACGACCGCGGCACGCGGGACCCGGCCGGTGTACTGGTGGCCGGGGTCGACGATGCCGTGCTCGATCACCTCGGTCCGGGTCGATCCGCTGTCCCAGAAAAGCCGGTTGAAGTGGGTGACGTGGACCAGCGTCACATCGGCGCGGTCCGCGCACGGGTGCCGGGTGTCCGGGACGTTCCCGTCGGGGGCGTTGTGCTCCAGGTAGACGGCCGGCACGTCCCGGCCGGGGCGGCGCCCGCCCAGCCACCTGGCGGCCAGCTCCCACTCGTGCGGGCGCTGGAGGACCACCAGGTCCACCGGCTCCGCACGCAGCCGCTCGGGCGTCACCTCCCGCACCGAGTCGGGCCAGCAGAAGGTGCGGGCCCGGCCCAGACCGTCCGGGCCGCGGTCGGGGGTGACCGGGACGAGGTAGGTGTGGGGGCCCTGGACGAACGCCGTCGTCCAGGAACCGTGCACGTGCCACAGCAGGATGTTCATGTCCCTGGGCCTTCCGTCAGCGAGCCGCGTCGTCGGTGTCGTCGGAGCGGAAGAAGTCGCCGCGCCGCACCGCGTACGGGCCGATGGCCAGCAGGTCGACGGGTGAGGAGCCGAAGCACTCCAGGGCGTCGCGCGGATCGTCCACCATGGGCCGGCCGGCCGTGTTGAGGCTGGTGTTGACCACCACCGGCAGCCCGGTCAGCCGCTCGAACTCGGTCAGCATCCGGGCCACCAGCGGCTCGGCCGCCGGGTCCACGGTCTGGATGCGGGCGGTGCCGTCCACGTGCACCACGGCGGGGATCCGCTCGCGCCACTCGGGCGCCACGTCGTGCACGAACAGCATGTACGGGCTGGGCAGCGGGCCGTCGAAGATCCCGGCGGCCCGGTCGGCGAGCACCATCGGCGCCACCGGCCGGAACTGCTCGCGGCCCTTGACGTCGTTGAGCCGCTCCAGATTGCCCGCGTGACCCGGGTGGGCCAGCAGCGAGCGGTGCCCCAGCGCCCGCGGCCCGAACTCCGAACGCCCCTGGAACCAGGCCACGATCGCGTTGTCAGCGAGCGCCCGGGCCACGGTCGCGGCGATGTCGGCGGGGCGGTCGAAGGGCACGGCGGCCGTCTTCAGCCAGGCTCCCAGCTCGGAGTCGGACCAGTCCCGGCCCAGATCCGCGCCATGCATCGGCTCCGGATCGTCGCCGTCGCCCGCGGCGAGCAGCAGGGCGCCGCCCAGTGCCGTGCCGGCGTCGCCGGCCGCCGGCTGCACCCACACCCGTGAGAACGGGCCCTCCCGGGCGATCCGGGCGTTGGCCACGCAGTTGAGCGCGACGCCCCCGGCCAGGGTGAGCACGCTGTCGTGGGTCTGGCCGTGCAGCCAGCGCACCAGGTCCAGCAGCGTCTCCTCCAGTACGGCCTGGGCACTGGCGGCCACGTCCGCGTGGTCCTGCGTCCACGCCTCGTCCTCGCCCCGCGGCGGGCACAGCTCGTGCCAGGGCACGCCCGTGGCGCGGAACCCGCCGTCGCCGGTGGGGTACACGTACCGGCGCAGCTCCGCCAGCATCCGCGGTCTGCCGTGCGAGGCCAGCGCCATCACCTTGAACTCGTCGGAGGAGCGCAGGAAGCCCAGGTGCCCGGTCAGCTCCTCGTAGACCAGGCCCAGCGAGTGCGGCAGGTCCTGCGCGTACAGCGCCTCGAGCCGGTCGCGGACCCGGCGTGCCGCCAGGTGCGAGGCCCGCTCGCCGCGCCCGTCGAGGACCAGTACCGAGGAGTCACCGGCCCCCGGCGCGGCGAAGGCGCTGGAGGCGGCGTGCGCCATGTGGTGCGGCACGAACCGGACGATGGCCGGATCGAGGCCGGGCAGCGCGGTCCGCAGGAAGCCCGGTGCCTCCCGCGCGTACGTCAGGCGCAGGTGGTCCCAGGGGTCGTCCAGGCCCATCTCGGCGGCCGGCCGGGCCAGTCCGGGATCGAAGGAGTACGCCACGGCGTCCAGGTCCTGCGGGCGCATGCCCGCCCGCTTCAGGCACCAGGCCGCGGCCTTCTCGGGCAGTTCCCAGGCGGAGAACGGCAGCGGTCGCTTCCCGTGCTTGCGCCGGGAGAACCGCTCCTCCTCCGCGGCGGCGACGGTCCGGCCGTCGATGACCAGCGCGGCGGCGGGGTCGTGGAAGAGAGCGTTGATTCCGAGGATGCGCATCGCGTCCCAGGCCTTTCGGCGAGTCGGGAGGGCCGGGTCCGTGGGTGGGGCCCCGGCCGGGTGAGGGGCGACGGTGTCAGGAGCCGTCGTCGAGGTGGCCGCGGAACCAGGCGATCGTGCGCCGCAGGCCCTCCTCGGCGGCCACCCGCGGCTCCCATCCGAGCTTGTCGCGGGCCAGGGTGATGTCGGGGCAGCGTACGGCCGGGTCGTCCGTGGGCCGTTCGATGAAGCGGATCTCGGAACGCGAACCGGTGAGGGCGATGACCAGCCGCGCCAGGTCCAGCATGGTGACCTCGGCCGGGTTGCCGATGTTCACCGGGCCGCGCAGCCCGCTCGCCGCCGCGGCGAGGACGCCGCGCACGGTGTCGTCCACGTAGCACAGCGACCGGGTCTGGCGGCCGTCGCCGGTCACCGTGAGCGGTTCGCCGGCCAGCGCCTGGCGTACGAAGGTGGGCACCGCCCGGCCGTCGTGGCCGCGCATGCGCGGACCGTAGGTGTTGAACAGCCGGACGATGCCGGTGTCGGTGCCGTGGGCGTCGGCCTGCGCCGTGGTCAGCGCCTCGCCGAACCGCTTGGCCTCGTCGTAGACGCTGCGCGGGCCGACCGGGTTCACATTGCCCCAGTACCGCTCGTTCTGCGGGTGCTGCTGGGGGTCGCCGTACACCTCGGAGGTCGAGGCGAGCAGGAAGCGGGCCCCGGAGCCGTGCGCCAGCGCGAGGGCGTGGCGGGTGCCGAGGCTGCCGGCCTCCAGGGTGTGCAGCGGCAGGCGCAGGTAGTCGGCGGGGGAGGCGGGGGAGGCGAAGTGCAGCACCAGGTCGGGCGGCCGTCGCACCGCGAACGGTTCGGAGACGTTCGCCTCGACCAGGGTGAACCCGGGGCGGTCGAGCAGCGCGGATATGTTCGCCCGCTGCCCGGTGCTGAAGTCGTCGACGCAGGTGACCTCGGTGCCGGCGTCCAGCAGGGCGGTGCACAGGTGTGAACCGACGAAGCCGGCGCCGCCGGTGACCACGGCGTGTTGCCAGCCGCGCGAGACGGGTGTGTTCATGCGATCTCCTCCGGACGTGTGCGGAGCGCGATGTCCCGCACCTCGGGTTCGGTGTGAACGCGAGTCCCCCTGTGCACCTGCGACCAGGCTCGGCCGAACGGGGGCGCGTGGCGCGGTGGTCTGGGCCATTCGGGTTGCGCACACAGGGTGAGCGGCGTCCGGAGGGGTGGGGTGGCGGGTCCCGGCCGGCCGCCGGGTGGGGGTGGCCCCGGGCCCGGCCGGAGCGGCCGGTGACCGGCCGGCGGCCCCCCGCTCGGGCCGGCGGCGGCCGGGGAGACTTCCGGGGAGCGGCCCGCCCCGGGGCCGGCCTGGGGCGGCCGGTGATCGGCCGGGACGGGCGGGCTCCGCGTGCGGCGACCACCGCGCCGGCTGTGCCGGCTGCGGCGGACGGTCCGCGGCGGGAGCGCCCGTGACGGGCCGGGCCGGGCGCTCCGGACCGCGGGGCGGTGGCGCGGCGGCCGGCCGCACCCCGCGGACCGCCGCCGGTTCCGGCGACCCGTGGCCCCCGTCGTGCGCCCGGCCGAAGGCCCCCACCCCCTACGGGGCGACCGTCTCCGTCACCAGGAGGTCGGTCAGCGCCGGCAGGCCGCCCTCGGCCAGCGCCCGGCGCTGCCGGTCGGCCGTCGTGCCGTCCTGGAGCAGCCGGTGCAGCAGCGAGGTCACCTCGCGGGTGTCCCCGGCCTCGTCCAGGGCCGGGGTGATGATGTCGATCAGCATGCACAGGACGTCACCGGCGCTGCGGGCCTTGCCCTCCGGGTCCACCAGCAGGCCGCTCAGGCCGTGGCGGGCGGCGTGCCAGTTCGCCGCCTGGAGCAGCTCGGGGGAGCACGAGGGGGCCGGGACGCCGGCCTTCTCGTCGCGGATCGCGGTGGCCACCAGGCCGCGGACGATGCCCGCGAACATCACCGCGGTGTCCGCCCGGAGCTGGACGTCGGCGCAGCGCACCTCGACCGTCGGGTACCGCTCGGACAGGCGGGCCTGCCAGTAGAGCTGCCCGGTGTCGGTGATGACGCCCGACTCCAGCAGCGTCCGCACCCGCTTCTCGTGGTCGGCCAGGCCGTCGAAGGCTGGCGGCGGGCCGCTGACCGGCCAGCGGCCGAAGATCACGGTGCGCCAGCTGGCGAAACCGGTGTCCTTGCCGTCCCACAGGGGCGAGTTCGCCGACATGGCCACCAGGGCCGGCAGCCAGACCCGGATCCGGTTCAGGACGGCGACGCCCATCTCCCGGTCCGGTACCGCCGCGTGCACGTGCATCCCGTTGACGAGCTGCTCGGCGACGAGCTGCGGGGCCTGGGAGCGCATGGCGATGTAGCGGGCCTGCTCGGTGACCGGGACCGGGATCGCTTCCCGGTACGGGGCGGTCGCGCAGGCCACGATCCGGCAGCCGTTCTTCTCCGCCGCGTCCCCCAGCGCGTGGCGCAGCCGCAGCAGATGACCGCCGACCTCCTCCAGGTCGGTGCAGACCGGGGTGGCGACCTCGACCTGGGCCTGGAGCAGCTCGGACTGCACTTCCCTGCCGTCCACGATCGGCTCCAGGCCGGCCGCCGCGCGCACCTGCTCGCCGAGCGGGACCGGCAGGCAGGAGGCCGGGTCCACCAGCAGGTACTCCTCCTCGACCCCAATGGTGATCATGTCGCGGCGGGTACCCTCGAACAGCCGGATGAACCGGCACAAAAGGCATGACTCGCGGCATGCGTCATGGTGTCTCTCCGCTCGGTCCGTGGCCGGCGCGCCGGCCGGGCTCAGCCCACGTAGCGGCGGGCCGTGGAGTGGTTCTGCGCGTGGGTCAGCCGCCGCAGCCGCTCCTCCACTGCGGGTGGTACCACTCTTCTTTCCCGCACCACCCACGGCAGTCCGGCGAGCGCCAGCGCGAACGCCCGCACCGACGCGCGGTCGCGCGGCACGGTACGGGCCAGGAAGAGCGTCCTGCGCAGCGCGGGCACCAGCGGCCGGCGCAGCCAGCAGAACCACAGGGTGTTGCGGAGCCCGTGGATCCGGCGCAGCGTGGCGTCCCGGGCCACCGACGGCGCGTGGTGGACGGTCAGCTCCGGCACGTACGCCAGCCACCAGCCGCTGGTGGCCAGGTCCGTGGCCAGCAGTTCCTCCTCGCCGCCCAGCCACAGGCGCTCGCTGAAGCCGCCCGCCCGGAGGAACGCGTCGGCGCGCAGCACGGTGGCGGCGGCCAGAAAGGAGCCCAGTGCCGGGCCGGGCAGCCAGTCGGGCCCCTCGATGGGCGAGTCGCGCAGCTCGGCCACGATCGGGTCCTCCCGGCCACCGGGCTCGACGAGGATCCGCGCGGTCACCGCCACCAGCCGCTCGTGCCGGTCCAGCAGGTCCGCCGCACGGGCCAGGGACCCGGGTTCCCACCAGGAGTCGTCGTCGCAGAAGGCGACGTACGGCGTGCCGGCCCGGCGCACGGCGATGTTGCGCCCCACGGCGCCCAGGTTGCGTCCCGGGGTCAGCAGCGTGACCCCGGGATGCCGCCGGCGGACGGCCTCGGCGGTGCCGTCGCTCGACGCGTTGTCGGTGACGATCACCGGGGGCCGCTCGGGCAGCCCGGCCAGCCGGTCCAGCGTGTGCAGCAGTTCGTCCCGCCGGTTGTGGGTGATCACCACGACGGTGGTGCGGGGGTCGGTCACGGCGCGGTTCCTTCCAGGTCCAGACGGCGTGCCGCCGCCTCCACCGCGGCGGGCAGCGGCCGGCGGACGCGCAGCGCGGCCGGGAACCGCTCGGCCAGTTCGCGCAGCGCCGTACGGGCCTCCGGGTCGCGCCGCGCGTCGAGGGCCAGCGCCCGGGTGTGCCGCAGCGCCACGGCCGCCGGGCGGCGCAGCCACGCCGTCAGCACGGCGTTGCGGCGCTGCGTGGCGGGCCGCCCCGGCCGCACCCCGCCGGTCGGGCGGTGCACCGCGACCACCTCGGGGCAGTGGCACACCCCCCAGCCCCGGGTGACCAGGTCGTAGGCGAGCAGCGTCTCCTCGCCGCCCAGGAAGAGGATCGGGTGGTAGCCGCCCGCCTCCAGGTACGCCTCGCGCCGAGCCACCGCCGCGCACGCCAGGAAGCCCAGGACCTGGGGCCCGGGCAGGTCGGGCGCGCGCCCCAGCGGCGAGGCCGCGAGGAGGTCGTTGAGGGGGTCGGGTCCGCCGTCGGGCCCCACCCGGACGCCGGCCGCGAGCAGCCCGAGCCGGGGGTGGGCGTCGAGCAGCCGTTCGGCGGTGGCCAGGGCACCCGGTTCCCACCACGAGTCGTCGTCGCTGAACGCCACGTACGGCGTCCTGGCGTGGCGCACCCCGAGGGTGCGGCCCGGCGCGCCCAGGTTGCGGCCGGGCGCCAGCACCGTGACCCGGGGGTGACGGCGGGCGACGGCCCCGGGGGTGCCGTCGGTCGAGGCGTTGTCGACCACGATCACCGGGGGCCGCTCGGGCAGCCCGGCCAGCCGGTCGAGCGTGCTCAGCAGTTGTTCCCGGCGGTTGTGCGTGATCACCACGACGGTGGTGCGCGGTTCTGTCACGGCCGGGCCACCTCCGGGTGGTCGAGCAGGGCTTTCAGGACGTCCTCGGGCTGGATGCGCAGCAGCCGGGGGTCGGGCTCCCGCCCGTGCGGGTCGCCCGGCGGGCCGGGGTGCCACAGCGCCACGTGCCGGGTGCCCGGCGGTGGCCCCCACAGGTCGGGCGGAACCGGTCCGAACAGGGTGACGGAGGGGGTCCCGTACGCCACCGCCAGGTGCGCGATGCCGGTGTCGCCGCTGATCACGGCGGCGGCGCCGGCGAACAGCGCGGCCAGCTCGCCGAACGGCAGTCCGCCGGCCAGGACGTCCACGCGGTCCAGTCCGGCCGGCCCGGCCACCCGGGCCAGCAGTCCGTCCTCGCCGGGGCCCCCGGTGAGGACCACCCGGTACCCGTGCCCGCGCAGTTCGCCGGCCACGGCCGCGTACCGCTCGGCGGGCCACCGCCGCGCCCCGGAGTCGGCTCCCGGGTGCACCACGACGGCGCCGGGCGCGGGGCAGGGGGCGCCGGGCGGTGCCAGCCGCAGGTCGGCGGGGTCGGCCGGGATGCCGTACCACTCCAGGAACCGGCACCAGCGGGCCCGCTCGTGCTCGTCGGCCCGCCACACCGGGCCCTGGATCTCCGGAGTGCCGGGGTGCGCGAACGCCAGCAGCCGGCCGGGCCGCAGCCCCTGGAGCAGCCGGTGGCTGGGCGGTCCGTTGCCGTGCAGGTCCACGGCCACCTCGGGCGGCGGCCCGGTCCACGCCAGGGCGGGCGGTACGGCCCGGCCGGGCGCCCTGGCGGGCAGCAGGGTGTCGACGGCGCCACTGGCCGAGGCGGCCCCGGCGAGCTCCCGGGGGGCGGCGAGCACGATCTCGTAGCCGCCGAAGGCCCGCCGCAGCGCCCGCAGCGCGGGCACGCCCGCCAGCAGGTCCCCGAGCCCCAGGGCCCGGAGCACCAGGACCCGCGGGCGGCCGGCCCCTACGGGCGCGGCACGTGGCCCGTCCGGCGCCGCGCCGGCCGGGCGCCGCCCGGTCACGGGGCGCCCTCCAGCAGTTTCTCCACCGCGGCCAGCACGTCCTCCGCCGTCACCCCGTTCAGGCAGGGGTGCCCCGGCACCGGGCACTCGCGGGCGCGGCTGTCCGCGCAGGGCGCCACCTGGTCGCCCAGCAGGACGTGCGGCACGCCGTACGGGCCCCAGCGCTCGGCGGGCACCACCGGCGAGAACAGCGAGACGATCGGAGTGCCGACGGCCGCCGCCAGGTGCGCCGGGCCGGTGTTGCCCGCCACCACCGCGCCCGCTCCCGCCAGGACGGCGGCCAGTTGCGGCGGCGCCGTGCGCCCGCCCAGGTCCAGCCCGCGGCCGCCCGCGACGAACCCGGTCAGCTCCCGCTCGTCGGGGCCACCGGTCACCACGACCCGGTGGCCGGCGCCGGTCAGCACCCGGACCGCCTGGGCGCACCGCTCCGCGCTCCACCGGCGGGCGGCGACGCTCGCGCCGGGATGCACCACGACGTACGGGCCGGGGCCGGTCAGCTCGGCCGCGCCCGGCGGGTGCCGCACCCGCAGCCGCCCGTCGTCACCCGGCGGGCGGGGGAAGCCCGCCGCCCCGGCGAGGTCGAGCGCCGCCTCGGCCTCATGGACGCGCGGCGCGCGCCGGTGGCGTACGTCGAGCAGCGAACCGGGCGCGTCCACGCTGTCCGCGGCGATGCGGGGGACACCCGCCATGCGCAGCAGCAGCGCGGCGGGCAGCGGGCTCTGGTGGAACGAGGTGAGGACGAGCGCCGTGTCGGCCCGGGCGGCGGCGAGACGGGTCACCAGGCGGTCGATGTCGCCGCGGTCGACCGGCGGCGGGGTGAAGCCCACCCACGGTGCCTCCCACACCAGCACCTCGTCCACGCCCGGCAGCAGCCGGGCGGCCGGTGCCCCGCGCGGCCCGCACAGCAGCGCCACCCGTTCGGCCCGGTGGGCGACCGCCCGTACGGCGGGACCGGCCAGCAGCACGTCCCCGAAGCTGTCCAGGCGGACGACGAGGGCCCTCACGACGGCGTCCCCCGGCGGTCGCCGCGCAGTACCAGCCGTACCGCGCTGAGCAGGTCCGGGCACACCCGCGGCGCGGCCGCCACCTCCTCGGGCAGTGTCCGCGCCGTCGGCACCAGTACCCCCCGGGCGCCGGCCGCCGACGCCGCCCCCATGTCCGCGCCGATGTCGCCGATCACCACGCACTCCTCGGGCCGCGCGCCCAGCCGGCGGGCGGCCTCCAGCACCAGCCCGGGCGACGGCTTGCGGCAGCCGCAGCCGTCGCCGGGCAGGTGGGGACAGTGCAGCCAGGCGTCCAGCGGGCCGAGCAGGGCCTCGACGCGGGCGTTGACCGCCCGCAGGTCCGCCTCGCTCAGCAGACCGCGTCCGATGCCCGACTGGTTGGAGACCACGCCGACCGGGATCCGGCGCGCCCGCAGCAGCCGCAGCGCCTCGCGCGCGCCCGGCATGAGCCGGACCCGTTCCGGGTCGCCGTTGTAGGGGACGTCCTCGACGAGCGTGTCGTCACGGTCGAACAGCACCGCCGCCGGACGTCTCATACGCCACCGCCGTCCCAGCCGGCCGCCGCCCGGTGCCGCCACCGCCCGGACAGCCGGTACCAGGTGGCGACGGCCGGGATCAGCGCGCTCGTGGCCGCCATCGTCAGGATCTCGTCCACGGTCCGGGGCCCGGGCGCGATCCGCGCCCGGGCGAACTCCACCGTGCCCAGCGCCCAGCCGGCCGCCGCCAGCGCCGCGGCCCGCCGCCGCCCGGCCAGGGCCAGCCCGGCCGCGCCGAGCCCGGCCGCGGTGACCGCCGCGTGCCGGCGGATCCGGCCGCGCGGCGCAGCGGCCCGCTCCCACCAGTCCGGACCGTGCAGCCGGACCATCAGGGCGTCGTCCGCGTTGCCCTTCTGCGCCCGCAGCGAGACCCACCGGTCGGCCGGCCGCACCGGGTGCCGGGTGCGCCGTTCGCCGCGCCGGACGCGCCAGCCCGCGTCGACGACCCGGAGGGCCAGGTCGGCGTCCTCGCGGAAGGCCCGGGTGAAGCGTTCGTCGAAACCACCGACCGCGGTGAGGACCTCGGTGCGGTACGCCATGTCGGCGGTCGCCCACCGGGCGTCCCGCAGGCCGGCCGTGTTGCGCTCCCAGTCGGTGGGCCGGCGGTCGGCGGGCAACGGCACCTCCAGGACGCCCTGTACGCCACCCACGTCGGGTGACGCCTCGGCCAGGTCCCGGACCAGTTGCTCGCGCCAGTGCGCGCCCACCCGTACATCGTCGTCCAGCAGCACCGTCCACGGCTCGTCCACGGCCCGCAGCCCGGTGTTGCGGGCGGCGGCGGGGCCGCGCCCGCCGCTGCGCAGCACCAGCGCCCGGTCGGCGAGCGGGCCCAGCGCGTCCAGTGGCAGTCCGCCGTCCGGGGAGCCGGGGCGGTCGTCCACCAGCACGACCCGGCTCGGCTCCGGGCCGCGGCTGGCGGCGAGCGCGGCCAGGCAGTCCGCGAGGCAGTCGCGGCCCACGGTCGGGATGACCACGGCGTACGAGGCGAGCGGGGGGATCATGCGTCTGCGCCTCCACGTTCTGTCGCTTCCGCGGCGACGTACGTACGGTCCCCCTCTCGTCACTTTATGCACAGGTGACCGGCTCCGCACCGGGTCAGGCCGTCAGGTGGGCCTCCAGCCAGTCCGCGGCGGCGCGGCGGAACAACCGCCGGTTGTCCGCCCGCAGGAACTCGTGCCCCTCGTCGCGCAGCGTCAGCATCCGGGCGGGCAGGCCGCGCTCCCGGGCCGCGCGCACCACCTGCTCGGACTCGCCCGGCGGCACGTTGGTGTCGTGCTCACCGTGGACCGCCAGCAGCGGTACGCGCAGCGCGTCGACCCGGCTCATGGGGGACAGGGCGCGCAGCAGCTCCCGGTCGCGTTCCGGATGGCCGTACTTGTGGGCCGCCGACTCGGCGATCCACGGCTCGGTGCCGGCGAAGAAGGTCGCGAAGTCCGACATGCCGCACACCGCGACACCGGTACGGAACAGGTCCGGGTGCCAGACGAGTGACGCCAGCGTCAGATAGCCGCCGTAGGAGCGCCCCATCACGGCCAGCCGCGCCGGGTCGGCCCGCCCGGTCAGGATGGCGTGCGCCGCGCAGTCGGCCACGTCGTCGATCGCGGCGAACCGCCCCGTACCCAGGTCGGCGTCCATGAACGACCGTCCCCAGCCGGAGGAGCCGCGCACGTCGGGCGCGAACACGTCCAGGCCGCGGCCCAGCAACTCGTGGTACAGCGGGTCGAACACCGGCCGTTCCTGCTCCTCGGGACCGCCGTGCAGGTGGATCACGCACGGCGCGGGATGCCCGGGGTCGCGGCCCGGTGCCCGGTAGTACCAGCCGCCCAGCGCCAGCCCGTCGCGGGCCCTGGGCCGCAGCGGCACCGGACGCACCGGCGGCCGGCCGGGCGGCACGGCGTCCTCGTCGCGCGAGGACCACGCGGTGCGGGTGGCCGGGGCGTCGCCGGGCAGCCACCACACCCCGGGGCGCCGCTGGGAGCCCGACAGGGCCAGCACCATCCCGCCCGGCCCGGCCCGGGTGATCCGGGTGACCACCTCGTGCGGCAGTTCCACCTCCCCGGCCACCCCGCCGCCCGGAAAGGGCAGCGTGGCGAGCTCGCTCGCCCCCCGCACGTTCCACGACAGCACCGCGCGGCGGCCGTCCTCGACGAACGCCAGCAGTTCGAGGTCGCTGCCCTCGCGCTCCGCCACCACGGTCAGACCGGTGCCCGCGCCCTCGTCGTCCAGCCCGGCCGCCAGCAGACCGGCGAACTCGCGCTCCTGGTCGCTGCGCAGCCACAGGGTGCGGCCGTCCGGCGAGAACCGGCCGATCCACGGATCGCCGTCGGCGACCCGCACGGTGAATCGGGCGCGCGGATCCCCGGTGCGCACCACCACCGCCTCGCGCCGTCCGCGCGGTCCGCGCCGCAGCAGGGCCAGCCGCCCGTCCTCGCTGAGGTCGCACACCCGCAGGGTCGCGGCGTCCGTCTCGGTGGCGAGCAGCACGGGCGAACCCGTTGCGTCCGGGTCGACCAGGTAGGCGGCCAGCCGGTCACCGGTGTCCCCGGAGCCCCCGTCGAGCAGGGTGGGGCGCCCGTCCCGCTCCGCCCAGCCGGCGGGCAGGTCACCGAGGCCCGTCTCGTCCGGGGCGGGCCCGGCCGGGGGAGGCGGTTCGGCGACCGTCACCGCCACCGCCGAGCCGTCGCGCGCCCAGCAGCCCAGATAGGCCGAACTGCCCGCCCCGGCACCGGCCAGCAGCCGGCGGCCGGTGCCGTCGGGGCGCACGCAGAGCACCCGGGTGTGCTCGCCGCCCCCCGGGGCGACGGTGTAGGCGATCCAGCGGCCGTCGGGCGACCAGGCCACCTCGGTGACCGGGTCGGGTTCGGAGTCCAGCAGGTGCAGGCCGCCGCCACCGGGATCCCCGCTGACGGGCCCGGTCCACAGCTGCGGCACGCCGGTGCGGTCGCAGATGAAGGCGACGTGCTCGCCCGTCGGGTCCACCGACGGGTACCAGCACCCGTGGGAGACCAGCGGCTGCGGGGTGTCCCGCACGCCCGCCGTGTCGGCGAGCGGAACCGGTACGGGCGCCGCCCCGGCCGTACCGGTGGGCGGCACGGGTAGGGCGGCCATCCCCACCGGGTCGGCCGCCGGCGGCGGTACGGGCGGCGCCGGGGCGGGACTGCCACCGGTCGGGGTGGCGGTCGCGGTGGCCGTCGCACCCACCGGGACGGTCAGTTGATTCCGTGCGTCTGCAGCCATATCTCCAGCAACGCGATGTGCCACAGGGCGTTCGCCCCGCGGTTGGTGCGGTGGGCGTCGGGGGCGGCGAGGAGTTCGGCGACGTAGTCGTCGCGGAAGACGCCGCGTGCCTTGGCCTCGGGCGCGTACAGGGCCTCGCGGACACGTTCCAGCACCGGGCCCGCCATGTGGCGGATGGCCGGTACGGGGAAGTAGCCCTTGGGCCGGTCCACGACCTCCCGGGGCAGTACTGCCCGTCCCGCGTCCTTCAGCACGCCCTTGCCGCCCTGCGCCAGCTTCAGCTCGGGCGGACAGGCCGCGGCCAGCTCCACCAGCTCGTGGTCCAGGAACGGCGTACGGGCCTCCAGGCCCCAGTCCATGGTCATGTTGTCGACCCGCTTGACCGGGTCGTCCACGAGCATCACATGGGTGTCCAGGCGCAGCGCCGCGTCCAGCGCCGTCTCGGCACCGGGCACCGCCATGTGCTCGCGCACGAACCGGCCGGACACGTCGTCCTCGGTGAGCAGGTGCGGCTGGAGGATCCGGCCGAGGTCGGCGTGCGGCCGGTCGAAGTACACCTTGGCGTACTGCTCCGGCTCGGCCTCCCGCTCGACGGCGGCCAGGTCCGGATACCAGCGGTAGCCGGCGAACACCTCGTCCGCGCCCTGACCGCTCTGGACGACGCTGACCTCCTTGGAGACCAGTTCCGACAGCAGGTGGAAGGCGACCACGTCATGGCTGACCATCGGTTCGCTCATGGCCGCGACGGCCCCGTCCAGCGCGGTCGACACCCGGTCGGAGGGGACCAGGAGCTGGTGGTGGTCGGTGCCGTAGCGCTGGGCGATCAGGTCGGAGTACCGGAACTCGTCGCCCTCCTCGCCGCCCTCCGACTCGAAGCCCACGCTGAAGGTGGCCAGGTCCCGCTGCCCCTCCTCGGCCAGCAGCGACACGATCAGGCTGGAGTCCAGGCCACCGGAGAGCAGCACGCCCACCGGGACGTCGGCCACCATGCGGCGGCGCACCGCCGTGCGCAGCGAGTCCAGCACCGCGTCCCGCCAGTCGGCCGCGTCCATGCCCGCGTGCTCGGGGCGCCGGGTGTAGGAGGGCTGCCAGTAGCAGCGGTCCTGGTAGTTGCCGTCCGGCTCCACCACCCGCACCGTGGCCGGGGGCAGCTTGCGCACCCCGGACAGGACGGTGCGCGGCGCGGCCACCGTGGCGTGCCAGCTGAGGTACTGGTGCAGCGCGGCCGGGTCCAGCGAGGTGTCCACGTCGCCGCCCGCCAGCAGGGCCGGCAGCGTCGAGGCGAACCGGAGCCTGCCGGGGGTCTGCGACAGGTACAGCGGCTTGATGCCCAGCCGGTCGCGGGCCAGCACCAGCCGGCCGGTGTCGTGCTCGACGACGGCGAAGGCGAACATGCCCATGAAGTGGTCGACACAGTCCGTGCCCCACTCCTGGTAGGCCTTGAGCAGCACCTCGGTGTCCGAGGTGGAGAAGAAGGTGTGGCCCAGGCCCCGCAGCTCGTCCCGGAGCTGGCGGTAGTTGTAGACGCAGCCGTTGAACACGCCGGTCAGCCTGGCCTCGGTGTCGGTCATCGGCTGGGCGCCGCGCTCCGACAGATCGATGATCTTCAGCCGGCGGTGGCCGAGTGCCACCGGCCCCTGGGACCACACTCCGCGGCCGTCCGGCCCACGGGCCGCCAGCCGGTCCGTCATCCGCTCGACGGCGGCGATGTCGGGCCGCCCGCCGTCGAACCGGATCTCTCCGCTCAGCCCGCACATACCGCACCGCCGATCCGCGTCGTACGGTCCGGACTCAGCGGCAGGGCCGCGGCCCCGGGATCCTCCTCAAGCCCTGCGTCGGGCGCTATGGAAACTGTCACGACCACTCCTCGAAGACGCCGGAGCGGGGAATCTGCCCGCCGCCCGGTCGGGCCGCTCCGGGCGGCCCGCTCTGCGGCCCCGGGTTCCCCGTTGATCGTGGAGTAAGCCCATCGGCGGCGAGAAACCGCCGGTCGGTGCGCCGGGGCCACGGTCGGGGACCAGGTGCGCGGGCCGTGCGCCGCGCCCCGCGCGGGCCGGATGCCGCGCGCGGGCTCAAGCCCCCTCTCCCCGCGGCCTCGCCCCCAGCCGGGAGGGATGTCCCGGTCCGTGCGGCAGGGGAGAAGCACCGAGCGGCAGCGCTGACGGAGAAGCGGGCGGGTGCCGCGGGCAGTGGCACACCCGATGCGCCGTTGTCGCACGCCCAGTGTGCTCCCGGCGGCACCGGGGCGGGTTCCGGCTGGTGCACGGCGCGGTGGCATACCGGCGGTGCGCGCCGGCAGGGGCCCGGGCGGGCGGCGGGGCGTGGAGTGGCCGGTTCGTCCGCCCGGGCGGCCAGGACCACGGGCGGGGCGGTGGGCCTCAGTAGTGGCCGACCAGCCGCATGTAGCGGGTCCAGTCCCACAGCGGGCCCGGGTCGGTGTGGGTGGCGCCGGGGACCTCGTGGTGGCCGATGACGCGTTCGCGCGTGCGGGGTATGCCGTAGCGGTCGCAGATCGCGGCGGTGAGCATGGCCGAGCGCCGGTACAGCACGTCGGTGAACCACTCCGGCCGGTCCACCCAGCCCTCGTGCTCGATGCCGATGCTGCGGGTGTTGTACGTCCAGTCGCCGGCGTGCCAGGCGATGTCCCGCTCGCGGACGAACTGGCCGATGTAGCCGTCACCGGAGGCCACCATGTAGTGGGCGGACACCCGGCGGGCGGGGTCCTGGAAGATCCGCATGGCGTCCTGGAAGGTCTCCTGGGTGACGTGGATGACGACGTACTGGACGGGATGGCTCGCGGGGCGGTCGGCCGCCGTGTAGTTGGCGGGGCTGGCCGGTATCCAGTGCGTCACCGGGTAGGCGGCGCCGGCGGCGGCCCGGCCGGTCAGCGCGGCGAGACCGGCGGTGGCCGTGGCGAGGGCGGCGCCGCGAAGCAGCCGCCGGCGGGTGGGTCCGGCACGGTCCATGGAGACTCCCTCGTCGGAAGGCCGGTGGAACGGGGCAGAAAGTCGGGTACATGACAACCATCGCGGCGGAGCCGTCCACTGCCAAGGGGGCCGGCGCCGGGAAACGCGCCACCCACGACGACGGACACCGCCCGGCTGTACTGACCGGGGACATGGGTCGAGCTCACACTCAGGTCGCGGTTCGGAGATCCTCGCTTGACCTGAACCGAGGTCCAGGTCCGAGGCTTGCGCCATGAGTGAGCGAGAAGAGCGGTTCGGTATCGGAGAGGTCGCCGCGCGTGCGGGTCTTGAACCCGACACACTGCGGTACTTCGAGCGACAGGGGATCTTGCCTGCCCCTCGGCGTGACACTGCTGGGCGCCGACAGTACGTCGCCGCCGATGTCGACTTGATCCGCATGCTGGTCCACTTGCGCGAGACAGGAATGCCCCTGGCCGACATCGCGCGGTTCACCGGCGCCGACACCGAAGTCACCGACCCGTCGCGGTTGCGGCTGGAGCTGCTCACCGCGCATCGCCAGCGCGTCGAGGACCGCCGTGAGGCGCTGGACCGTGCCCTTGAGGTGATCACCCGCAAGATCGCGGACTACACCGATCAAGTGACCGACTCACCGGACGTTCTTGAGCGACCCGACACGACGATCGCCTACAGCGTCCAGGGGACGGGACCACTCCTCTTCCTCGTCGGCGCGCCGGCGGGGCGAGCCGGGTTCGCAGCTCTCGCAGACGAGCTGGCGGGACAGTTCACCGTCGTCACCCATGATCCTCGCGGCATCGGGGCCAGTCGCATGACGCGCGGAATGGCCGCACCAACGCCTGAAGTCCTCGCTGAAGACCTCGCCGCGCTGGTCGACACCTTCACCGGCGCGCCGGCGACCTTCGTCGGCACGAGCGGCGGGGCCGTGACCCTTCTCCAACTGGCCAAGCGGCATCCCGACCTCGTCGGATCGGCCGTACTGCACGAGCCGCCCCTGATCACCCTCCTGGACGATGCCGCCCTCGCCGACCGCGCCGCGTCGGCGTTCGCTGTCGCGACGACTGACCCTCAGCGAGCCGTGCAGGAGTTCTTCGATCTCAGCGGCGCCGCCCACCACACAGGCCCGGACCAGGCGCCGCCCACGCATATCGCCCTGCCGGAGCTACCGCCTGAAGAACTCGACAAGAACCGCTACTTCCTCGGCCGGATGGCCGGCCCCAGCGTCTTCTACGAGCCCGACATCCAGGTCCTGCGTCGAGCCCGGCTGACCGTGTGCGCCGGCTCGCTGAGCCATCACCAGATGGCGCGTCGGGCGGCCGATGCCCTGGCCGTTCTGCTGCGCCTGCCTTTGATCGAGATGCCCGGCAACCACGTGGGCGCGAGCGCGGTCCCGGTTGAGTTCGCTCGCGCTCTCCTGCCGCTGCTCGGCCGCTGAGCGCACGTCTGCACAAGACCATGCGGTCGCCCTGTGTTCGAACGAGTACTCGACCCTCCTGGGCCCCCCGGTCCAGGAGGGCCCCTGCCAGGTCGCACCCGAACGCTGCCCCGCCCCGCGCCACGGACTCGAGGTGGCCCTTCCCGTCGTCGAGGGCGGGTGGTCGATCAGCGAGGTCGCCGCCCGGTCCCAGTCTGAGGCCGAGCGCCGCGACACCCTCGTCGCGTGGCTGCACCAGTACCACCAGCACCGGCCGCGTACCGCACGCGGCAACCAGCCCCCCTGCTCACGATCGATCAACGTCTCCGGCCAGTGCGCCTAGCCCGGCCGCGGCAGGCCCAGCCGGACGTCCCGTACGCCCGGCGAGTAGCGCACCAGCGGCGGCTCCGCGCACGGGGGCAGGCCCGCCGCCACGCGCAAATTCTCCTCCAGGGACTCGACCGCGGCCTCCCGCAGGGGCCAGGGCTCGTGCTCGGCCGGGATCTCCCACACCACGCCCAGCCGGCGGGTGTACGCCCGCCACCGGTCGGTCAGCCACACGTCCAGCTCCGGCCGGGGAGCCAGCCGCTCACCGGGGCGCACCACCAGACGGTAGGAGGCCCCGCCGCCGTACCGGGCGCCGCTGTACACCACGCGCCCGCCCTCCCGCGCCACCCGCAGCCGACCGAGCCGGTAGGGGGCGCCGGCCGCGACGGCCCCCAGCATCAGCGGCTGGGTGACCTCCAGCGAGAAGAACCACAGCCCGTCCCGGCCGTCGGGGCGCCGCACGTAGGTACGCAGGTTGGTCTCGGCGAAGCCGGGCAGTCCCGGCAGCGCGGGGACCGGGTGGGGCCGCACCGCGGTCATCCGGAACGGGGTGAGGCTCACCCAGGCCGCTCCCCGGTACTCGTCCGCGACGAACCCGGGGGGCAGCAGCCGCTGCACCTGTTCGGGAGGGTAGGGCCAGTGGACGAAGCACTGGGTGAGCCAGCGGCAGCGCAGCGCCGCCGGGCGCACCCGCCGCGCCCCCCGCCCGGCCACGGCTCAGGCCTCGTCCGGGCCGCGCTCGCCCTCCGCCTGGGAGGGGGTCGTCCGGGGCACCTCGGAGCCGCCGGTGCCCGGGTCCCCGCCCGGCCGCTCGGGCTGCTCCTCGTCGGGCTCCCGCTCGCCCTCCGCCTGGGAGGGAGTGTTCTCGTACAGGCCGTCGCTCATCGTGGTGCCTCCGGAAAATCGTTTCCGCCGGTCCGAGGCGCCGGGCCGGCAGCGGGCGGGTACCCCTCAGGCCCGGGCACTACCCGGCGGGCCGCCGGAGGAACACCGTCAGCACGGCGCCGGCCAGGTACAGCAGCGCGAAGACCCACATCACCCCGGCCACCCCCAGCGGTCCCAGGAGCAACCCCACCAGGGCCGGGCCGATGAAGGCGCTGGCGCCGGCGCCCAGATTGAGGGCCGACATGGCCTGGCCCTTGTGCGCCGGGGCCAGCGAGGGCACCAGCGCGGACAGCGGGACGTAACCGGCCAGCGTCGCCCCGAACAGGCTCACCAGGACCGTGGCGAGAACCTGGTCGTGGCCCGCCCACACCGTGCCGTAGTGGAGCAGCAGCGTGGTCACCGCGCAGCCCACGCCGCCGCACCAGGCGACGGTGCGCTGCCAGCCGATCCGGTCCCCGACCACGCCGAAGACCAGGTTGAAGAAGATGTTGGTGGCGAACATCGCGGAGAGCAGGCGCAGCCACTCACTGAGCGTGAACCCCAGGGTCTCGGTGAAGAAGACGGGCAGGAAGACCAGGAAGCCGAACTGCGGCGCGGTGTTGATGGCCCGCACGACCGCCCCCGCGCCGACGCGCGGCTCGCGCCAGACGATGGCGAGCGACCCCGCCAGCGTGGCGAGCGGCCGTTCACCGGCGGGTGCCAGGCGTCCGCGGCCGGTGGGCTCGCGCACCAGCAGCAGCGCGATCACGCCGCCCGCCATGACGAGACCGAGCGCGAGCCACAGCGTGCCGTACGCGCCGACACGCGGCACCGCCAGGCTGGCGACCAGCGACCCCAGCGTCGGCAGCCCGCCGGTGAAGGCGAACCAGAACCACCCCACCGCCGAACCCAGCCGGCGCTCGGGAGTCACCGCCGTGACCCAGACCAGGAATCCGTAGGCGAAGAGCGGATAGCCGAGGCCCCGCAGCCCGTAGCCGGCCAGCAGCAGGGCGAAGTCACCCGTGGGGACGGCGATGACCAGGAAGACCACCTGGAACACCACCCAGACGCCCAGGCCCAGCGCCATCACCCGGCGCGGCCCCCACAGCTCCGACAGCGCCCCGGAGAGCCAGGCGGCCGCACTCGCCGTGACGCCGTAGACGCTGAACAGCAGCGCCACCCGTTCCTCCGACAGTCCCTCGCCCAGCAGGTACGGCGACAGGTAGCCCGCTTCGACCCCGTCACCGATCATGAAAATGAGCACGCCGAGGAACCCCCAGGCGAGCGGCCCGGGGATGCCGGCGCGGTCCGGCCAGTGCCTCCGGGACGCCTCTCCCGCGGAGGACGAAGGGTCCATGACGACGGGCACGGGAACCACCTTTTCCAGGTACGGGTCGGGGAGGGCGCGCAGGAGCCCGGTGCGCCGAGGCGTCACGATGGGACGCCGGGCGACAGGCGTCAACGACCGCGCCGAAAACCCCGCGAGGCGCCCCGGCAGGGGAATGAATCGCCGGCCACCGGTCTCCGTCCCGCCCCGGTGGCCGGCCGTCCGCACCGGGCCCCGGCGCGCCGTCACCACACCGGCGCCGAACTCCCCGGCCGGCGCCGGGGTCCGCACGGACCTCGGGCCGTCACCGGGCCGCGCAGTCCCCGACGCTGCTCCCGCCGGGCGTCCATCCGGGTGATGCCGCCCTCCTCTCCGGGCCGACGCCACCGGCGGGGGTGGACAGGGCACGCCGCGGGCGGGAATGTGTGGTGCGAACCTCACGTGGACCCGACAGGCCCGGGCCGGCCGCCGCCGGCGCCGGCCGCGGCCCCGGCGCGACCCCGTACGGGCCTCGGGCGGTGCCACGCGGACGTCCCGGCGTCCGTTGCCGCTCCGCCCCGCCGGCGCGTCCCGCTGCCGTCCGCCGGCCGGCCGTACGGCTCCGTCCCGCGGCCACTGCGAAGGGCAGGTACTCCGGTCATGCCGGTTCTCACCATCGATGTCGGCACGTCGATGATCAAATCCGTCGTCCACGACGACCAGGGCCGGGAACTGGCGCTCTGCCGTACCGGCACCGACGTCCTCAGGCCCCGCCCCGGCTGGGCGGAGCAGGACATGGACGCGGTCTGGAACGGGGTGGTCCGCACCGCGCGCGGCGTCCTGTCGCGGCTCGGCCCCGGCCACGACCCGGTGTGGCTGGTGAGCTTCACCGCGCAGGGCGACGGCTGCTGGCTGGTCGACGCGGACGGCCGTCCCACCGGTCCGGCGGTCCTGTGGTCCGACGGGCGCGCCGCCGAGCTGCTGACCCGCTGGGCCGATGACGGCGTCCTGACGGACGCCTACCGCCGCAACGGCTCCCTCACCTGCGCGGGCATGCCCAACGCGGTGCTCGGCTGGCTCGCCGCCCACGACCCCGGGCGCCTGGAGCGCTCGGCCACGGCCCTGACGGCGGCCGGCTGGCTGTTCCTGCGACTCACCGGGACGACCGCCGTCGACCGGTCCGACGCGTCGGCCCCCTTCCTGGACCACGCCACCGGCGACTACGACCCCGGGCTCCTGGACCTGTTCGGGCTGGGCTGGGCGCACGGCCTGCTGCCCAGGGTCCTGGGCGAGCACGAGCGCGTCGCCGGGATCACCCCGGGCGCCGCCGGGGAACTGGGCCTGCCCGCCGGCCTGCCCGTGGTCATGGCGCCCTACGACATCGCCTCCACCGCGCGCGGCGCCGGCGTCGTCGACCCCGGCCAGGCGTGCGCCATCCTCGGCACCACCCTGTGCACGGAGATCGTGGCCCGGCGGGTGGACACCACCGGCGAGCCGTGCGGCGTCACCATCGCCTACGGGGCCCGCGACCGCGTGCTGCGCGCCTTCGCGACCCTCTCCGGCACCGAGGTGCTGGACTGGGCCGCGCGCACCCTGGGTGTGGCGGGACCCGCCGCCCTGGGCGCACTCGCGTCCGCCGCCCCGCCGGGCGCCGGGGGCCTGGCGTTCCTGCCCTACCTGTCACCCGCCGGGGAACGCGCGCCCTTCCTCGACCCCCGCGCCCGCGGCACCTTCTGGGGCCTGTCCCTGGACCACACGCCCGGCCACCTCGCCCGGGCCGTCTTCGAGGGCCTGTCCATGGTCGTGCGCGACTGCCTGCGGGCCTCCGGGACCGACGTCCACGAACTGCGCCTGTGCGGCGGCGGCTCCGCCAGCGACCAGTGGTGCCGGCTGATCGCGGACGTCACCGGGGTGCCCACCGCCCGCAGCGCCGACACCGAACCGGGCGCCAAGGGCGCCTTCCTGACCGGCCTGGTGGCCAGCGGCGCGGAGAGCGACCTGCGTGCCGCCGCCGAGAAGTACGTCCGGATGGGCTCCACCTGGGAACCCGACCCCGGGCGCGGCGCCCGCTACGACGAGCTGTACGCGTCCTTCCTCACCTGGCGCGGCGCCGCCCGCTCCCTCGGCTGGGCGCCCGCCGCCCCCTCCGTACCGGCGGCGGCCCGTGTCTGACGCCCCCGCTCCCGAGGCCGTCCACATCGGCCTCGACCTCGGCACCCAGAGCGCCCGCGCGGTCGCCGTGGACGGCACCGGCCGCCTGCTGGGCGCCGCGGCCCGCCCGCTGACGGGCCGGCGCGACGGCGTACGCCACGAGCAGGACCCCGAGGAGTGGTGGTCCGCCCTCGCCGGCGCCTGCCGGGAAGCCCTCGCGGGCATCGCGCCCGGGCGGATCCGCGGCCTGGCGCTCGACGCCACCTCGGGCACCGTCCTGCTCGCCGACCGGCACGGCACACCCCGCACACCCGGCCTCATGTACGACGACGGGCGCGCCCGCGCGTACACCGGGCGGGTCAACGAGGCGGGGGCGGAGGTGTGGCGGGAGCTGGGCTACCGCTCCATGCAGCCCTCATGGGCGCTGCCGAAACTGCTCTGGCTGCTGGACCACGCGCCCGTGGACGGCGCCCGCCTGCTGCACCAGGCCGACCTGATCACCTGGCGGCTGGCCGGGCGGCAACTGCCGAGCGACGCGAGCCACGCCCTCAAGACCGGCTACCACCTGATCGAGGAGCGCTGGCCGGAGGAGGAGCTGGCCGCGCTCGGCGTCCCGCCGGGCCTGCTGCCCGACGTCGTACGGCCGGGCACCGTCATCGGCACGGTCTGCGCCGGTGCGGCCCGCGCCACCGGCATCCCCGCCGGTACACCGATCGTCGCCGGCATGACGGACGGCTGCGCCGCGCAGATCGGCGCCGGCGCCCTCACCCCCGGCGCCTGGAACTCCGTCCTCGGCACCACCCTCGTCCTCAAGGGCGCCAGCCCCCACCTGGTACGCGACCCCGCGGGAGTGGTCTACTGCCACCGCGGCCCCGGTGGCTCCTGGCTGCCCGGCGGGGCGTCCAGCAGCGGCGCCGGAGTGATCGCCCGGCGCTTCCCCGGAGCGGACCTGGACGACCTCACCCGCCGGGCCGCCGCCTCCGGACCGACCGCCGTGGCCTACGCGCCGGCCGGGGGCGGCGAGCGCTTCCCGTTCCGCGCCCCCGACGCCGTCCCCTTCGTGCTCGGCGACCCCGGGGGCGACGCCGGGCACTTCCACGCCTGCCTGCTGGGCGTGGCCTGTGTGGAACGGCTCTGCTTCGACCATCTGGACCACATCGGCGCACCCGTCGGCGGTCCCCTCACCCTCACCGGCGGCGGCTCCCGCAACGGACACTGGTCACAGCTCCGCGCCGACGTCCTGGGCCGTACCGTGCGGCTGCCCGAACAGGCCGAGGGCGCCGTCGGCATGGCGGTCCTCGCCGCGACCGCGTCGGGCACCACGCTGGAGCGGGCCGCGGCGGCCATGGTGCGGGTACGCCGGGAGCTGGTCCCCGACCCCGCGCGCACGGCCCGGCTGATCCCCCGCTACCTCGACTTCGTCGACGAACTGACCCGGCGCGGCTGGCTGGACGCGGCCGTGGCGGCGCACGCGCACGGAAGGGCCGAGCGGTGACCGACTTCGTCCTGGTCCGCCACGGCGAGACCGAGTGGCACGCCGACAACCGCTACGCGGGGCGCACCGACGTGCCGCTGACCGCGCTCGGGCGCCGGCAGGCGGCCTCCCTCGGCGCCTGGGCAGCCGGGCAGCGGCTGGACGCGGTGCTGTGCTCGCCGCTGTCCCGGGCCCGGCTCACCGCCGAACCAGCCGCCACCGCCCTGGGCCTGGTCCCGCGTGTGGACGAACGACTCCAGGAGGTCGACTTCGGGCGCGGCGAGGGGCTGACCCGGAGCGAGATGGCCGAGGAGTTCCCCGACGAGCTGGCCGCCTTCCTCCGCGACCCGGTGACCCACCACCTGCCCCGCGGGGAGGACCCCGCGGCGGCGGCCCGGCGGGCCACCCGCTGCCTGACGGAGTTCGTCGACGAACTTCCCGGCGGGCGGGTCCTCGTCGTCGCCCACTCCACCCTCGTCCGCCTGGCGCTGTGCGAGCTGCTGGGCATCCCACTCGCCCGCTACCGCCAGGTCTTCCCGGCCCTGGAGAACGGCGCCCTGACCGAACTGCGGCTGCTTCCCGGCGGGCGGGCGTCCCTGCTGCGCCTCAACGTGCCCGTGACCCCGTGAGCCGCCCTCCCCGCCCACCGACTGGAGCATCCCCGTGACCACCACCGTGCTCGCCGCCGGCGACCACTTCGTCCTGCCCCGCCTGCTCACCCGGGAACTGCGCGCCGCCGTCCCGGGGACGGCCCTGGAGGTGACCGAGATCCGGCTGCCGTGGCCGCACACGCCCTTCGGACCGGTCGCCGAGGTCGACGAGGCCAGCGGCGGCGAGGACGAGCTGATCGAGGCGCTGCGCGGGGCACGGATCTGCGTCACCCAGCTGGCCCCGCTCACCGAACGGGTCCTGGCCGCCTGCCCCGGCCTGGAGCTGTTCTGCGTCAGCCGGGGCGGACCGGTCAACGCCAACCTGGACGCGGCCACCCGGCACGGTGTCGCCGTCAGCTACGCGCCCGGCCGCAACGCCACCGCCACCGCCGAACACACCCTGGCCCTGCTCCTGGCCGCCGCGCGCGGCATCGGCGACGTCCACACCGACCTCAGACGGGGCACTTGGCGGGGCGACCACTACGACTACGACACCTGCGGTATCGAGATCGCGGGCAGCACCGTCGGCCTGGTCGGCTTCGGCGCGATCGGTTCCCGGGTGGCCCGCCTCCTGGCGGCCATGGGCGCCCGCGTCCTGGTCCACGACCCGTACGTGGGGCCCGGGGCCGCGGCGGGGATCGCCGAACCGGTCTGTCTGGAGGAGCTGCTCGCGAGCGCCCGGATCGTCTCGCTGCACGCGCGGGTGACCGAGGAGACCACGGGCATGATCGGCCGCGCGCAGATCGCCGCGATGCCCCGGGGCTCGGTTCTGGTCAACTGCGCGCGCGGCGCCCTGGTGGACTACGAGGCGGTGTGCGACGCGCTGGACTCCGGGCACCTGGCCGGGGCCGGGTTCGACGTGTTCCCCGCCGAGCCGGTGCCGGCCGGCGCCCGCCTGCTGTCCACCCCGGGGGTCGTACTCACTCCGCACATCGCGGGCGCCAGCCAGGAGGTGGCCAACAGGGCCGCCCGGATCGTGGCGGCCGAGGCGGGCCGGTTCCTGCGCGGTGAGCCGCTCGCCCACTGCGCCAATCCCGAGGTGCTCGCCCGGTAGCGGCACGGCGGCCCGCCGCCGGCGGCGCCGATCGCGTTGACCCGGCCGGCGTTGTCAGTGGGCCGGCCGGTCGGCGCCGTCCGGGTGGGGCTCGGCCAGCCGCCGGTGCGCGGCGGCCTTCAGCCGGTCGGGCAGCACCTTGTTCGCCACGCCCTGGACCTTGGTGCGCACCGATCCCGCCACGACCTTCTCCCGGCCCCGCATCATGGCTTCGAACGCCTCCCCGGCCACCTGGGCGGGATCGTCCTTCCTCATCCTGCCGAGCCGGGTGTCCGCCATGTCCGCGCGGTGGAAGAAGTTCGTGTCGGTGGGGCCCGGCAGCAGCGAGGTCACGGTCACCCCGGAGTCCTTGAGCTCATCCCGCAGCCCCTGGGCGAAGGACTGGAGGAACGCCTTCGAGGCGTTGTACACGGCCTGGTGGGAACCGGGCACCGCCGCCGCGACGGAGGAGGTGATCAGCATCCGGCCCTCGGCCAGCTCGACCATCCCGGGCAGCAGCCGCTTGGCCAGGTGCACCGTCGAGGCGATGTTCAGGTCGATCACCCGGGCCTCGTCGGCGAGGTCGGTGTCCAGGAACGCCCCGCCCTGGCCGATCCCCGCGTTCAGCGCGGCGGCGGCCACCGGCCTGCGGGTCGCGGAGACGGCGGCGTACAGCTTCTCCACCCCGTCGTAGGTGGCCAGGTCCACCCGGACCTCCCGCACCGCGGCGCCCCGGCCGCGCAGCTCCTCGGCGACGGCGGCCAGGCCCTCGTCCTCCGCGCACACCAGCAGGTCGAACCCCTCGTCGGCGAACCGCCTGGCGAGTTCCCGGCCGATACCGCTGGACGCGCCGGTCACCACCGCCATTGGCTTCACTGTGTTCATCGTCGCCGAGTACCCCTCCGGCCGGCGCGCAGACCCGGTTTCGCCGGATTGATCATGGGGTACCTGGAAGCGGTTACTACGCCTCGGAGGTGACGCATGAGCGAGCTCGGGCAGTCGACGACCGGGACCATCACCACGAAGGTCCCCGCCAGATTGGACCGGCTGCCGTGGTCGCGGTGGCACTGGATGATCGTGATCGGCCTGGGCACCGTCTGGATCCTCGACGGCCTCGAAGTGACCATCGTCGGCAACATGGCCAGCCGCCTCTCCGAGGAGGGCAGCGGGCTCGCCATCAGCAGTGCCCAGGTCACCGGCGTGGCCGCCGCGCTGTACGTCGCCGGCGCCTGCTGCGGCGCCCTGTTCTTCGGCTGGCTCACCGACCGCTACGGCCGCAAGAAGCTCTTCCTGATCACCCTGGCGGTCTACCTCGTCGCGACCGCGCTGACCGCCCTGTCGTACTCGTCCTGGTGGTTCTTCCTCTTCCGCTTCCTCACCGGCTTCGGCATCGGCGGCGAGTACGCGGCGATCAACTCCGCCATCGACGAGCTGATCCCCAGCAAGTACCGGGGCCGGGTCGACCTGATCATCAACGGCAGCTTCTGGCTCGGCGCCGTGGGCGGTTCCCTGCTGTCCGTGGTGCTCCTCGACACCGACATCCTCCCCAAGGACATCGGCTGGCGGGTCTCCTTCGGCCTCGGCGTGGTCCTCGGCCTGGTCATCCTGCTGGTCCGCCGCCACGTCCCCGAGAGCCCCCGCTGGATGTTCATCCACGGCCGTGCCGAAGGGGCCGAGCGGCTCGTCTCCGACGTCGAGCGGCAGGTGCGCGAGGAGACCGGCCGGCCGCTGCCCGAGCCGGCCGCCGCCATCACCATCAAGCAGCGCCACAGCGTCGGTTTCGTGGAGATCGGCCGTACGCTCTTCCGCGCCTACCCCCGGCGGGCGGTGCTGGGCCTGGCCCTGTTCATCGGGCAGGCCTTCCTCTACAACGCCATCACCTTCGGCTTCGGCGCGATCCTGGTGAAGTTCTACGACGTGCCCAGCGGCTCGACGGGCTACTTCTTCGCCGTCATCGCGTTCGGCAACTTCCTCGGTCCGCTGCTGCTCGGCCGGTTCTTCGACACCTGGGGCCGCCGCCCGATGATCGCGGGCACGTACATCCTCTCCGGCCTGCTGCTGTACGTCACCGCCTGGATGTTCGGCAACGGCTGGCTCACCGAGACGACGCTCACGGCCTCCTGGTGCGTGGTCCTCTTCTTCGCCTCGGCCGGTGCCAGCTCGGCGTACCTGACGGTGAGCGAGATCTTCCCGATGGAGACCCGGGCCATGGCGATCGCGTTCTTCTACGCCATCGGCACCGCGGCCGGCGGCATCTCCGGCCCGCTGATCTTCGCCCGGCTCACCGAGAGCGGGGTCGTCGCCGAAACCGTCCTCGCGTTCTGCATCGGCGCCACGCTGATGGTGCTGGGCGGCCTGGTGGCGGTGTTCTTCGCGGTCGCCGCGGAACGCAAGTCGCTGGAGGACATCGCGACACCCCTGTCGGCCCAGGCCGTGACCGCCCCGGCGAGCGAACCCACCGCCGATGCCGTGCCTCCGGCGCGCTGACCGGGGGCACGGCGGCTGACTGGCTTCCGCACCGAAGAGTGGTTTATCGTTCATTCAGTTGGTGGTGACCTGGCGTTCACCGCCCCCACGACCGCCCCGGCTGGTTCCCCCGTCCAGCCGGGGCTTCTCCTTGCCCCGGCCCGGGGCGGCCGCCGCCCCGGGCGAACGGGTGGGATTGGGGCGCCCCGCGGCTTCAGGGCCGGAAGGGCGGGCATGCGTGTGGTCGAACGATTCCGAGCCGAGGAACGGTACCGTGATGACCGAGTACGAGCGTTCACGCACCATGCCCGCACTGCCGGAGCACGTCTTCGACCAGGCCGCCAACGTCGGCCAGCTCGACACCTGGCTCCCCGAGGAGCTGCACGTCCACCCCGGGGACCTGCCCGCCGTCACCGTGCACGAGGACCGCACCGACGAGGACACCTCCGCGCTGCTGCGCGCCCGGCCCGACCAGATGCGGCTCGAATGGGGCACCCGTGAGCAGGGCGGCTACACCGGCTGGCTCCAGGTCGCCGGAATCGGCAGCGGGGCCAGCGAGGTGACGGTGCACCTGTCGTTCTTCGACGACAGCCACGACCCCGGCGAGCAGGCCGTGGGACAGGCGCTCGACACCAGCCTCGAACGGCTGGAGCGGCAGGTCCGGCTGCGCGTCGACAACGCCGCCGGCTGACCGGGCCGCGCCATGCCACGCGCCAAGCAGTACGCCGTCGCCGCCTCCGGGCAGTGGACCGACGAGGAGGAGGGCCGGCGCCGGCTGCCCGCCGGGGAGGTCCACGCCTGGGAGCGGGGCATGAACCAGACCGTGTGCGGACTGTCCCTCAGCCGTTCCCAGCTCGTGCGCTTCCCGCACGTCCCCTGGTCCGACACCTTCCCCGAGTCCGGGGGAGCGGCCGACCGCGTCCAGCGGCAGTGCCCGCGCTGCGGCTCCGTCGCCGGCCGCCGGGGCGGCGACGCCCGCCCCCGGTGGCAGCGCACCCACCCCCGGCCGTAGGGCCGATCCGGCGGGCCGCGCCGGGAGCCGGCCGCCCGGGTGCGGCCCGTGGCCGGCCCCACCCGCGGCGCGGATCCGCGCGTCCGGGAGGTCCTGGGTGACGCCGTCTTCCGCTCCGACGTGCCGGCCACCAGCGGACTGGACGACCGCAAGTCCTCCCAGGGCATCGTGGAGCACGCCCAGAAGCTCATGGCCGACGCCGTCGGCGCGGAGCACACCTTCTTCTCCACCTGCGGCAGCTCCCTGTCCGTGAAGGCGGCGACGCTGTCGGCCGCCGGCCCGCACGAGAAGCTGCTCGTCGGCCGCGACGCCCACAGGGCCGCAGTGTCCGGCCTGGTACTGGCCGGGATCGGAAGTGCTCGTAGTCCCGCCCCACCTCGGCCACCTCCACCGTCGTGCCGGTGGCCAGGGCGACGCCCTCGGCGCGGGCGCGCACCCCGTCCGCCAGTGCCTCCCTCGAAGGCCGGTACCGGGTCGCCGAGCAGTGCCAGGCTCACCTCCCACAGCCGGTCGGCGCGGGCGCCGAGCTCCTTCCACGTCGGCGCCCCGCGATGCGCCGGACGGTGCGGCGGCAGGGCTCCAGGGCGGAGTCTCAGAACGCGTACCGCACCCGCAGCCAGGGCGCGTGCGCGGAGATCAGCTCCGTCATCCGAGCCACGGCCCGCCGCTTGACGTCGTTGCGGTAGCGGACGTTCAGGGCGCCGTTCTGGGACCGCTTGGCCTGCTGGAGGTCCGGCCGCCACAACACCTCCTCCGCGCGCGGGTGCCAGCCGAGGTTGACCTCGTGCAGGTCCCGGTTGTGGGTGAGGGTGATGACCTCGGCGGCGGCCTGCGCCTTGACGGCGGGGGGAAGGACGTCGTCCAGCTCCCGCAGCAGCCGCGTCCAGTCGGCCTCCCAGCCGGGGCGCAGTACGACGGGGGAGAGGTTGAAGTGGACCTCGTACCCGGCGGCGAGGAAGTCGCCGGCCGCCGCGATCCGCTCGGCGACGGGGCTGGTGCGGATGTCGAGCAGGCGGGAGTCGGCGGCGGGCATCACCGAGAACCGGACGCGGGTGCCGCCGCGCGGATCGAGGTCGAGCAGGGCGGGGTTCACGAACTTGGTGGCGAAGGACACCTTGGCCGTGGGCCGGTCACGGAACGCGCGGATGAGGTCGGCGGTGTTGTCGCAGATCAGCGCGTCGACGGAGCAGTCGCCGTTCTCGCCGATGTCGTAGACCCACCGGTCGGGGTCGCACTGGTTGGCCTCCGGCTTGGGGCCCAGTTCCACGATGTGGCGGTCCAGGGCGCCGATGATGTCCTCGACGTTGGTGAACAGCGTGATCGGGTTGGCGTACCCCTTGCGGCGGGGCACGTAGCAGTAGGCGCAGGACATGGCGCAGCCGTTGGACGCGCCGGGGGCGATCCAGTCGGCCGACCGGCCGTTGGGGCGCACCGTGAGGGACTTGCGCACGCCGAGCACCAGCGTGTGGCGCTTGACGCGCACCCAGCGGTCGACGTTGCCCTCGTTGCCGTGCAGGTGGGGGATGTTCCAGTGGGAGGCGACCTCCACCAGCCGGGCCTGCGGGAAACGGGCGATGATCTGCCGCCCCCGGGGGGAGACGGCGGCCGCCGGCTCGGCGTGGATCTCCGTCACGTCGATCATCCGGGCCGCCGCCGCGTCCGCCGTCCCGCCGGTGTGCCCGGGCGGCGCGGACACGGGGGGCGGCGCGGGGTCGGGACCCGCCCCGCCGAGCAGGTCCGCCAGGCCGAACAGGGTGTCCGGCTCCTCGGGCGGCGGCGTGGACGGGCGGTGCATCGTTTCTCCAGATACGGGGGGATTGCTCCTGCCAGCATGCCACTGCCGGGCGGCCGGCGGCGTGCCCGCCGTTGCTCAGGCCTCCACACCCGGCCGGCGCTCGGCGCCGTTCCCGCGCAGCCGGCGGCCCAGGGCGGTCAGCCGAGGATGGCGCTCGCGCAGCTCCGCGGAGTGGCGGTCGAGTTCCTGGGTGAGGCGCTCGGTGCGCTTGTCGATGTCCAGCTCGTCCAGGATCCGGTCGATCTCGGCCAGCAGCGCTCCGTAGAGCTGCCACTGCCGGGGGTGCTCCTGCACGTCCTCCAGCAGCAGGTCGGCGACCCGGTCGCGGGTCCGCCGGCTGGCGGCGAGGGCCTCGGTCAGCCGGTCCTCGGCCTCCTCGGCGTTGGCCGCCACCTGGGTGGTGATCAGCCGGGCGAAGCTCTCGATGGCGGTGGCCATCTGGCCGAACAGCTCCTCGAGTTGGGTCGCCACGTCCGGGGGGAACAGCGATTCCTCGGTACGGAACCTCGACAGGTCGGTCAGTGTGCGGGACAGCACCCGCAGTACCACGGCGCAGATCTCCAGCGTGTCCAGCCCGGTGCGCAGCACGATCCGGGACAGCAGCCCCTCGCGCACCCGGGGGTTGAGCATGAGGCTCTCCTCGGCCTGCCGCAGCGAGGCGTCCACCTCCACGATGTCGTGGTCCAGCCGACGGGCCTCGTGCAGCCGGGCGGCGGCGTGCGGGAAGGCGATGTGGCCCTTGCCGATCTCCTCGCCCATGGTCCGGAACATCCGGCCCATGCCGCGCGCCAGCCCGTCGATGGACGCGCCGGCCGTCTGCACCCAGACCGGCGGCGCGAACAACAGGTTGAACAGCAGGCCCACGCCGGCGCCGATCAGGGTCTCCAGCACCCGGTGCCAGGCCACCGAGGCGGCCTGGGAGACGCCCAGGACCAGCATGGCGCTGATCGCCACCTCGGGCACGAACTCGCTCACCCGCACATAGCGGCCGATGATCAGCGAGGTGAAGATGGTCAGGCCCAGGCTCCACCAGGTCAGCCCCACCAGGGCGCTGAAACCGATGGCGATGAGGACCCCGACGACGACGGAGTTGACGCGTCGCACACCGGTGGTGAGGGTCGCGTAGAGGGTCACCTGCACCACGAGCAGGGCGGTGAGGGGGGCGGTCAGGGGGGCTGGCTGGTCCGGTAGGAAGAGCAGGGCGACGACATAGGAGATGACGGCTGCGGCGGTCGAGCGAATCGTCTGCGCAGCGACAGGTTCGGTCGTTCGGCGCACCAGTTTGATCACAGGAGCTGATACTTCTGGCATCTCATTCCACTGCCCGATCATGAGCAACTCAGCACCCCCGTGTCCGACGAACCCCTCGGACGCCCGCGTTTGCGGCCCCGGTGACGTGGTACCGCCAACACCCTGACCACCGTCGAGGAGGACCGATGAACCTTCCCCAGCCCCCCGCGCCCTCCGGGGCTCCCCGTGTCACCCCGGTCGCCGTCGTCACCGGCGCCGACTCGGGCATCGGCCGGGCCACCGCCGTGAAGCTGGCCGAACAGGGCATGGACGTCGGCATCACCTGGCACACCGACGAGGAGGGCGCCCACCGGACCGCCGAGGAGGTCCGGTCGCACGGCCGCCGGGCCGCGGTGGCCCGCATGGACCTGACCCGGCTGCCGGAGGCGGCCGACGCGGTCGAGCACCTGGTGCGGGAGCTGGGCCGGATCGACGTGCTGGTGAACAACGCCGGCACCGGTACGGCCACGCCCTTCCTGGACATGGCGTACGAGACCGTGCGCGAGGTGCTCGACGTCGACCTGGCCGGACCGTTCCTGTGCGGCCAGCTCGCCGCCCGCCGCATGATCCGGCAGGGCGACGGCGGCCGGATCGTCAATGTGACGTCGGTGCACGAGCACCAGCCCCGGGTGGGCGCCGCGCCCTACTGCGCGGCCAAGGGCGGCCTGGGGCTGCTCACCCAGGTGATGGCGCTGGAGCTGGCCGAGCACGGGATCACGGTCAACGCCGTCGCGCCCGGTGAGATCGCCACCCCGATGACCGGCCAGGAGGACGAGGACGTGACGGAGAAGTCCCGGCCGGGCGTGCCGCTGGGGCGCCCGGGCGACGCGCGCGAGGTCGCGGCCGTCATCGCCTTCCTGGCGGGGAAGGACGCCTCCTACGTCACCGGCGCCTCATGGGTGGTGGACGGCGGGATGCTGCGGATGGGCCCGCAGGCGGGTTCGCACCTGGAGAGCGACGCCTGGCGCCGGCCCTGAGGACGCGCGACGGGGCCCCGGCCCGGGGACCCGGCGGGGGCCCCGCGCGCCGGGCCGGCGGGGCGCGGGTGTGGGAGGGGGGTTCGGAAATCACACCAC
>NZ_JBFAGV010000035.1:0-62555 GCF_040653855.1 Streptomyces sp. NPDC050856 | reverse complement strand
GGGGCACCGGCCCTCCCCGGGCCCCCGGCCCTCCCCGCGCCCCCGGCCAACCCCGCCCACCCGGCGGTGGCGAGCCCTCACCCGATCGCGTTCTCGACGCCCCTCCTGGCGTTGGACCACGCCTTCCGGGGCGAGGTCCCCTTCCGCTCGACCTCGCTCAGCGCGTTGGTGATCTGGTCGGCGACGTTCTTGTCGTGCACGCCCAGGACCTGTACCGGCGCCGCCTTGGCCGCGTCGCCGAAGATCCTGCCGATCGGGGCGTTGGAGAAGTACGGGTCCTTGGCGCCGGCCACCTCGGCGATGGCGCCGGTCGCGGACGGGAAGTTGCCCTGCTTCCGGAAGAGCCTGGCCTGCTGCTCGGGCGCGGTGAGCCACCGGATCAGCTCGTACGCCTCCTTCTTGTGCTTGGCCGCGCGCGGCACGCTCAGGTAGGAGCCGCCCCAGTTCCCGGCGCCGCCGGGCAGTTCGGCGATGTCCCACTTGCCCTTGCCGGCGGCGCCGGCCTGGCCCTTGATGTAGCCGAGCATCCAGGCGGGACACGGAATGGTCGCGAACGACCCGGCGGCGAACGCCTGGTTCCACTGCGGTGACCACTGGTCGAGCTTGGCGCTCAGGCCGCTCGCCGCTGCTTCGGTCGCGGTGTCCCACGCGGTCCTGACGGCCGGGTTGTCCTCGTAGATCAGCTCGCCGGAGGCGTCGTAGTACCGCTCCTCCTCCTGCCCGATCATGATGGTGAACAGACTGCCCACGCTGTCCAGCCAGGCGCTGCCGGCCGGGGCCTTGGCCTTGTACTGCTTGCCCAGTGCGAGGTAGCCGTCCCAGGTGGTCCACTTCCGGGCCAGCTCGGTGCGGTCGGTCGGGAGGCCGGCCCGCTCGAACAGGTCGGTGCGGTAGCACATCGCCTCCGGCCCGACATCGGTGCCGAGCCCCAGCACCCGGCCGTCCTTCGTGGTCGCCGCCGACCACTTCGCCTCGGCGAACTCGCCCTTGAGCTGGTCGGCCCCGAACCTGGTCAGGTCCTCGAACTTGTCCGCCTGCCGCTGTGTGACGGAGGCGATCCGCCCGACCTCGACGGCCTGGACGTCGGCGAGGCCGCCGCCGCCCGCGAGCCGGGTCTGGAGCGACTTCCAGTAGTCCTGCTCGTCCTCGGTGTCGGTCTGCTTGATCCTGACCCCCGGGTGCAGCTTCTCGTACTCGGCGTAGAGCCCGGCCTCCTGGTAGCCGAACGAGCCGAAGAGGTCGACGGTGAGGGTGACCTCGCCGCCCGCGCCGCCGGACGCCCCGTCCGAGGCACCGGATCCGCAGGCGGCGAGCAGGGCTCCGGTGAGCGCGACCGCACCGAGTCGGACGGCGGCCCTCCTGAGAGTGGCGGCTCGGGCGATGGGCATGGGAAGCCTCCCTTGGCTTCGGCGGGGGAGCGGAGCGCCACCACTCGGTGAGAGCGCTCTCAGACCAGGCGTCTGGAGCGTGCCCCGGCGGCCCTGCTCCCGTCAAGACTCGAACGCGTAACGGTGGGCGGGACCGGCAACTCCCGTATCTGTCCCCTGTATTGACAGTCATGTTTCAGGAGTTTTACGTTCCAGGGCACCTGAGAGCGCTCTCGAACCGCTCTCCCGCCATCCCCGAGGTGCTGTCCATGCCATCCGCCCGCACCCGACCAGCGGCGATGCTCCTCGCCACCACTCTGGCCGCCGTCGGCCTCGCCGGCACCGCCGCGCCCCCCGCCGCGGCGGCCACCGTCCCCGTGGGGGCGGGAGGTTACTCCGACACCCGTCCCCCCGGAACCTCCGGTCCCACCACCAGCACCGGCACCCCCGTCACCCCCAAGGTCACCCCCGCCGCCCAGGGCAAGCCGGTGCCGACCAACGACTGGTGGTCGTCCCTGGCCTTCCAGCGTTACGGCGACAACCCCTGGTCCACCCCCATGTACGGCCACCCGCTCACCTACCAGGCCACCGCCGCCGGCCTGGACATCGGCCACCCCACCAGTCCGGCGGTCGTCGGCGACGGCCGCCAGTACGAGTACGCCCACAAGCGCGACCTCACCCTCGGCCTCACCGGGCTGAACTCCCCGGACACCAAGGCCGACTCCTGGTCCGACTGGACGGTCACGCCCTACTGGTCCGACGGCACCCGCACCCTGCGCACCACCATCGGCCACGGCCTGCCGTTCGTGTACGCCAAGGGCAGCGGCGGCAGCGCCCGCGTCACCACCGCCACCGCCCCCACCGTCTTCGCCGACCAGGGCAACGTCCTCGGCATCACCGTCGCGGGCCACCACTACGCGCTGTTCGCGCCCACCGGAACCGACTGGACCGTCTCCGGCTCCACCCTCACGGCCGCGCTCGGCACCAAGGACTACTTCTCCCTCGCCGTCCTGCCCGCCACCGACGCGCTCGCCACGTACCGCACGTACGCCTTCAGCTTCGTCACCGGCTCCCGTGCCTCCTGGAGCCACACCGGCGGCACGGTCAGGGCCACGTACACCCTCACCACCCAGCCCCAGGAGGGCACCGAGACCGGAACCCTCCAGGCGCTCTACCGCCACCAGTGGCTGCACACCACCGATCCGCTCACCCCGTACACCTACGTCTCACCGCGCGGCACCATGAAGGTGCGCGAGAGCACGGTCTTCACCACCGCCCAGCGCGCCGCCGGCGTCCTGCCCGCCCTGCCCAGGGCGTCCGGCACCGACCCGGCCCGGCTGCGCGGGTACCTGAACGAGGTGGTGAACGCCCCCGACCCGTTCTCCGGCGCCACCGACACCTACTGGACCGGCAAGGCGCTCGGCCGCCTCGCCCAACTCGTGCCGGTGGCCGAGCAGATCGGTGAGAACGCCACCCGCGACAGGCTCCTGGGCCTCATCAAGGGCCGCCTCCAGGACTGGTTCACGGCGGGCGGCGCGAATGGGTTCTCGTACGACCGGGTGTGGCAGACCCTGACCGGCTACCCCGCCTCCTACGGCAGCGACACCGAGCTCAACGACCACCACTTCCACTACTCCTACTACGTCTACGCCGCCGCGGTCGTCGCCCAGTACGACCCGGCCTGGGCCGCCGACTCCGCGTGGGGCGGCATGGTCAAGACCCTCGTGCGGGACGCCGCCAACCCCAGCCGCACCGACACCGCCTTCCCCTTCCTGCGCGGGTTCGACGTGTACGCGGGCCACAGCTGGGCCTCCGGCCACCAGGGCTTCGCGGCCGGCAACAACCAGGAGTCCTCCTCGGAGTCCACCAACCTGAGCGCGGGCCTGGTCCTCTGGGGCGCGGCGACCGGGGACACGGCCCTGCGCGACCTGGGGACCTACCTGCTGACCACCGAGGCCGAGGCCATCGCCCAGTACTGGTTCGACGCCGACCAGGAGGTCTTCCCCTCCTCCTTCGGGCACGACACGGCCGGCATGGTGTGGGGGAGCGGCGCGGCCTACGCGACCTGGTGGACCGCCAACCCCGAGGAGATCCACGGCATCAACGTCCTGCCGGTGACCGGCGGTTCGCTCCACCTGGGCGGCGAGAAGGCCGCCGTCCGCCGCAACATCGCCGAGATGGAACGCGAGAACGGCGGTCCGGCCGTCGAATGGCGTGACATCCTCTGGGAGTTCCAGTCGCTCGCCGACCCGGCCGCGGCCAGGGCGAAGTGGGACGCGGGCCACGCGTCGTACACCCCCGAGGCAGGCGAGTCCAAGGCGCACACCTACCACTGGATCAGCACCCTGGACGCGCTGGGCGCGCCCGACCCGACCGTGACCGGTGACATCCCGACCTCGGCGGTCTTCACCAAGGGCACGGTGCGGACGTACGCGGCGCACAACCACGGCTCCACCGCCCGCACCGTCACCTTCTCCGACGGCAGGACGCTCACCGTGCCGGCCCGCGCCACGGCCAGCGCGACCGGCCCCGGCGGCGACCCGGGCCCCGGCGAACCGGTCCCCGGCACCGGCGACACCTTCCAGCTCCGCACCGGTGGCACGCTGACCACCGCCACGGGCACCACGGCCGGCGGCGACACCATCGCCTCCGCGGGCGGGGCGAACCACGACGGGACCCCGCACCAGCCGCTGGTGTACGAGGCCAGGGGCGTCAACGGCACCCTGAGGCCGGGCGCCGCCACGGCCTTCCGCCTCCAGGTCGACGCGGGCACCGCGGTGGGGCTCGGCCAGCAGGCCAGGATCAGCTACGACCTCACCGGCGACGGCACGTTCGAGCGGACGGAGACGTACCACTACTTCGCGACCGACCCGGTGGCCGGCTGGGAGGAGTACACCCAGGCCCGCGGCCTGAAGGCGGCGACCGGCACGCTCGGCGACCTCAGGGGCGGCACCGTGCGCCTGGAGGTGTGGCACGCCATCGGCAACGGCACCGCGCGGCTCCTGACCGGCACGGACCGGTCCGTGGTGGTGATCCCCCACCAGTAGGGATCAGGCGGAGGCCCGCCGCACCAGTTCGGTGGGCGTGATCACCGAGCCCGGGGCGCCCGCCCCGGGCTCGTCGCGGTCCAGGCCGCGCATCAGCAGCCTGACCATCAGCCGTCCCATGCCCTCGATGTCCTGGCGGACGGTCGTCAGCGGCGGGTCGGTGAGCGGCGCCACCGAGGCCATGTCGTCGAAACCGACCAGCGCCACGTCCTCCGGCACCCGTCGGCCGCGCTCCCGCAGCACGCGCAGCGCCCCCGACGCCATCAGGTCGTTGGCGGCGAACACCGCGTCCAGGTCCGGCCGGCGCTCCAGCAGCTCGGCCATCGCCCGCGCCCCGCTCTCCTCGGTGAAGTCGCCCCGCGCCGTCAGCTCCGGGCCGGCGTCCAGCAGGACGTCCCGGTAGCCGTCGGTCCGGTCCAGCGCGGAGGTCTGGTCCGGCGGTCCGGCGATGTGGGCGACGCGTTCCCGGCCGAGCGACACCAGGTGCCGTACGGCCTGCCGCGCGCCGCCCCGGTTGTCGCAGTCGACGTACGGCACGGCCAGGTCGTCGGCCGCGCCCGGCCACCCCGGCCGCCCGCCGAACACCGAGGGCAGCCGCACCCGCCGCAGGACCGAGGGCAGCTCGTCCTCGTTGTGCACGGAGAAGGCCAGGGCGCCGTCGACATGGCCGCCGCCCAGGTAGCGGGCGATCCGCTCGTAGTCGCCGGGCCCCTCCACCCACAGCAGCACCAGTTGTGCGTCGTGCGCGGTCAGCTCACGGCTGATGCCCCGCACCTGCCGCTCGAAGAACGGGTCGGAGAAGATCCGGAACTCCGGCTCCGCGATGATCACCGCCACCGCGCCGTTGCGCCGGGTCACCAGGGTGCGCGCCGCGTGGTTCGGGATGTACCCGAGCTCCTCGACGGCCCGGCGGACCTTCTCCACCAGTGGCCGGCGGACCCCCGCCCCGCCGTTGACGACGCGGGAGGCCGTGGCCCGGGAGACCCCGGCTCGGGCCGCGACGGCTTCCAGGGTGGGACGGGACCCGGAGGACGGATCGGGCACGGCATGCTCCTCGGCGGCGCGGCGGGACCGTACGCGGTGGGCACGTACAGGGAGCAGCGTATCCGGTGACCGCCCTGGCAGAGAGCGCTCTCAACCGCTCGTCCGCCGTCCTCGCCCCGGTGCGGCCACCGCACGGCGGGTGGACCGCGGCGGGCCGCGCCGGGGAGCAGCCGTCCCGTCCGGGGCGGCTGCTCCCCACCCGCGTCACTCGTGGTCGTGTCCGTGGTCGTGGTCGTGGACGCCGTTCGTCTCAGCGATCTTCTTCCACGACTTCGGCTGGGCCGGCGCCTTGGCCGTCGACCGCGCGATCCGCGCCTTCGCGGCGGCCGGGACGCCCGGCTTCGACGGCTGGTACAGCCAGGTGTCGAAGAGGCCGGCCAGCGGCTTGCCCGAGACCCGCTCGGCGTACTTCACGAAGTCGGCCACGGAGGCGTTGCCGTAGGCGTTCTCGGCGGGCCAGCCCTTGAGGATGGCGAAGAAGTCCTCGTCGCCGATCTCGTTGCGCAGCGCCTGCAGGGCGAGCGCGCCACGGTCGTAGACGGCGATGTCGAACTGCTTGTCCGGGCCCGGGTCGCCCGGCTTCACCGTCCAGAACGGGTCGTCGGCCGCGCGCGTGGCGTACACGTAGTCCGCCAGCTCCTGGGCCGTGCCCTCCCCCTCCTTCTCCGACCAGAGCCACTGGCTGTAGCGGGCGAAGCCCTCGTTGACCCAGATGTCCTTCCAGTGCTCGACCGACACGCTGTCGCCGTACCACTGGTGGGCCAGCTCGTGCACGACCACCGAGACATTGGCGCCGTTGGCGAACTGGCGCGGGCTGTAGAACGGCCGGGTCTGCGTCTCCAGCGCGTAACCACTGGGCACATTGGGGACGTAACCCCCCAGCGCGTTGAAGGGGTACGGCCCGAAGACCTCCTCCAGCCACTCCGCGACCTCGGTGGTGCGCTCGACGCTGGCGCGCGCCGCTCCCGCGTGGTCGCCGAGGTCCTTGCTGTAGGCGTTGAGGACCGGCAGCCCGTTCGCCGTCTTGTCGGTGGTGACGTCGAACTTGCCGACCGCCAGCGTGGCCAGGTAGGTCGCCTGCGGCTTGTTGGAACGCCAGTTGTACCGCGTCCAGCCCAGCCGGGAGGACTGCGACTGGAGCACGCCGTTGCTGATGGCCTGGGTGCCGTCCGGCACCGAGACCGAGACGTCGAACGTCGCCTTGTCCAGCGGGTGGTCGTTGGACGGGAACCACCACACGGCCGAGTCCGGTTCCTGCGCGGCGACACCGCCGTCGCGCGTGCGGTGCCAGGCCGTCCAGCCGCCGATCTTCAGCTCGGACGGCTTGCCGGCGTACCGGACGACGACCGATATCGCCCGGTTCTTCTCCAGGGGCGCGGCCGGGGTCACCTCGAGCTCGTGGTCACCGGAGGCGGCGAACCGCGCCGTCTTGCCGTTCACCCGCACCTCACTGACCTTCAGGCCGAGGTCGAGGTTGAAGCGGGACAGGTTCTGGGTGGTGGTGGCGATGATCGTCGCCGTGCCCTCCAGCAGGTCCGTCTTCGGCTGGTACTTCAGGCGCAGGTCGTAGTGGGAAACGTCGTATCCGCCGTTGCCGCTGGCCGGGTAGTAGGGGTCGCCGATACCCGGGGCACCCGGAACGTAGTCGGCGGCCGATGCCGGGATCGCCAGCAGCAGGGAGGCCGCGAGAGCGCTCGGGACGATCAGTCTGCGGTGCACGTCAAGCTCTCCAAGTCGTATGGACGGAAGATCTCTTGAAGGCTATTCAGCCTCCTCGCACCCCGTCATGTCCATGGTCCCTCCTGTCACACGATCGCCATATGGCCGACATCGAGAACGATCGTCCGCCCTGTCCCATGCGCCGTTTTGATCCGTGTACGGCCCTCTGTCCCGCGCGAATCCGGCCGTGTACCTTCCGCCCCATGCCGATACGTGCGCGGAGCACCCTCCCCCGAGCCCTCCACCTCTCCCGGGCGGGAGCGACCCCCCTGCCGAGGAGAACCCTGGTCGTGGCGGCCGCGGCCGCCCTGATGTCCGTCCTGCTCCCGGCGGCCGGCGCGCAGAGCGCCCCGGCCCGGGAGTCCCGGCCCGTCCACTCCTACCAGAACGCCATCCGCGAGTCCGTCTGGGTGGACACCGGTCTCGACGGCGACCGGGACGGCAGGACCGACCGGGTCGCCGCCGACATCATCCGGCCGCGCGAACCCGCCCGGCAGGGCCGCCGGGTTCCCGTCATCATGGACGCCAGCCCGTACTACTCCTGCTGCGGGCGGGGCAACGAGAGCCAGAAGAAGACCTACGACGCCAACGGCGACCCGGTCCGGTTCCCGCTCTTCTACGACAACTACTTCGTACCGCGCGGCTACGCCTTCGTCGCCGTCGATCTGGCCGGAACCAATCGTTCCGACGGCTGCGACGACGTGGGCGGGCGCTCCGACGTCCAGTCGGCCAAGGCCGTCGTCGACTGGCTGAACGGCCGCGCCCGCGGCTACACCACCCGCACCGGCACCCAGCGCGCCCGCGCGACCGGCTGGACCACCGGTGACACCGGCATGATCGGCAAGAGCTGGGACGGCACCATAGCCAACGGGGTCGCCGCGACCGGCGTCGAGGGCCTCAGGACCATCGTCCCCATCGGCGCGATCTCCTCCTGGTACGACTACTACTTCGCCAAGGGCGCCCCGCTGTACGACTCCGGCCCCGACTGGCTCTCGCACTACGTCAACAGCCCCGACGCCCGCGCCCGCTGCGGCCACGTCCAGCAGCGCCTGGTCGACGGCGCGCCCCGCACCGGCGACCGGACCCGGCTGTGGGACGCGCGCGACTACGTACCGGACGCGCGGAAGGTGCGCGCCAGCGTCTTCGCCGTCCACGGGCAGCAGGACCTCAACGTCCGCGCCAAGCACTTCGGCCAGTGGTGGGACGCCCTCGCCGACGCGGGCGTCGAACGCCGGATCTGGCTGTCGCAGACCGGGCACGTCGACCCCTTCGACTTCCGCCGCGCCGAGTGGGTCCGCGCCCTGCACCGCTGGTTCGACCACTACCTGCTCGGCTACGACAACGGGACGGACCGCGAGCCCATGGGGCACATCGAACGCGCCCCCGACCGGTGGACCACCGACCGCGTCTGGCCACCGCGCACCACCCGGCCCACCACCCTGCGCCCCGGCGCGGGCGCGGCGGCCGGGGTCGGCACCCTCGGACTCACCCCGGCCCGCCCCGGCACCACGGAGGCCTTCACCGACGACCCCCGGCTCAGCGAGATCGAGTGGGCGTCGGCCGTCGACACCCCCACCCCGGCCAAGGCCGCCTTCCTCAGCCGCCCGCTCGGCCGCGACCTGCGCCTGTCCGGCTCCTCCACGGTCACCGTCACCGCCACGCCCTCCACCACCAGCGCCCACCTGTCCGCCGTCCTGGTCGACGTCGGCCCCGACACCATCCGTGACTACGCGGCGGCCGGCGAGGGCATCACCACCCTCGCCGAGCGCACCTGCTGGGGCGCGAGCACGGCGGGCGACAGCGCCTGCTACAAGGAGACCCGGGCCAGGACGGCCGCCGTGGACTTCACCGTCTTCGGCCGGGGCTGGGCCGATCTCGGCAACTGGGCCGACGAGCGCCGGGGCCGCCCGCTGACCCCCGGCAGGCCGTACACCATCACCCTCGACGTCGCCGCCGCCGACCATGTCGTCCCGGCCGGACACCGCCTCGCGCTCATCATCGGCGGCACCGACGCGGGCCTGATCGAACCGCCCCCCGGCTCCGCCGGTCCGCCCCCCGCCCTCACCCTCGACCTGGCCCGTACCAGGGCCGGACTCCCGCTCGTCGGTGGCGCCGCGGCGTACCTGCGCGCCACCACCGGCGCCGCGCCGCGCCTCGCCCCCCGTCAGGGCCCGCTCGCCGGCGTCGCCGCCCCCCGGCCCGGCTCCCCGATTCCCGGAGGCGACACCCGATGAGGCACCGCACACGCTCCCTGACGCCGCGCGTCCGCACCCTCCTGCTGTCCCTCGCCCCGGCCGCCCTCGCCCTGCCGCTGATCACGGCCCCCGCCGAGGCCACCGCCACCCCGCGCCCGCCCCGGACCGGCTTCGAGGCCAGCCACGGCGCCCGCTGGACCACCCAGTCCGAGGAGCGGCGCTTCCTCGCCGCCGTCGACCGGTCCAGCGACCACGTGTCCATGACCACCATCGGCACCACGAAGCAGGGCCGGCCCATCCGGCTCGTCAGGGTGGGCGCCGCGCGCGCGGACCACACCCTGCTGCTCATCTGCAGCCAGCACGGTGACGAGCCGTCGGGCCGCGAGGCCTGCCTGACCACGGTCCGGGACCTCGCCCACGCCCGGGACCGGGGGAGCCCTTCCGGCCGGACGGGGGACCTCAAGGGGTTCCTGTCGCGTACGACCGTCCTGGTGGTACCCACCGCCAACCCCGACGGCCTGGCCGCCGGCACCCGGGAGAACGCCGACGGCGTCGACATCAACCGCGACCACATCGCCCTGCGGACCGCCGAGGGCCGCGCCCTGGCCGCCGTCATCCGCGACCGGCGCCCCGACGTCGTGCACGACCTGCACGAGTACACCGCCACCCCGCCCCACTACGACAAGGCCCTGCTCTCGCTGTGGCCGCGCAACCTCAACACCCACCGGCACGTGCACGAGGAGGCCCACACACTGTCCGAGTCGTACGTCCGGCCCACCGCCGAGCGGGCCGGCTTCTCCAGCGGCGTCTACGGCATCTGGACCGACCCCGTCACCGGTGAGCCGGTCAAACAGGTGGCGGGCGACGGCCAGGAGCGCATCCTGCGCAACACCGCGGGCCTGAAGCACGCGGTCGGCCTGCTCGCCGAGACCCGGGTCGACCCCCTCACGGACGAGGAGAAGAAGGACCCGGCGCGCAACAACCGGCGCCGGGTCCAGACCCAGCTCGCGGCCCTGGACGGCCTGTTCGCCTACGACCGCGACCGGCGCGGCCGGATCGAGGCCGCCACCACGGCGGCCCGGCTGGCCGGCCTGCGCGACCGGGGCCCGGTGTACACCGGCGGCGCCGACAACGAGCCCGCCCGGCCCGGCCGGACGATCCAGGACCCGCCGTGCGGCTACCGCCTCACCCCCGGCCAGTACGCCGACGTCGGGGACGAGCTGGCCTTGCACGGCGTGGCCGCGAAGGCCGACCCCGCCGGGGCCTTCGTCCCGCTGCGGCAGTCCCGGCGCGCGCTGGCCGTCCTGCTGCTCGACAGCCGCGCGACGTATCGCATCACAGTTGGGCAACCAGTCGACGCCTGTTGATCCCGATAGGTGTAGGGCCAGTGTGGTAGGGGGTACCGGAGAGCGAAATCAAGCCAGGTGAACGAGGAAAGGTGCCGCCTGTGTCGCACGACGAACGCAAACCGGGGCAACGGATGCGGCTGCCGGTCAAGGCGGCCCTTCCGGGCCGCCATCCGCACGAGGACAAGTCGCCCGTGACGGACCGGGTGGTGTTCGGAGTGACGGCCGTGCTCACCCTGGCCTTCGTGGCGTGGGGCGCCACCGCCACCAAGACGCTGGAAAGCGTCTCCGACACGATGCTGAACGGTCTGATGCACAACGGCGGCTGGGCCTTCGTCCTGGCCGCCTCGGGCTTCGTCGTCTTCGCCCTCTGGCTGGCCGTCAGCCGGTACGGACGCATCCAGCTCGGCCAGGAGCACGAGGAGCCGGAGTTCGGCACCGTCTCCTGGGTCGCGATGATGTTCAGCGCCGGCATGGGCATCGGCCTGATGTTCTACGGCGTCAGCGAACCGCTCGCGCACTTCACCACCCCGCCGCCCGGCACCGACCCCGCCGACGCGGCCGACGCCATGCAGACCGCTCTCGCCACCACGCTCTTCCACTGGACGCTGCATCCCTGGGCGATCTACGCGGTGGTCGGCCTGGCCATCGCCTACAGCACCTTCCGGCGCCGCCGGCGGCAGAACATCAGCGCCGTCTTCGTACCGCTCATCGGCAAGAAGCGCGCCGAGGGCGCGCCCGGCCGGGTGATCGACATCCTGGCGATCTTCGCCACGCTCTTCGGCTCCGCCACCTCGCTCGGCCTGGGCGCGCTCCAGATCGGCAGCGGCATGCATGAGGTGGGCTGGCTGGACAGGGCCGGCACGGGCCTGCTGGTCGTCATCATCGCCGTGCTGACGGTCTGCTTCGTCCTGTCGGCGGTCTCCGGGGTGGAACGCGGCATCCAGTGGCTGTCCAACACCAACATGGTGCTGGCCGTGGTGCTCGCCCTCTTCGTCTTCGTGGCCGGCCCCACCATCCTGGTCCTCGACCTGATCCCCACCTCGCTCGCCTCCTACCTGGACGAACTGCCGCAGCTCGCCGGGCGCACCGAGGCCGCGACCGGCGGCGGCGACGTCGCCGACTGGCTGAGCAGCTGGACGGTCTTCTACTGGGCCTGGTGGATCTCCTGGACGCCCTTCGTCGGGATGTTCATCGCCCGCATCAGCCGGGGCCGCACGATCCGCCAGTTCATCGGCGGGGTGATCCTGGTGCCCAGCACGGTGAGCCTGATCTGGTTCGCCATCTTCGGCGGGACCTCCATGCACCTCCAGCAGCAGGGCCGGCTCGCCGCCGACGCCACACCGGAGGCACAGCTCTTCGGGGTGCTCCAGGAGTTCCCCATCGCCGGCGCGATGAGCCTCCTGGTGATGATCCTGGTCGGCATCTTCTTCATCTCCGGCGCCGACGCCGCCTCGATCGTGATGGGCACCCTCTCCCAGAAGGGCACCTTCGAACCGGCCCGGCTCGTCGTCGTCTTCTGGGGCGTGGTCACCGGGGGCGTGGCGGCCGTGATGCTGCTCGTCGGCGAGGGCAAGGGCGACGCGCTGGCCGGCCTCCAGCACCTGACGATCCTCGTCGCGGCCCCGTTCGTGCTGGTCATGATCGGCATGTGCGTCGCCCTCATGCGCGACCTCCGCCGTGACCCGCTGATCGTCCGGGGCGAACTCGCCGAGGAGGCGGTGGAGGAAGCGGTGATCGCGGGCCACGAGAAGTACGAGGGCGACTTCCAGATCCGTATCGGCCCCGCACCGGAGGGAACCCGGGCCCCGGACGCGGGCGGCGACGCCGGTTCCGGCCCCGGGCCGGGCACCGACCCGGGGCGGACCGGCTCCGCGTGAACGAGCCGCCCGGCGGCCGGCACGGGAGGCCCCCGGCCGCCCCACCGCACGACCGGAACCCCACAGCAGGCCGCCGCCCCGCTCTCCCGGCAGCCCGCTGACGGCGGTCCCGCTCGGGCCGGCCCGGCGCGAACAGCTCCCCACCCGCCTCGCGCACGAGCTGTCCGGGCCGGGCCGCCGCCCCACCGAGCGCGAGGTCGACGACGCGCCGCCCACAGCGCGCGAGGACCGCTCCGCCCCGCTCCGCCGCCTGGCCGTGGCCGGCCTGCTGCCCCGCACCGGGGACGGCGGCGGTCCCGTGCCCCGGCCCGGGAAGAACGGCACGGGTCCGGTGCGGGGCGGCCACGGGACGGCGGACCGTGGTGCCGACCGGCTCCCCGGCGGCGGTGCGGCGCACGGACCCTCGCCGCCGCCCCGCCGGCGCCACATCCCGGCGCCCGGCGGCGTCCGGGGGACAGGCTCTAGGATCGACCCCTGATGACTGCCACTCTCGTCGCCAAGGACCTCGCCGCCGGCCACGGCGAACGCGCCCTCTTCTCCGGCCTCGACCTCGTCGTCGCACCCGGCGACGTGATCGGCCTCGTCGGCGTCAACGGCGCCGGCAAGTCGACCCTGCTCCGGCTCCTCGCCGGCCTGGAGACACCCGAGCACGGGGAACTGCGCCTCTCGCCGCCCACCGCCACCGTCGGCCACCTCCCGCAGGAGCCGGAGCGCCGGGCGGGCGAGACGGTACGGGACTTCCTCGCCCGCCGCACCGGCGTCGCCGCCGCCCAGGCCGCGATGGACGAGGCCGCCCAGGGCCTGGTCGAGGGCCGGCCGGGCGCGGACGACGCGTACGCCGTCGGCCTGGAACGGTGGCTGGGCCTGGGCGGCGCCGACCTGGACGAGCGGGCCGACGAGGTCGCCGGCGCGCTCGGCCTCACCGTCGGTCTCGACCAGCCCATGACCTCCCTGTCCGGCGGCCAGGCCGCCCGCGCCGGCCTCGCCTCACTGCTGCTCTCCCGCTACGACCTCTTCCTCCTGGACGAACCGACCAACGACCTGGACCTCGACGGCCTGGAGCGGCTGGAGGGCTTCGTCCAGGGGCTGCGCGCCGGGACGGTCGTCATCAGCCACGACCGCGAGTTCCTCGCCCGCACCGTCACCAAGGTCCTCGAACTGGACCTCGCCCAGCAGCGGACCCGGCTGTACGGCGGCGGCTACGAGGCCTACCTGGAGGAGCGGGAGACCGCCCGTCGGCACGCCCGGGAGGACTTCGAGGAGTTCGCCGACAAGAAGGCGGCGCTGGAGGGCCGCGCCCAGATGCAGCGGTCCTGGATGGACAAGGGCGTCAAGAACGCCCGCCGCAAGGCCGCCGACAACGACAAGATCGGGCGCAAGTTCCGCAGCGAGGCGAGCGAGAAGCAGGCCGCCAAGGCCCGCCAGACCCAGCGCATGATCGAGCGCCTCGACGTGGTGGAGGAGCCCCGCAAGGAGTGGGAGCTGCGCATGGAGATCGCCGCGGCGCCCCGCTCGGGGGCGGTCGTGGCCACCCTGCGCGACGCCGAGGTCCGCCGTGGCGACTTCCGGTTCGGTCCCGCCTCGCTCCAGGTCGACTGGGCCGACCGGGTCGCCATCACCGGCGCCAACGGCGCGGGCAAGTCCACGCTGCTGGCCGCCCTCCTCGGCCGCCTGCCGCTGGACGCGGGCCACGCCTCGCTCGGCTCGGGTGTGGTCGTCGGCGAGGTGGACCAGGCGCGCAAGCTGTTCCACGGCACGGAGTCCCTGCTGGACGCCTTCTGCGCCGCCGTACCCGACACCGAACCGGCCGAGGTGCGGACCCTGCTGGCCAAGTTCGGCCTGAAGGCCGCGCACGTGACCCGCCCGGCCACCACGCTCTCCCCGGGCGAGCGCACCCGGGCGGCGCTGGCCCTGCTCCAGGGGCGCGGGGTGAACCTGCTGGTCCTGGACGAACCCACCAACCACCTCGACCTGCCGGCCATCGAGCAGCTGGAGTCGGCCCTGGAGTCCTACACCGGCACGCTCCTGCTGGTCACCCACGACCGCCGGATGCTCGACGCGGTGCGCACGACCCGCCGGGTCGAGGTCGCCGCCGGCGAGGTCGTCGAGCACTGAGCGGGCCGGGGCGGCCGGAGGTGCCCGTCACCGCCGGTCAGCGGCGGCCCTTGCCGCCGTCCAGCAGCCCCGCCTTGCGCAGGGCGTCGGCCATCGCGCCGTTCGCCGGCGCGGGGGCCGCGGACTGCCGCCCGCCACCACCACCGGCGCCGCCGCGCCGCTCACCGCCGCCCCGCCGGTCGCGGCCGCCACCGCCCTGGCGCTGCTGCGGCGGGCGGCCGCCCCGGTCCCGCTCGGCCGCCGGGGCCTGCCCGCCCGTGGCCGCCGCCTCGTCCTCCAGCCGCAGTGTCAGCGAGATCCGCTTGCGCGGGATGTCGACGTCCAGCACCTTGACCCTCACCACATCGCCCGGCTTGACCACCTCGCGCGGGTCCTTGACGAAGTTCCGGGACATCGCCGACACGTGGACCAGGCCGTCCTGGTGCACGCCGACGTCCACGAAGGCCCCGAACGCCGCCACATTGGTGACGACGCCCTCCAGCACCATCCCCGGCGCCAGGTCGCCGATCTTCTCGACACCCTCCTTGAAGGTGGCCGTCCGGAACGCCGGCCGGGGGTCGCGCCCCGGCTTCTCCAGCTCCCGGAGGATGTCGGTGACCGTCGGCAGACCGAAGGTCTCGTCCACGAAGTCGTCGGGCCGCAGCGACCGCAGCACCGAGGCGTTGCCGATCAGCGAGGCGACCTCGCCGCCCGTGGTCTTCACCATCCGCCGCACCACCGGATAGGCCTCCGGGTGCACGCTGGAGGCGTCCAGCGGATCGTCGCCGCCCCGGATGCGCAGGAAGCCCGCGCACTGCTCGTACGCCTTCGGGCCGAGCCGCGGCACGGCCTTGAGCGCCCTGCGCGACCGGAAGGGGCCGTTGGCGTCCCGGTGGGCCACGATGTTCTCGGCCAGGCCGGCGCTGATGCCCGACACCCGCGACAGCAGTGGCGCGGACGCGGTGTTGACGTCCACCCCGACGCCGTTCACACAGTCCTCGACGACCGCGTCCAGCGACCGCGACAGCTTCACCTCGGACAGGTCGTGCTGGTACTGGCCGACCCCGATCGACTTGGGGTCGATCTTCACCAGCTCGGCCAGCGGGTCCTGGAGCCGCCGCGCGATCGAGACGGCGCCGCGCAGCGACACATCCAGCCCGGGCAGCTCCTGGGAGGCGAACGCGGACGCCGAGTACACCGAGGCACCCGCCTCCGACACGACGACCTTGGTCAGCTTCAGCTCCGGGTGCCTGGCCAGGAGCTCACCGGCGAGCTTGTCGGTCTCCCGGGACGCGGTGCCGTTGCCGATGGCGATCAGCTCGACCGCGTGCTCCTTCGCCAGGCGCGCCAGCTTCGCCAGCGCCTCGTCCCACCTGTTGGCCGGAACGTGCGGATGGACGGTGTCGGTCGCCACGACCTTGCCCGTCGCGTCGACCACGGCGACCTTCACACCCGTACGGAAACCGGGGTCGAGCCCCAGGGTCGCGCGCGTCCCGGCCGGCGCCGCGAGCAGCAGGTCGCGCAGGTTCGCCGCGAAGACCCGCACCGCCTCGTCCTCCGCGGCCGTGCGCAGCCGCAGCCGCAGGTCGATCCCCAGGTGCACCAGGAGACGGGTGCGCCACGCCCAGCGCACGGTGTCCGCCAGCCACTTGTCGCCCGGCCTGCCCCGGTCGGCGATGCCGAAGCGCCGCGCGACCGTCCCCTCGTAGGTGGAGGGGCCCTCGGCCGGCTCCTCGGGCTCCAGCACCAGGTCGAGGACGTCCTCCTTCTCGCCCCGCAGCAGGGCGAGCACCCGGTGCGAGGGCAGCGCGGTGAAGCCCTCCGCGAAGTCGAAGTAGTCGGCGAACTTGGCGCCCGCCTCCTCCTTGCCCTCCCGCACCCTGGCCACCAGCCGTCCCCGGGTCCACATCCGTTCCCGCAGCTCGCCGATCAGGTCGGCGTCCTCCGAGAACCGCTCGGTGAGGATCGCGCGGGCGCCCTCCAGCGCGGCGGCCGGGTCGGCCACGCCCTTGCCGGCGTCGACGAACGCGGCGGCCGCCGCGAGCGGCTCCACCGACGGGTCGGCCAGCAGTCCCTCCGCGAGCGGTTCCAGCCCCGCCTCGCGGGCGATCTGCGCCTTGGTGCGCCGCTTCGGCTTGAACGGCAGGTAGATGTCCTCCAGCCGCGCCTTGGTGTCGGCGAGGCGGATGCGCTCCGCCAGCTCGTCGGTGAGCTTGCCCTGCTCGCGCACGGAGCCGAGGATCGCGGCCCGCCGCTCCTCCAGCTCCCGCAGGTAGCGCAGCCGCTCCTCGAGCGTGCGCAGCTGCGCGTCGTCGAGCATCCCGGTCGCTTCCTTGCGGTAGCGCGCGATGAACGGCACGGTCGACCCGCCGTCGAGCAGCTCGACGGCCGCCCTCACCTGCCGCTCGCGTACGCCGAGTTCCTCGGCGATCCTGCCTTCGATGGACGTCGTCACGGTGTCCCGACTCGCCTTCTCGCGCCTCAAGCTTGCGCCTGCATTCTGCCGGTCCGGCGGGGGCGGTGTCGCGCCCCGCTCCGCCGGCACCCCCGGGGAAGTGCCCCGGGTGTGTGCCGGCGAGCGGCACTCGCCGGTCCGGCGGCCGGTCAGCCCTTGCCGCCGAGGTCCGCCGGGAAGGCGCCCGCCGCCACCGCGGCGGCCAGGAAGCCGCGCCCCAGCCCGGTGAGCCGCTCGACGTCCTCGGCGCCCAGGTGCTCGTAGGGGGCGGAGTCCAGGCGGTCGGTGTGGTCCTCCAGCTCGTCGCGCAGCGCGGCGCCGGCCTCGGTCAGCCTGCCCTCGCCGTCCAGCAGCCCGCGCCCGCGCAGCCGCTCGGCCGCCGCGTCCCAGTCGGCCCGCCGCCAGCCGCGCGTCGACAGGATCCAGCCGGGTGCCATGCCCTTGCCGGTCGCGGTGTGGCTGACCAGCGCCTCCAGCGGGTCGAGGCCCACGGAGAGCAGTGCGGCCAGGTGCGCGTCGCCACGGTGCTCGCGCAGCAGCGTCGCGGCGTGCCAGTAGGCGAGGTGCGGCTGCTCGGGCACGGGCAGGTCGGCGTGCGCGGCGTACAGCGGCCGGGCGTGCCGGGTGCACGCCTCGGTGGCGCGCAGGGCGAGCCGGGCGGCCTCGGCCATCTCGGCCGACTCCACCGCCGCGTCGCCCAGCAGCCGCCGCAGCGTCCGGTCGGCGGCGCGCAGCCGAGCGGCCAGTACGGCCTCGGGGGAGGCGGTCCGCCAGACGGCGGGCAGGTGGCGGGCGACCAGCTCGTGGTTGAAGTTGTAGAAGGCGGCGGTGACCGCGCCCGGTCCGACCGCGCCCATCGCGGCGGCGCGTCCGGCGAAGTACGCGGCGCTGGGGTCCTCGACACCGAGACCGGCCAGCTCCTCGGCGAAGTCCGGCGAGAAGTACACCGTCGAGTGGAGCGGGTTGAGGGCGTTGTGGCAGCGGCGGCCGGCGCGCGGGGGCAGAGTCGTCATGCGCCAACATTACCGACTGGTTGGTACGCCGAAAGGGGGCGGGCGGCAGGAAAGGAGGGCCCTTCGTCATTGCGGCCATCCAGCCCGCCGCCCAAGGATGAGGGACATGACGAAGCGACCCGTACTCGTCGTGCTCTTCGACGGCGTGCAGAGCCTGGACGTCACCGGTCCGGTGGAGGTGTTCGCCGGAGCGTCCCGCCTCAGCGGCGAACCGGTGTACCCGATCCGCACCGCCTCGCTCGACGGATCGCCCGTCCGCACCACCAGCGGCCTGCGGCTGGCCGCCGACGGCTCGCTCGCCGACGCCTGGCGGCTGCCGCCGCACACCCTCCTGGTCCCCGGTGGCGAGGGCACCCGCGCCCCCGACCCGCGCCTGATCGAGTGGCTGCGCGCCCACGCCCCGCGCGCCGAGCGGCTGCTGTCGGTCTGCACCGGCGCCCTCCTCCTGGCCGCCGCCGGACTCCTCGACGGCCGCCGCGCCACCACGCACTGGCTGTCGATGGACCAGCTGAAGGCCCTCGGCGCCGAACCCACCGGCGAGCGGGTCGTCCTCGACGGCAAGTACGTCACCGCCGCCGGCGTCTCCTCCGGCATCGACATGGCCCTGCACCTGGTGGGCCGGGTCGCGGGCGACGAGACCGCGCAGACCGTGCAGCTGATGACCGAGTACGACCCGCAGCCGCCGTACGACGCGGGCTCCCCGGACAAGGCCCCGGCCGCGATCGTCGCGCGCTGGCGCGGACCGGGCCGGGAGGTGTCCTGACGGGCCTCAGGACCCGTACGTGAAACGCGGCGCGCGGCGCTCCAGGAAGGCGGCGACACCCTCCTCCGCCTCGCCGCTGTCCCGCGCCCGCTCCGCCCAGTACGCGTCCCGGTCGGTGCGGCCCGACGCGAACTCCTTGGCCGCCGCCTGCGTCAGCCGCGATCGGGCGGTGAGAATCCGGGTGAACTCCGCCACCCGCCGGGCCAGTTCTCCGGCCGCCAGGACCTCGTCCACCAGACCGGTGCGCAGCGCCCGCCCGGCGTCGATCAGCTCGCCGGAGAACAGCAGGTACTTGGCGGTCGAGGGGCCCACCAGGGACACCAGCCGCCTGGTGGAGGAGGCGGGATAGACGATGCCGAGCTTCGCCGGGGTGATCCCGAAGAGCGCGCCCTCCTCGGCGAACCGCAGGTCGCACGCCGTCGCCAGCTGGCCGCCGCCGCCCACGCAGTAACCCCGCACGGCCGCCAGCGTGGGCCACGGGAACGCGGCCAGCGCCTCCTCGGCCCGGACCGCGAGCGCCTGCTGCTCGTCGCCCGGCTCGCGCAGCGTGGCGATGTCGGCCCCGGCGCAGAAGGTGTCCCCGGCCCCGGTCAGCACCAGCGCCCGTACGCCTCGGTCGGCCGCCAGCGCGGTGAGCAGCGCGGGGAACGCCCGCCACATGGCCGCCGTCATGGCGTTGCGCTTGGCGGGGTTGCTGATGACGACGGTGGCGACCCCGTCGGCGACGGTGTGCTCCAGCTGCGGCTCCATGCGCGGGATGCTATCCGGGGTGCCAGGGCCGGGAGGCGGGCGGTCGGCCGGCGCGCACCGCGTCCGCCATGTCGACAAATCCGCCAAAAGACAAACCCGATTGGTCGCACGGCCGACGTCGCCATGCGCAGGCGATCAGAAGAGGTCGATAACTGCCGACTTCTAGTCACTTGGCCGGATAGGCACCGTTCAGTGCCAACACTCGGTTCCGTGGCGACTATCGAGCACGAGGGTGACAGACGGACCGGGGAGAGCCGCGGGCGGGACCCGGTCCGTCCGGAGTCGTACGAAGGGGTCTGGCGCTTCACCGCTCCGGCGGTGGACGTCTCCGTACCGCACGCCCGGCGCGCGGTGCGGGACCTGCTGACCGACCGGCGCGTACCGGCCGGCGAGGACCTCCTCCACGGCCTGCTGCTGATCGTCTCGGAACTGGTGACCAACGCCGTACGGCACGCGGCCGTGCTCTCGCCCGAGATCGCGGTCGAGGTCGCCGTCGGCGCGGAGTGGGTCCGGGTGTCCGTGGAGGACAACCATCCCTACCGCCCCAGGGCCATGGAGACCGACTGCGCCCGGACCGGTGGGCGGGGCCTGCTGCTGGTGCGGGAGATCACGCGCGAGGCGGGCGGCGAGTGCGACGTCGAGCAGACCGCGGGCGGCGGCAAGGTCATCTGGGCGGCCCTGCCCCTGAGGTGCGCGGTGGCCCCGGACCCCGCACATCCGGCCCGGCCTGCCGGTCCGGTGCCGCCCGCCGGGCCGCCCGCCGGCGCCGCGTTCCCGTCCTGCGGCCGCCCCGGCCCGGACCCGCCCCACCGGCCCGCGGCGGTCCGCTGGAGCCTGTTCGGCTGCCGCGCCCGGAGGGCCCCGGACGGGCCTACGGCCTCGCCGAGCTCACCGCCCCGGCCCGGCCGCCGGCGCCGGGGGGACCGGAGACGCCCGCCCACGGCCAGGCCGGGCCCGGCGGGTCCGCCGGGCCGGTGGTGGCGGACGTCACCAGCCCCCGGTCTCCCCGGTCAGTTCCTTGATCGCCGGGCGCGCCGCGTCCAGCACGGTCATGAACCAGGCGGAGAACGGCGACGACGCGTGCCGCTCGGCGAGTTCCCGCGCCGTCACCAACGCGGTCTCCTCCACCTCCTCCGGGTCCGGCCGGGGCGGGGCCTGCACCAGCCCGACGAACAGGTGGTTGTACTCCTGTTCCACCAGGCCCGAGTCCGGGTCGGGGTGGTTGTAACGGACCGTGCCCGCCGCGGCGAGCAGCGAGGGCGAGACGCCGAGTTCCTCGTGGGTGCGCCGGGCGGCCGCCGCGAACGGCGCCTCCCCGGGGTAGGGGTGCCCGCAGCAGGTGTTCGACCAGACCCCGGGGGAGTGGTACTTGCCCAGCGCCCGGCGCTGGAGCAGCAGTCGGCCCTGCTCGTCGAAGAGGAACACCGAGAACGCCCGGTGAAGCTGGCCGGGCGCCTGGTGCGCGGCCAGCTTCTCCGCCGTACCGATGGTCCTGCCGTCCTCGTCGACCAGTTCGAGCATGATCGACGGCTGGTTTCCGGTCGACGAGCTGGTCGCCGCGGGGGCTGGTGTGGTCGGCATAACCATCCTTCGCTTCGGTTCTCGGCCCGGTGGGGCATTCTCAAGTCTGCCGTACAAAAGCCGCTTGTCGGCACAGGACGGCCGCCACCGCCCGGGGGTGGCCCGCCTGATCGACGCTCTCCACGCATCAGACGCCGAACGCCGCCGGAAAGATGATCGTTCCCCGCGCCGGCGTCCCGGAACCCCTGACGGGACCGGCGTCCTGCCGCCGGTGACACCTCACCCGGCGCCCGGACGCGGGGGGCGACGCCGGCGGGCGCGCCCACCGGTCGCCGCGTCCACCCGCCCCCGCGTCAGGGGGCGCCGGCCGGCCGCAGCACATGGCCGGTGTAGCCGTACTCGCCACCGTGCGCACGGCGCACGGCGATCTCCTCTCGGGTGGCGGCCAGCGCCTCCGCCATTCCGGGCAGGGCCGGATCGGCGGCGTCGGCCCGCGCCTCAAGCGGCCCGTAGTACTCCGCCCAGTCGCTCTCGGGCTGGGCGTACGTACCCAGCACCTGGTAGCCGGCGGCGATCGCCGCCGCCACGTTCTCGGCGGTGGTGCGCAGCGCGTAGTGGCGGTCCCAGAAGGCACGCGCCCGCGCACCGGGTTCGTCGGTCGTCCATTCGCACTCGGTGACGACCAGCGTGCCGCCGGGGACCAGCAGCCGCCGCCAGGAGGCCAGCGCCCGGTCGAAACCGATCGAGTACACCGAGCTCTCGGCCCACAGCAGGTCGAAGGACCGGTCGGGGAACGGCAGGTCGCCCATGTCGGCGCGGACGGTACGGACGGAGTCGGCCACCCCGCGCGCCGCGGCGGCCTCCCGCAGCTCGGCGAGGAACGGCTCGTGCAGGTCGAGGGCGGTCACCTCGGCGCCCGCCTCGGCCGCCAGCAGCAGCGCGGCCCGCCCGGGGCCGCAGCCCAGGTCGAGCACCCGGGGCCGGGGCGGCAGCGGTCCGGCCAGGGACAGCAGCCGGCGGGTGGTGTGGTCGGAGCCGGGGCCCTGCCGGGGAAGGCCGTGGTGCAGGGCGAAGAAGGCGTCGTTCAACGGGGGAACCCTTTGGTGTGAGCGGGTCCCGGCTGACGTGCGGAGAACGGGTCAGCCGAGGACCCGGGAGCTGGAGGCGAACCGGATGCTGCCCGGGGCAGCGCTCACCGCGGCGGTCATCGACCTCAGCTCCTCTCACGGGTACGGCGTTCGAACGGACACCCTAACAGGGGTCAGTGACACAGTTTCGGCTCGTGTTCGGCATGACCGGTCGGCTCCAGCTGGAACGTGCAGTGCTCCACGTCGAAGTGGTCGCCCAGGCACCCCTGGAGCTCGTGCAGCATCTTCTCGTGGCCCACCGCGTCGAGCGCGTCGGGGTCGACGACCACATGCGCCGACAGCACCGGCATCCCGGACGTGATCGTCCAGGCGTGCAGGTCGTGGACGTCCTCCACCCCGGGCAGGGCCAGTATGTGCGCGCGGACCTCGGTCATGTCGACGCCCTTGGGCGCCGCCTCCAGGAGGACGTCGAGCGTCTCGCGCAGCAGCTTGACCGTGCGCGGCACGATCATCAGGCCGATGACCAGGGAGGCGATGGGGTCGGCCGCCTGCCAGCCGGTCGCCAGGATGATCCCGGCGGAGATCAGCACCGTCACCGAACCCAGGGCGTCGGCCAACACCTCCAGGTAGGCGCCCCGCACGTTGAGGCTCTCCTTCTGCCCCCGTACCAGCAGGGAGAGCGACACCATGTTGGCGACCAGGCCGAACAGCGCGAAGGCGATGGCCACGCCGCCCCGGGTCTCGGCCGGGGTGATGAACCGCTGCACCGCCTCGACCAGGAGATAGCCGCCGACGCCGAGGAGCAGCAGGCAGTTGGCCAGCGCGGCCAGTATCTCGGCGCGCGCGTACCCGAAGGTGCGGTTGCCGGTGGCGGGGCGGCCGGCGAAATGGATCGCCAGCAGCGCCATCGCCAGCCCCACGGCGTCGGTCGCCATATGGGCCGCGTCGGCGATCAGCGCCAGGGAGTCGGCGACGAGGCCGCCCACGATCTCGGCGACCATGACGATGAGCGTGATCGTCAGCGCGATCCGCAGCCGCCCCCGGTACGCGGCGGCCGCGGTACCGGTCGGCGGCGGGCCGCCGTGCGTGTGCCCGTGGTCGTGCCCAGCCCCCATGAAGACGCCTCCCGGTGATCGACGGAGTGATCGACAGCCACTCCTCCGAGCGGCCAGTCAACTACGGGTGGGGGGTATCGGCAAGCCGGCACTGAACACCGTTGTCATATCATCTGACCTGCGGTTATGTCCGCAGGTCAGGCGCTGTGCGATCAGCGCCGGGCCGCCCTGGCGGCCGCTTCGGGTCGGTGCGGGCACCAGCCCCGCCACGCCGGCTCGACCACCGCACCTCCCGCGCCGCCGCCCGGCCCGGCTCCTCGGCGACGCGGCCGGCCGACGCGACGGCCCGCGCGGCGTCACCGGGTCGGCGGGGCTCCACGACCGGCTCCCGGGGGTGGCCGGTCATCTCGGCGGCGAGAGCCGGGAGCTGCCGCGCGGCCACAGCCGCGCCGTGGCCGACGTCGACGGTGAGGGCGGTCCTCACCGGGGACGCTCGGGGCGCCACCGTGCGTGATGCGGTCGAAGGGCATCGGGATGATGTCGAACACTCCGGTGGCCGCGAGCCCCGGCCCGGGGGCGCCCGCCACGTCGCGGTACCGCGGGCGGGCCGTCGCCATCCCGTGGGCTCCGTGGCCCGGACCGGCCACCCGCCCGCGAGCTCGGTGTCGCCGTACGGGCTGAGCGGTACGGCCGGAGTCTGCTCGGTGATCAGCTCCCCGTCCGGCACCCCCGTACACGGCGGCGGGCGAGGAGAACACCGAACCGCCCGACACCGGCGGCGACCACGGCCGCCCGGAGGACCGCCGGACCGTGCGCGTTCTCCCGGCAGTACCTCGGCCGGCCAGCGACGCCCGGACCAGGAGTGCCCCCGGCCGGCGGCCGCTCCGGGACGCCGGACGAGACGTCGCCGAGCACCACGACCCGTCCGCCCGCCTCCGCCATGGCGTGCGCCGCACGAGGGCCGACGTATCCCGTTCCGCCTGTGCTCATCCACGTCGTGCCGGCCCTCCAGTGCGGACGGGTCCGGCCCCCGGGGACCGCGGTTTGTGGGCCGGGGCGCCGATCCACGATGATGATCGCGGCGGCCCCGTCCCGCTCCGGCCCGCGCCGGGCGGGGTGCGCGGGGGCGCCGTGCTCACCCGAGGGCGCCCCCCCGGGGCCCCGGCCGTGCCGCCGTGCCGGCAGGGGGCGCCGGGGAGTGATCACCGGGAAACCTCGGTGAACTCGCGCTTCCGTTCATCCGATAGCCTCTGCCGACGTGCCGCCGCCCGCGACCGGGCCTAGCCGCCGCACCCCGGCCCCGCCAGCTCCAAGGAGTGAGTTCGTCTGTCGACCGCCATCCTCACCGGTCCTCCGGTACCCGGATCGCCGCTCGAGGGCGATCTGCGGTCGCTGGGCTTCGACGTCCGCAGCGCCGCGGACGCGCCGCAGGCCGCTGCGCTGCTCGCGGCCGTCCCGGCCGCCGAGCGGGTCGCCGTGGTCGACTCGCGCTTCGTCGGGCACCTGCACGCGCTGCGGCTGACCCTGACGGACCCGCGCTTCCCGGCGGCCGCGGCCCCCGGCGCCCTGACGGCCCGGCCGGAGGCCCGCCCGGACCTCCAGCGGGCACTGGCCACCCTGACCGCCGGGGGGCCGGACGGCCCCGCGGCCGGCCTTTCGCCGGACGCCGGCGTGACGGCCACCGGAAGCCCCCAGGACCCCGCCGGGCGGGTCACCGCCCCGGGCGGGACCGCCCCCGGCGCCCGCCCGGCCACCGAGGTCGCGACCACCACCGGCCCGGCCACCGGCGCCGCCCCGGCGGGTGCCGCCGCCGGCCGTCCCGCCGCGGCCCCGCCCCGTACCCTCCCCGACCGGCTCGCCGAGGCGCTCGGCGCCGGCGGGGTGACGGTGCACCGGCCCGAGCTGGGCTCGCTCGTCGCCGCCGTGCCCACCGACCCGCAGACCCGCAAGGAGACCCGGGACGCCGTCGAGGCCGTGGACGAGGAGGCCGTCCGGCTGCGTTCCGCCGTGAAGTCCCGCGACGGGTTCTTCACCACCTTCTTCGTCAGCCCCTACTCCCGCTACCTCGCCCGCTGGTGCGCCCGGCGCGGGCTGACCCCGAACCAGGTCACCACCGCCTCGCTGCTCACCGCGCTGGTCGCGGCGGGATGCGCGGCGACCGGCACCCGCGGCGGGTTCGTCGCCGCGGGCCTGCTGCTCCTCTTCTCCTTCGTCCTGGACTGCGCCGACGGGCAGCTCGCCCGCTACTCGTTGCAGTACTCGACCATGGGTGCCTGGCTGGACGCCACCTTCGACCGGGCCAAGGAGTACGCCTACTACGCGGGGCTCGCGCTCGGCGCGGCCCGGGGCGGCGACGACGTGTGGGCCCTGGCGCTGGGCGCGATGGTGCTCCAGACCTGCCGCCATGTCGTGGACTTCTCCTTCAACGAGGCCAACCACGACGCCACCGGCAACACCAGCCCCACCGCCGCGCTCTCCGACAAGCTCGACAGCCGTGGCTGGACGGTCTGGGCGCGCCGGATGATAGTCCTGCCCATCGGCGAGCGCTGGGCGATGATCGCCGTCCTGACGGCCCTCACCACCCCGCGTACCGTCTTCTACGCCCTGCTGGCCGGCTGCGCCTTCGCCGCCTGCTACACCACCGCCGGCCGGCTCCTGCGCTCGCTCACCCGCCGGGCCCACCGCACCGACCGGGCCGCCCTGGCCCTCGCCGACCTCGCCGACACCGGGCCGCTGGCCCAGGCGGTGGCAGCCGTGTCCCGGCGGGCCGCCCGGGCGCTGCCCGCCGCCGCGCCGCTGCTGATCGCGCTGGCCGGCGCCGCGGCCGTGGTCACCACCGCCGCCCTGGCACGGCTCGACGGCCCCTGGCCAACGGTGGCCGCCCTCGGCTCGGTGCTGACCTCCGGTCTCGCGGTCGCCCGCCCCCTCAAGGGCGCCCTGGACTGGCTGGTCCCGCCCGTCCTGCGCGCCGCCGAGTACCTCACCGTCCTCGTCCTGGCCGCCCGCTCCGACGTGCCCCACGCGCTTCCCGCGGCATTCGGCCTGGTGGCGGCCGTCGCCTACCATCACTACGACACGGTGTACCGCATCCGCGGCGGCACCGGCGCGCCGCCCGCGTGGCTGGTGCGGACGGTGGGGGGCCAGGAGGGCCGCACGCTCGTGGTGGCGGTGCTCACCGCCGTCCTGCTCACGCGGGGCGACGCCCTCACCCTGGCGCTCACCGCCCTCGCGGTGGCCGTGGCGCTGGTGGTGCTCGTGGAGTCGGTCCGCTTCTGGGTGTCCTCCGGAGCACCCGCAGTACACGACGAAGGAGAACCCGCATGATCGGCCTCGTACTCGCAGCCGGTGCCGGACGGCGTCTGCGCCCCTACACCGACACGCTCCCGAAGGCCCTCGTGCCCGTCGACGGGGACCGCACGGTCCTCGACCTGACCCTCGCCAACTTCGCCGAGGTCGGCCTCACCGAGGCCGCCGTGGTCGTCGGCTACCGCAAGGAGGCCGTGTACGAGCGCCAGGCCGCCCTGGAGGCGAAGTACGGCGTGAAGCTCACCCTCGTCGAGAACGACAAGGCCGAGGAGTGGAACAACGCCTACTCGCTGTGGTGCGCCCGTGACGTCCTGGAGCAGGGCGTCATCCTCGCCAACGGCGACACCGTCCACCCGGTCTCCGTGGAGAGGACCCTCCTGGCCGCCCGGGGCGAGGGCCGCCGGATCATCCTGGCCCTGGACACGGTGAAGTCCCTCGCCGACGAGGAGATGAAGGTGATCACCGCCGACGGCGGGGGCGTCCGGCGGATCACCAAGCTGATGGACCCCGCCACCGCCACCGGCGAGTACATCGGCGTCACCCTCATCGAGCCGGAGGCCGCGGCCGACCTAGCCGACGCGCTGAAGGCCACCTTCGAGCGGGACCCCGACCTCTACTACGAGGACGGCTACCAGGAGCTCGTGAACCGGGGCCATCGGATCGACGTGGCGCCCATCGGGGACGTCAAGTGGGTCGAGATCGACAACCACGACGACCTCGCGAAGGGCCGTGGGATCGCGTGCCTGTACTGACCCGGCTCATCCCCTCCCCGGTCGTCGTCGACATCAGCTGCGGCGCGATGGACGACCTGGCCGGCCTCCTGGCCGACCAGCGGATCTCCTCGTCCGGCAAGCTGGCCATGGCGATCAGCAACGGCTCCGGTCAGGCACTGCGCGAGAAGCTCGCGCCGGTGCTGCCGGACGCCGACTGGTACGAGGTGGCCGACGGCACCATCGACTCCGCCGTGCGGCTGGCCGACGACATCAAGGGCAGGCGGTACGACGCCGTGGTCGGCCTGGGCGGCGGCAAGATCATCGACGTGGCGAAGTACGCCGCGGCGCGGGTCGGCGTGCCCATGGTCGCCGTCGCGACGAACCTGTCGCACGACGGCATCTGCTCGCCGGTCTCCATCCTCGACAACGACAACGGCCGCGGCTCCTACGGCGTCCCCTCACCGATCGCCATGGTCATCGACCTCGACGTGATCCGTGAGGCCCCGGCGCGGTTCGTCCGCTCCGGCATCGGCGACGCCGTCTCCAACCTCTCGGCCATCGCCGACTGGGAGCTGTCCCACCGCACCACGGGCGAGCAGATCGACGGCCTGGCCGCCGCGATGGCCCGCACGGCCGGTGAGGCCGTACTGCGCCACCCCGGCGGTGTTGCCGACGACGAGTTCCTCATCGTGCTCGCCGAGGCACTCGTCCTGTCCGGCATCGCCATGTCGATCAGTGGCGACTCCCGCCCCTCGTCCGGCGCCTGCCACGAGATCAGCCACGCCTTCGACCTGCTCTTCCCCGCGCGTTCGGCGCTCCACGGCGAGCAGGTCGGCCTGGGCGCCGCCTTCGCCATGCACCTGCGCGGCGCCCACGAGGAGTCGGGGCTCTTCGCCGAGGTGCTGCGCCGGCACGGCCTGCCGGTGCTGCCCGAGGAGATCGGGTTCTCCGCGGACGAGTTCGTCCGGGCCGTGGAGTACGCACCCCAGACCCGCCCCGGGCGCTTCACCATCCTCGAGCACCTCGACCTGTCCACCGACCAGATCAGGGACGCGTACGCCGACTATGCCAAGACCATCCGTAGCTGAACTCCGCCCGGTCGTCCACCCGGAGGGAGTGAAGGACCGGCGCAGCGGTGAACACTGGGGCGGACGCCTCTACATGCGGGAGATCTCGCTGCGGGTCACCCGGTACCTGGTCACCACCCGGGTCACCCCCAACCAGCTCACGTACGTGATGACGGTCGCGGGTGTCCTCGCCGCGCCGGCCCTGCTGATCCCGGGCGTCCCGGGCGCGCTGCTGGGCGCCCTCATGGTCCAGCTCTACCTGCTGCTCGACTGCGTCGACGGTGAGGTCGCCCGCTGGAAGAAGCAGTTCTCGCTCGGCGGGGTGTACCTCGACCGGGTGGGCGCCTATCTGTGCGACGCGGCGGTGCTGGTCGGGTTCGGCCTGCGCGCCGCCGACCTGTGGGGCACCGGTCGGATCGACTGGCTGTGGGCCTTCCTGGGCACCCTCGCCGCCCTCGGCGCCATCCTGATCAAGGCGGAGACCGACCTGGTCGGTGTCGCCCGCCACCAGGGAGGGCTGCCGCCGGTCAAGGAGTCGGCCGCCGAGCCGCGCTCGTCCGGCATGGCGCTGGCCCGCCGGGCCGCCGCGGCGCTGAAGTTCCACCGGCTCGTCCTGGGGATCGAGGCGTCGCTGCTCATCGTGGTCCTGGCGGTCCTCGACACGGTCCGGGGGGACCTGTTCTTCTCCCGGCTCGGGGTCGCGGTGCTGGCCGGTATCGCGCTCCTGCAGACGCTGCTGCACCTGGTGTCCATCCTCGTCTCCAGCAGGCTGAGGTGAGCGCGCCCATGAGTACGCCGATGAGGCTCGGCGCCGTGATCATCACCATGGGCAACCGCCCCGACGACCTGCGTGCCCTGATCGACTCGGTCGTCCGGCAGGAGGGCGACCCCATCGAGGTCGTGGTCGTCGGCAACGGCGCCCCGGTGACCGGCGTCCCCGACGGTGTCCGCACCGTGGAGCTGCCCGAGAACCTGGGCATCCCCGGTGGCCGCAACGTCGGTATCGAGGCGTTCGGCCCGGCCGGCACGGACGTCGACGTCCTGCTGTTCCTGGACGACGACGGCCTGCTGGCCAACACCGACACCGCCGAGCTGGTCCGCCGGGCGTTCGCCGCCGATCCGGAGCTCGGCATCATCAGCTTCCGCATCGCCGACCCGGACACCGGTGCCACCCAGCGCCGGCACGTGCCGCGGCTGCGCGCCTCCGACCCGATGCGCTCCTCGCGGGTGACGACCTTCCTCGGCGGCGCCAACGCCGTCCGTACCAAGGTCTTCGCCGAGGTCGGCCCGCTGCCGGGGGAGTTCTTCTACGCGCACGAGGAGACGGACCTCGCCTGGCGGGCGCTCGACGCCGGCTGGATGATCGACTACCGCTCCGACATGGTGCTGCTGCATCCGACGACGCCGCCCTCCCGGCACGCCGTCTACCACCGCATGGTCGCCCGCAACCGGGTCTGGCTGGCCCGGCGCAACCTGCCCGCCCCGCTGATCCCGCTCTACCTGGGGGTGTGGCTGTCGCTCACCCTGGCCCGGCGCCCCTCGGCGGCCGGTCTGAAGGCCTGGTTCAGCGGTTTCACGGAGGGCTGGACGACCCCCTGCGGGCCGAGGAGGCCCATGAAGTGGCGCACCGTGTGGCGCCTGACCAGACTGGGCCGCCCGCCCGTCGTCTGACACCCCCGGAATCTGAGAGCATCGGGCGTACCCGGGACCTGGCCGCCACCTGAACCCGCGCCCCCACTGCCGCGCATCTTGGACATGAGAGTTTCAACTGTGAGTGAGACAACCCAGGACGGACGCGTCGTCGTGACCGCCCCGCCATCCTCGCCCGACGACGGCCTGACCCCGGCGGAGCTGGCCGCCAAGTACGGCCTGTCGGTGAGCGGTGCCCGGCCGAACCTGCCCGACTACATCCGGCAGCTGTGGGGGCGGCGCCACTTCATCCTGGCCTTCTCCCAGGCCAAGCTCACGGCCCAGTACAGCCAGGCCAAGCTCGGTCAGCTGTGGCAGGTGGCGACCCCGCTGCTGAACGCGGCGGTCTACTTCCTCATCTTCGGCCTGATCCTGAACGCCGGCCGCGGCATGGACAAGGAGGTCTACATCCCCTTCCTGGTGACCGGCGTCTTCGTCTTCACCTTCACCCAGACCTCGGTCATGGCGGGAGTGCGCGCGATCTCGGGCAATCTCGGCCTGGTGCGCGCGCTGCACTTCCCCCGCGCCTCGCTGCCCGTCTCCTTCTCGCTCCAGCAGCTCCAGCAGCTGATGTTCTCGATGATCGTGCTGTTCGTCATCGCGGCGGTGTTCGGCAGCTACCCCTCGGCGAGCTGGCTGCTCATCCTGCCCGCGCTGGCGCTGCAGTTCGTCTTCAACACCGGCCTGGCCCTGATCATGGCCAGGCTGGGCAGCAAGACCCCCGACCTCGCCCAGCTCATGCCGTTCGTCATGCGCACCTGGATGTACGGCTCCGGGGTCATGTTCTCCATCCCCGTCATGCTGAAGGACAAGCCGGCCTGGATCGCCGACGTCCTGATGTACAACCCGGCGGCGATCTACATGGACCTCATCCGGTTCGCCCTCATCGACGGCTACGGTTCCCAGAACCTGCCCTCCCACGTCTGGCTCGCCGCCCTGCTCTGGGCGGTCCTCGTCGGTGTCGCCGGATTCGTGTACTTCTGGAAGGCAGAGGAGCGGTACGGCCGTGGCTGATGAGAGCAACGACGTGAACGCCGCCGACGGCGCGCGGGTCCCCACCGTCATCGCCGACGACGTGCACATCGTGTACCGGGTCAACGGCGGGGGCAGCGCGGGCAAGGGCGGCGCCACCGCCGCGCTCAGCCGGATCATCCGGCGCGAGAAGGACGAGTCGCGCGGTGTGCGCAAGGTCCACGCGGTACGCGGTGTCTCCTTCACCGCGTACCGGGGCGAGGCCATCGGCCTCATCGGCACCAACGGCTCGGGCAAGTCGACCCTGCTGCGCGCCATCGCCGGGCTGCTGCCCACCGAGCGGGGCAAGGTCTACACCGACGGGCAGCCCTCGCTGCTGGGCGTCAACGCCGCCCTGATGGGCGACCTGACCGGTGAGCGCAACGTCATCCTCGGCGGCCTGGCCATGGGCATGTCCCGTGAGGAGATCCGCGAGCGGTACCAGGGGATCGTCGACTTCTCCGGCATCAACGAGAAGGGCGACTTCATCACCCTGCCCATGCGGACCTACTCCTCCGGCATGGGCGCCCGGCTCCGCTTCGCCATCGCCGCCGCCAAGAACCACGACGTCCTGATGATCGACGAGGCGCTGGCCACCGGCGACCGCAGGTTCCAGATCCGTTCCGAGGAGCGGATCCGGGAGCTGCGCAAGGAGGCCGGCACGGTCTTCCTGGTCAGCCACAGCAACAAGTCCATCAGGGACACCTGTGACCGCGTCCTGTGGCTGGAGAAGGGCGAGCTGCTGATGGACGGCCCCACCGCCGAGGTGCTCAGGGCGTACGAGAAGGAGACCGGCCGGTAGTACGCCGTGCCGTGACGAGCGGCGCCAGGGCCCCCGCCGGAGCACCGGCGGGGGCCCTGTGCCGGTGGGGGCGCCGCCCGCCTCAGGACGGTCGACTGCCGCGCGCCCGCGCGGTGTTGGCGCCGTACCGGGTGGCCGGCCCCGCGCCCGGCCCGCCGTGCCCGGGACCCGGGCGCGGCCGGTGGCGTTGTGCAACGTAAGCTGTACCGGTGCCGATTCGCGGCAAGTGTGGCGATACCCGCTGAGTCCTCCGGCTTCGCCGCCGGGCGGCCGGGCCGCTGAGCGGACCGGCGGCGTGTCCGAAATAGGATGTATCGCGTCGGCAGTGTAGAACGGGAGATATGACGGCAATGACGGTGGATCTCCAGCTCCGCGAGGGTCTCGCCGTCCCCGCGCCGGGCAGCGCACAGTGACAGGTGGCCAGCAGGTGTGCGCCGACGCCACCACACGCACCACACTCGACAAGGCCGCGGACGAGAACTTCCCCGTGGCGCCTTTCTTTCTGCCCCGGGCCTGGCGCGCCGACCTGATGGCCGTCTACGGCTACGCCCGGCTCGTCGACGACATCGGCGACGGCGACCTGGCCCCCGGTGGTGCCGACGCCCGCCACCTGGGCGTCACACCCCGCCCGGCCGTGGCCGGGAGCGCGGAGGAGCGGCTCGTCCTGCTCGACGCCTTCGAGGCCGACCTGCTGCGGGTCTTCGACAGCGTCCCCGCCCACCCGCTGCTGCGCGCCCTCCAGCCCACGGTCCGGCGCCGCTCGCTCACCCCCGAGCCGTTCCTCGGCCTGATCGAGGCCAACCGCCAGGACCAGCGGGTACGGCGCTACGAGACCTACGACGACCTCGTGGCGTACTGCGAACTGTCCGCCAACCCGGTCGGACGCCTGGTCCTGGCCGTCACCAACAGCGCGAGTCCGGAACGCGTGCGGCGCTCCGACGCCGTCTGCACCGCCCTGCAGATCGTCGAGCACCTCCAGGACGTCGCCGAGGACCTCGGCCGTGACCGGATCTATCTGCCCGCCCAGGACATGCGCCGGTTCCGGGTCACCGAGGCCGACCTGGCCCGCCCCACCGCCGGCGCCTCGGTGCGCGCCCTGATCGCCCACGAGGCGCAGCGCGCCCGCGACCTGCTGGACGAGGGCGCCCCCCTGGTGGGCAGCGTCCACGGACGGCTCCGGCTGCTGCTGGCCGGATTCGTGGCCGGCGGCCTGGCCGCCCTCGACGCCATCGCGGACGCCGGCCACGACGTCCTGCCCGGCCCGCCCCGCCCCGGCCGGCCGAGGCTGCTGCGCCAGGTGGCATCCGTGTTGCGCAGAGCGCGCAGAGAGGGGTGAGCGGGGTCGTGGAAGGACAGACGGAGATGTCCGCGCCGGTACAGGCCGCGTACACCTACTGCGAGGCCGTCACCGGACAGCAGGCCCGCAACTTCGCCTACGGCATCCGGCTCCTGCCGACCGGGAAACGGCAGGCCATGTCGGCGCTGTACGCGTTCTCGCGCCGGGTGGACGACATCGGGGACGGCCCGCTGGCGCCCGAGGCCAAGCAGGAGCGGCTGGAGGCCACCCGCGCCCTGCTGGAGCGCGTCCGCAAGGACTCCGTCGACGAGGACGACACCGACCCGGTGGCCGTCGCCCTCGCCGACACGGCCCGCCGCTTCCCGCTGCCGCTGGACGGCCTGGACGAACTCATCGACGGCGTCCTGATGGACGTGCGCGGCGAGACCTACGAGACCTGGGACGACCTCAAGGTGTACTGCCGGTGTGTCGCCGGCGCCATCGGACGGCTCTCCCTCGGCATCTTCGGCACGGCACCCGGCGCGCCCGGCGCCGAACGGGCCGGCGAGTACGCCGACACGCTCGGCCTCGCCCTCCAACTCACCAACATCCTCCGGGACGTTCGCGAGGACGCCGGCAACGGCCGCACCTACCTGCCGGCCGACGACCTGGCCAAGTTCGGCTGCGCCGACGGGTTCCGCGCCGCCACCCCGCCCGACGGCGCCGACTTCACCGGACTGGTCCACTTCGAAGTCCGCCGCGCCCGCGCCCTCTTCGCCGAGGGCTACCGGCTGCTGCCCATGCTGGACCGGCGCAGCGGCGCCTGCGTCGCCGCCATGGCCGGCATCTACCGGCGCCTCCTGGACCGCATCGAGCGCGACCCCGGAGCCGTGCTGCGCGGCAGGGTCTCCCTGCCCGGGCACGAGAAGGCGTACGTGGCCGCGCGCGGCCTGTCCGGTCTGGACACCCGGACCGTGACCCGGCAGTACGTCAGGAGGCGCGCCTGATGCCCGTCGTCCCGCGCCCCCGCGCAACCGCGCACCACCGCCCCGTGTCCCCCACGGGGACGGGCCGACGGGAGGCCGCATGACGGACGAAGGCCGGCGGTCCCCCCAGCACGCCGTGGTCGTCGGCGGCGGCCTCGCCGGGATCACCGCGGCCCTGCGCCTCGCCGACGCGGGACTGCGCGTCACCCTGCTCGAAGGGCGGCCCCGCCTGGGCGGTCTGGCCTTCTCCTTCCGGCGCGGCGACCTCACCGTCGACAACGGCCAGCACGTGTACCTGCGTTGCTGCACCGCCTACCGGTGGTTCCTCCACCGGATCGGCGGCGCCCACCTGGCGCCGCTCCAGGACCGGCTGGACGTACCCGTCCTGGACGTGGCGCACCCGCGCGGACCGCGCCTGGGCAGGCTGCGCCGCGGCTCCCTGCCGGTGCCGCTCCACCTCGCCGCCAGCCTCGCCACCTATCCGCACCTCTCGCTCGCCGAACGGGCGAGCGTCGGGCGCGCCGCGCTCGCCCTGAAGAGGCTGGACCCGGCCGACCCCGCGCTCGACGGTGTCGACTTCGCCACCTGGCTCGCCCGCCACGGCCAGTCCCCCCGGACCATCGAGGCCCTCTGGGACCTCGTCGGCGTCGCCACCCTCAACGCCACCGCGCCCCACGCCTCCCTACAGCTGGCCGCGATGGTGTTCAGGACCGGCCTGCTGTCGGACCCCGGCGCCGCCGACATCGGCTGGGCGCACGTCCCGCTCGGCGACCTGCACGACACCCTCGCCCGCAAGGCCCTGGACTCCCTCGGCGTCCGCACCGAACTGCGCGCCAGGGTCACCGCCGTCTCCCGCCACGGCGACGGCCGCTGGCGCGTGGAGCTGCCCGGCGAGAGCCTGACGGCGGACACCGTCGTCCTGGCCGTACCGCAGCGCGAGGCGCACGGCCTGCTGCCGCACGGCGCGCTGGACGACCCCGACCGGCTCCTGGACATCGGCACCGCGCCGATCCTCAACGTCCACGTCCTGTACGACCGCAAGGTCCTGCGGCGGCCGTTCTTCACCGCGCTGGGCTCCCCGGTTCAGTGGGTGTTCGACCGCACCGACGCCTCCGGGTACACCGGCGGCCAGTACCTGGCGCTGTCCCAGTCGGCCGCCGGGCACGAGATCGACGAGCCCGTCGCCGTGCTGCGCGAGCGCTACCTGCCCGAACTGGAACGCCTGCTGCCCGCCGCGCGCGGCGCCGGGGTACGGGACTTCTTCGTCACCCGGGAGCGGACAGCGACGTTCGCCCCCACCCCCGGCGTCGGACGGCTGCGCCCCGGCGCCCGCACCAACGCGCCCGGCCTCCACCTGGCCGGCGCCTGGACCGCCACCGGCTGGCCCGCGACCATGGAGGGCGCGGTGCGCAGCGGTTCCACCGCCGCGGGTGCCGCTCTCCGGGCACTCGGCCGCCCCCATGTACATCCGCTCGAGGAGGCGGCATGAGCCTGAGTTCTGGAACAAGAGGAGAGACCGTGCCGACTGTGCCCCCGGTGAACCCGGCCGTCGACACCGCGGACGTCACCGCCCTGCTGGAGCGCGGGCGGACCCTGTCCACCCCGGTCCTGCGCGCGGCCGTGGACCGGCTCGCGCCGCCCATGGACACCGTCGCCGCCTACCACTTCGGCTGGATCGACGCCCACGGCCGGCCCGCGCACGGGGACAGCGGCAAGGCCGTCCGCCCGGCGCTCGCCCTGCTGTCCGCCGAGGCGGCCGGCGCGGCCCCCGAGGTGGGCGTCCCCGGCGCCGTCGCCGTCGAGCTGGTGCACAACTTCTCGCTGCTGCACGACGACCTGATGGACGGCGACGAGCAGCGCCGCCACCGCGACACGGTCTGGAAGGTGCACGGACCGGCGCAGGCCATCCTGGTCGGCGACGCGCTGTTCGCGCTGGCCAACGAGATCCTGCTGGAGCTCGGCACCGTGGAGGCCGGCCGCGCCACCCGCCGGCTGACCACCGCCACCCGGAAGCTCATCGACGGGCAGGCCCAGGACATCTCCTACGAGCACCGCGAGCGGGTCACCGTCGAGGAGTGCCTGGAGATGGAGGGCAACAAGACCGGTGCCCTGCTCGCCTGCGCGGTGTCCATCGGCGCGGTGCTCGGCGGCGCCGACGACCGCACCGCCGACACCCTGGAGGCGTACGGCTACCACCTCGGCCTCGCCTTCCAGGCCGTCGACGACCTGCTCGGCATCTGGGGCGACCCCGAGTCGACGGGCAAGCAGACCTGGAGCGACCTGCGCCAGCGGAAGAAGTCCCTGCCGGTCGTCGCCGCGCTGGCCGCGGGCGGACCCGCCTCCGAGCGCCTCGGGGAACTGCTCGCGGCCGACGCCAAGAGCACCGACTTCGACAGTTTCTCCGAGGAGGAGTTCGCCACCCGGGCGGCGCTCATCGAGGAGGCGGGCGGCCGCGAGTGGACCTCCCAGGAGGCCCGCCGCCAGCACGCCGTCGCGATCGACGCCCTGAACGGCGTCGACCTGCCCGAACGCGTCCGCGCCCAGCTCGCCGCGCTCGCGGACTTCGTCGTCGTACGGAAGAGATGATGGCCATCGCGACCAGCACCATATGACTCGCCGTCGCCGGCCGGTGCCCCCGCGCACCGGCCGACGGCCCACCCGCAGCCGCAGCACGCCAACTGCACGAAGGGGAAGCCATGACAGCGACGACCGACGGAAGCACCGGGGCCCTCGACCCCCGGGCCCCCTCGGCCACCACGACGACCACCATCCCTACGACCCCCGAGGTGAGCGGCGCGACCCGGGCCGCCGCCCGGGCCGCGCAGCGCTCCATCGACCACCTCCTCGGCCGGCAGGACGCCGAGGGCTGGTGGAAGGGCGACCTGGAGACCAACGTCACCATGGACGCCGAGGACCTGCTGCTGAGGCAGTTCCTCGGGATCCAGGACGAGACGACCACCCGCGCCGCCGCGCTGTTCATCCGCGGCGAGCAGCGCGAGGACGGCACCTGGGCCACCTTCCACGGCGGGCCGGGTGACCTGTCCGCCACCGTCGAGGCGTACGTCGCGCTGCGCCTGGCCGGAGACCTGCCCGACGAGCCGCACATGGCCCGGGCCGCCGCCTGGGTCAGGGAGCGCGGCGGCATCGCCGCCGCCCGCGTCTTCACCCGGATCTGGCTGGCCCTGTTCGGCTGGTGGAAGTGGGACGACCTGCCCGAGCTGCCGCCCGAGCTGATGTTCCTGCCGGCGTGGTTCCCGCTGAACATCTACGACTTCGGCCAGTGGGCCCGCCAGACCATCGTGCCCCTCACCATCGTCTCCGCCAAGCGCCCGGTCCGTCCCGCCCCGTTCGCCCTGGACGAGCTGCACACCGACCCGCGCCTGCCCGCCCCGCCCCGGCCGACGGCTCCGGCGGCCGGCTGGGACGGGGTCTTCCAGCGGCTCGACAGGGCCCTGCGCGCCTACCGCGGGGTCGCGCCGCGCCCGCTGCGCAGCGCCGCGATGAGGGCCGCCGCCCGCTGGATCATCGAGCGGCAGGAGAACGACGGCTGCTGGGGAGGCATCCAGCCGCCCGCCGTGTACTCGCTCATCGCCCTGCACCTGATCGGCTACGACCTGGGCCATCCGGTGATGCGCGCGGGCCTGGAGTCGCTCGACCGGTTCGCGGTGTGGCGCGAGGACGGCGCCCGGATGGTGGAGGCCTGCCAGTCACCCGTCTGGGACACCTGCCTGGCCACCATCGCGCTCGCCGACGCCGGGCTGCGCCCCGACCACCCGGCGCTGGTCAGGGCCGCCGACTGGATGCTCGGCGAACAGGTCGTCCGGCCCGGGGACTGGTCGGTGCGCAGGCCGGGGCTCACCCCCGGCGGCTGGGCATTCGAGTTCCACAACGACAACTACCCGGACATCGACGACACCGCCGAAGTGGTCCTGGCCCTGCGACGCGTCCGGCACCCCGACCCCGACCGGGTCCGCGCGGCGATCGCGCGCGGTGTCCGCTGGAGCCTGGGCATGCAGTGTGCCGACGGCGGCTGGGCCGCCTTCGACGCCGACAACACCAGCCCCTTCCCCAACCGGCTGCCGTTCTGCGACTTCGGCGAGGTCGTCGACCCGCCGTCCGCCGACGTCACCGCGCATGTGGTGGAGATGCTGGCGTACGAGGGCAAGGCCCACCACCCCCGCACCCGCAGGGGCATCGAGTGGCTGCTGTCCCGGCAGGAGGACAACGGCGCCTGGTTCGGCCGCTGGGGCGTCAACTACGTCTACGGCACCGGCTCGGTGGTGCCCGCGCTCACGGCGGCCGGGCTGGCCGGCTCGCACCCCGCGATCCGGCGCGCGGTCGCCTGGCTGGAGTCGGTGCAGAACGACGACGGGGGCTGGGGCGAGGACCTGCGCTCGTACCGCGAGCCGCGGTGGATCGGCCACGGGGCCTCCACGCCCTCCCAGACCGCGTGGGCGCTGCTGGCGCTGCTCGCGGCGGGCGAGCGGGAGGCCACGGCCGTGGAGCGCGGCATCGCCTGGCTGGTGGGCGCGCAGCGCGAGGACGGCTCCTGGGACGAACCGCACTTCACCGGCACCGGTTTCCCCTGGGACTTCTCCATCAACTACCACCTGTACCGGCAGGTCTTCCCGCTCACGGCGCTCGGCCGGTACCTCAACGGCGAACCCGGCCCCGGACGGGTCAAGGCCGGCTGATGGCGGCGGAGCCGGAACCGCCCGGCCCGCTGCTGGTCGCCTGCGCCCTCGGCATCGAGCAGCTCGCCCTGCGCAGCGGCGGCCGGAGCGGCGCGGCCGGCCCGGTGACCGTGCTGCGTACGGGCATGGGGCCGGCCAACGCCCGGCGGGCCGTGGCCCGGGCCCTCGCCGGCGAGGGCCCGGGCACCACCGCGGTCCTCGCCTCCGGCTTCTGCGCCGGCCTCGCCCCGGGCATGCACCCCGGCGACCTGGTCGTCGCGGACCGCACCAGGGGCCCCGACGGCGCCACCACCTGCACCGGTACGCGGCTGCTGGCCGACGCCCTGGCCCGGGCGGTGCCGGGGCGCACCGTCCACACCGGTCCACTGCTCGGCTGTGACCACGTGGTACGCGGCCAGGAGCGGGCCGATCTGCGCGCCGGCGGGGCGATCGCGGCCGACATGGAGTCCGCCGCCACCCTCCGCGCGGCCCTGGCGGCCGGGCCCCGGCCGGTTGCGGCCGTTCGAGTGGTCGTGGACGCCCCGGAGCACGAACTCGTCAGGATCGGCACGGTACGCGGTGGAATATCGGCCTTCCGGGTTCTCCGTGCCGTACTCCCCGCTTTCTTCGAATGGCACCGTTCTTCGCTGCTCCCCAGGAGGTGAGCCAGATGGCCATGCCGCTTCGCCAGACCATCAGGGTCGGGACATATCTGCTCGAACAGAAGCTCCGCGGACGTGACAAGTTTCCGCTCATCGTGGAACTGGAGCCGCTGTACGCGTGCAATCTGAAATGCGAGGGCTGCGGGAAGATCCAGCACCCGGCCGGGGTGCTGAAGCAGCGCATGCCGGTCGCGCAGGCGGTCGGAGCGGTGCTGGAGTCCGGGGCGCCGATGGTGTCCATCGCGGGCGGCGAGCCGCTGATGCACCCGCAGATCGACGAGATCGTACGGCAGTTGGTGGCCAGGAAGAAGTATGTGTTCCTCTGCACCAACGCCCTGCTGCTGCGCAAGAAGATGAAGGATTTCACCCCGTCGCCCTACTTCGCCTTCGCGGTGCACATCGACGGCCTGCGGGAGCGGCACGACGAGTCGGTCGCCAAGGAGGGCGTGTTCGACGAGGCGGTCGCGGCCATCAAGGAGGCCAAACGCCACGGCTTCCGTGTGACCACCAACTCCACCTTCTTCAACACCGACACCCCGCAGACCGTCATCGAGGTGCTCAACTTCCTCAACGACGACCTCCAGGTGGACGAGATGATGCTCTCGCCCGCGTACGCCTACGAGAAGGCGCCCGACCAGGAGCACTTCCTGGGCGTCGAGCAGACCCGCGAGCTGTTCCGCAAGGCCTTCGCGGGCGGCAACCGGCGCCGCTGGCGGCTCAACCACTCGCCGCTGTTCCTGGACTTCCTGGAGGGCAGGGCCGACTTCCCGTGCACCGCGTGGGCGATCCCCAACTACACCCTCTTCGGCTGGCAGCGGCCCTGCTACCTCATGGCCGACGGGTACGTCGCCACCTACCGGCAACTCATCGAGGAGACCGACTGGAGCGCGTACGGCCGGGGGAAGGACCCCCGCTGCGCCAACTGCATGGCGCACTGCGGCTACGAGCCGACCGCCGTGCTGGCCACCATGGGATCGCTCAAGGAGTCGCTGCGCGCCGCCCGCGACACCGCCTCCGCCGCCCGGGGATGAGGCGGACGCCGGCGCGGCCGGTGACGACGGCCGGACGCCCGCCCGGCGCCGCGGTGGGGCGCCGGCCCGGGCCGGACCGGCCCGGTGAGGACCACCCGAGGGACCAGTGGCACGCCGCCACGCGAGGGGACGAGGCATGAGCACGACGTTCGATCTGACCGCCCTGCTCGCGGAGCGCGGCGCCGAGCGCTACGCGCTGCACGCGCGGCACCTCAACCACCAGTTGCCCCGCATGCTCCGCACCATCGGCTTCGACAAGGTCTACGACCGGGCCGAGGGCGCCTACTTCTGGGACGCCGACGGCAGGGACTACCTCGACATGCTCGCCGGGTTCGGTGTGATGGGGGTCGGCCGCCACCACCCGGTCGTACGCAAGGCGCTCCACGACGTCCTGGACGCGTCACTGGCCGACCTGACCCGCTTCGACTGCCAGCCCCTGCCCGGTCTGCTCGCCGAGCGGCTGCTGTCCTACTCGCCCCACCTGGACCGGGTGTTCTTCTCCAACAGCGGCACGGAAGCGGTGGAGACCGCGCTGAAGTTCGCGCGGTACGCGACCGGGAAACCGCGCGTGGTGTACTGCGGGCACGCCTTCCACGGGCTGACCACCGGCTCGCTGTCGGTCAACGGCGAGAGCTCCTTCCGGGACGGCTTCGCTCCACTGCTGCCCGACACGCCCGTCCGGCTGGGCGACCTGGACGCCCTGGAGCGGGAGCTGCGGCGCGGTGACGTCGCCGCCTTCGTGGTGGAGCCGATCCAGGGCAAGGGAGTCAACGAGGCCCCGCCCGGGTTCCTGCGCGCCGCCCAGGACCTGCTGCGCGCGCACAAGGCGCTGCTGATCCTGGACGAGGTGCAGACCGGCCTGGGGCGGACCGGCGACTTCTACGCCCACCAGCACGAGCCGGGTGTGGAGCCGGACCTGCTGTGCGTCGCCAAGGCGCTGTCGGGGGGCTACGTGCCGGTCGGCGCCACCCTCGGCAGGGACTGGATCTTCAAGAAGGTGTACTCCGCGATGGACCGGGTGCTGGTCCACTCGGCCAGCTTCGGGGCGAACGCCCAGGCCATGGCGGCCGGACTGGCGGTGCTGTCGGTCATGGAGGACGAGGAACTCGTGGCGAACGCGCGGCGCACCGGTGAGCTGCTGAAGTCGCGGCTCACCGCGCTGGTGGACCAGTACGAGCTGGTGCACGCCGTGCGCGGCCGGGGGCTGATGATCGGCATCGAGTTCGGCCGGCCGTCGTCGCTCGGCCTGCGCGGCCGGTGGACGGTGCTCCAGGCGGCCCGCAGGGGCCTGTTCGCCCAGATGGTCGTGGCGCCGCTGCTGCAGCGCCACCGCATCCTCACCCAGGTCTCCGGGGACCACCTGGAAGTGATCAAGCTGCTTCCGCCACTGATCATCGGAGAGCGGGAGGTCGACCGGTTCGTGGAGGCCTTCCGGGCGGTGATGGACGAGGCGCACGAGGGAGGCGGGCTGATGTGGGACTTCGGCAGGACCCTGATGCGGCAGGCGGTGGCAGGCCGCTGAGCGTTTTACCTCCCAGGTAAAAAAGTTGCCTCTCAGGCACGGTCCTGGCCCAATGGACCCATGAAGGTCCCTTCCCCGGAGACGGCCGAGGTGCCGGACGGCGGGCTCCCGGACGACGGCCCACTGCCCGCCCCCGATCTCGACGTCGCGCCCCAGCTGCGCTCCCTGCGCCGCCGCCGCGGCCTCACCCTGGAGGCCGCCGCCCGGCGCGCGGGCCTGTCGCCGGCCCACCTGTCCCGTCTGGAGACCGGCCGCCGACAGCCGTCGCTGCCGATGCTGCTCGGCCTCGCCCGCATCTACGGTACGACGGTGTCCGAACTCCTGGGAGAGGTGGCGCCGGAACGCGACCCCGTGGTGCGGGCGGAGCGCGCCGAGCCCGCCGAGGCCGGCGGCTGGACCTACGTACCCGCCGGAGCGCCGGGCCGGGCCATGCAGGCCCTGCGGGTCACCGTCCCCTACGCCAGCCAGGGCGAGCTCGTCCGGGTGCACCCGGGTGAGGAGTGGCTGTACGTCCTCGGCGGCAGGGTGCGGCTCGTCCTCGGGGAGGCCGTGCACGTCCTCGACCCCGGCGACAGCGCCCACTTCGACTCACTGACCCCGCACCGCATCGCCGCCGCCGGACGGGACGGCGCCGAGCTGCTCTTCGTCCACACCCTCATGCAGAGCCCGGCCGCCGAGCTGTGCCTCGGCGGCGACACCCACCACCACTGACGGGAAGCCGGCCATGACCGACGACGCACACCCCCTGCGCGAGAAGCGGCCCGCGGGCGAGGCCGAGGAGCGGAAGTTCCCCCGCGGCCTCGTCATCCGGCTCTTCGCCTACCTGGTGGCGGGCCACCTGTTCGCGGCCTTCCTCTACCTGCTGTTCGCCCTGGGCGGCCAGAACCAGTAGCGGCCGGCGGCTTGTCGGGTCAGCCCTCGTCCAGCAGCCGTTCGCGCAGCCGCTCACGGGTCTCGGGGGAGAGGCCCAGCCCCTCGGTGAGGTAGCGCTCGCTCGTGCCCCAGGTCTCCTCGATCGTCTCGAACGCCGCCGTCAGGTACTCCCGGCGCGCGTCGAACAGCGGGCCGAGCAGCTCCATCACCTCGGCCGACATCCCGGCGGGCGAGGAGTCGCTGCGGCGCACCTTGTAACGGCGGTGCGGGTCGTTGGACTTGAGGTAGTCCTCCTCGATCGCGTCCCGCTCCACGCCGACCGCCAGCAGGGCCACCGCGATCGACAGCCCCGCCCGGTCCTTGCCCGCCGCGCAGTGCATCAGCGCCGGGACGCTGTCCTCGGCCAGGGCGTGCAGGACCCGGCTGTGCTCGGCGGTGCGCCCCTTGATGATGACGCGGTACGACGCGGTCATCCGCGCCGCCGCCTTTCCGTCCGCCAGGATGTCCCTGAGCTGGTCGATGTCGCCGTCGCGGACCATCGTCCAGAACTCCGCGCCGTCGGCCGGGTCGGTGAGCGGGATGTTCACGTTCCGTACGCCGGGCAGCTCGACGTCGGGGCCTTCCAGCTTCTGGTCGGCGGCGTTGCGGAAGTCGAAGACGGTGTGCAGACCGAGGCCCGCCAGGAACGCCGCGTCCTCGGCGGTGGCGTGCGCCAGGTGGCCGCTGCGGAACAGCCGGCCATGGCGCACCCGGCGCCCGTCCACGGTCGGAAGCCCGCCCACGTCACGGAAGTTGCGCACCCCGGTCAGTGCGGGTTCGGTCGAGGGAACCTGTGGCAGCTGCTGTGTCACGGGGGCTCCTGACGTGTCTGCCGTCGGCGCTGGTCGCCGACGATGTCGCTGGTCCGACGATACGACATCGGTACCTCGGGCAATCGTCCCCGGCACGGGCGCGGTTCCCTTGCCCGCGCCGGGGGCCGCGCCGGAAGGTGTGCGGGTCTGGCCGGTGCTGTGCGACCCCTGGGGGCCGCATGATCGAGACGGTGGGGGAGCGGCGGCGGATCCGGCTGCTCACCGGGGCGACGAGCGGCTACGCGCTGCATCTGACGGACACCGACGAGCTGCTCCACCCGCACTGGGGCCGCGTGTCACGGCCGCCGGCGCCGAGGCGCTCGCGGCGCGGCCGCTGCCTCAGTACCGGCCCTTCGAGTCGCGGCTCGACGGGCACGAGGAGTACCCGGTGGAGGGCGGGCCGCGTTTCGCGCGGCCCGCCCCGGCCGTCCGTCGACACCTCCCGGGAGCGGCAGTCGGCGCTCGCCCGCCGGGCCGCCGCCCTGGGCGTCGAGCTGTTCGTGGACGACGACGGCTGGTTCCGGGGGCGCGCCGGCGACCGGTCCGGGCGGGGGGACTGGGAGCCGGACCCGGACCGCTTCCCCGGCGGCCTGCGGCCCCTGGCGGACGAAGTGCACGGGCTCGGCACGGGGTGCGGCATCCGGGTCGAGCCGGAGATGGCCAAGCCCGACAGCGACCTCCACCGCGCCCGCCCCGACTGGGCGCAGCACCGGCCGGGTCGCCGCGGGACCGAGTTCCGCAACCAGCTGGTGCTCAACCTCGCCCGGCCGGACGGGCGGGAGCACCTGTGGGAACGGCTGCACGGGCTGCTGTCGTCCACCCCCGTCGACTTCGTGAAGTCGGACTCCAACCGGTGCTTCACGGACGCCGGCTGGCCGGGGGAGCCCTACCCGGAACGGCTCCGGGTCGAGCATGTCCGCGCGCTGTACGACCTGCTGGACCGGCTGCGCGCGGCACGTCCCGGTGTCGCCTTCGCGTCCTGCTCGGGCGGCGGCGGCCGGGTGGACCTGGGGGTCCTCTCCCGGACCGACCAGGTGTGGACCTCCGACAACACCGACCCGCTGGACCGGCTCGCCGTCCAGTACGGCTTCGGCCAGCTCCACCCGGCCCGGGTCATGGCCGCCTGGGTCACCGACAGCCCCGACGTCCACCTCAACGGGCGGACCGGCTCTTCGCGCCTCCGGTTCGTCAGCGCCATGGCCGGGGTGCTGGGCCTGGGTGGTGACCTGACGCGGTGGAGCGTGCGGGAGCTGGACGAGGCGCGGCGGTGGGTGGAGCTCCACAAGAGCATCAGGCCCGTGGTGCGGCTCGGTGAGCTCCACCGGCTGCGGGCACCGGGGGGCGACGGGCTGAGCACCGTGCAGTGCGCCCTCGGTGACGACGTCGTCGTACTGGCCTGGCTCCCGGCGCAGCGCCACGGGGAGCCGCCACCCCCGGTGCGGCGCGCGGGCTCGACCCGCGGGCGGGCTGCGTGTGCCGGGACACCGGCGAACCGCACCGGGGTTCTGTCCTGATTCACCATGTTTTGCCCACCGGGTTGACCGGTGACCTGGATGCGACCGTCATCCGGCTGCGCCGGGGGTGTTGAGCGGACTCGGTGGAGATAGTGGCTTCTGTCCGTATTGAGGCTTAGGTGTAACGTGCCCCAAAAATAGGGTAGATGGGGCGAGGGGCGTGAGCAGCGTCATAACGGTGACGGTCCGTGGCGAAAGCCCGGACCCAAATTCCGTGCGCAGAACGGAAATGCATGATCCGTAATCCACGCAGGGTGACCGGAATTACGCAGCGCCCCGCCGGCGGGGAATGCGCCGGGGAAAGGGGCGGCTTGTTCCGGCCGACCCGGCTGCCTTACGGTCACGGCAATCCGGCCGGACCGCCGAATCCTGCCACCGGTCGGAATTCGCACCCACCCACGCGCGGCAGGAGCGGGGGACCCAGGTAGTTCGCCGATCCCGGAATTCCGGGACCGGCTCGGGGTGAAGTCGCGTCGACCACGCGGCCGGGCAGCTCCAGCCCGAACCCGACAGCTCACCTCGCAGGCGCCGGAGAGGAATGCACCATGCCCGCGAAGGGTAAGCACCGCCGTCCCAAGTCCAGCCCCCTCACGCGCGGTTTCGTCGCCGCCGGTACGGGCGGCGCCGCCATCGCGCTCCCGCTGCTCGGCGCCACCGGCGCCCACGCCGCCTCGACGAGCGCCCCGGCCGCCGCACCGCAGCAGGCCGCAACCGCCGCCGCCGAGACCGCCCCCGCGTCCGCGCAGAAGGCCGTGCGGAAGGCCGCCCCCCGGACGTACACCGTGGCCGCCGGGGACTACCTCGCCAAGATCGCGCACAACAAGAACGTCAAGGGCGGCTGGCAGCAGCTGTACCGCGACAACCGCCAGGTGATCGGCGAGGACCCCGCCCTGATCCTGCCCGGCATGAAGCTCACGCTGGGCGCCAAGCCCTCCGCGAAGGCCGCCCCCGCCAAGCCCGAGGCGGCCCCGGCCGAGCCGAAGGCGGCGGAGACCCGGACCGAGTCCCGCGCCTCCCGCTCCGCCACCAAGGCACAGGCGCCCGCCCAGCCGCAGACCAGCGGCTCCGGCTTCACCGCCCCGGTCTCCGCCGGTGTCACCACCCCCTACCGCGCCTCCGGCTCCATGTGGTCCTCCGGTTACCACACCGGTGTCGACTTCGCGGCCCCCTCCGGCAGCACCGTGAAGGCGGTCGGCCCCGGCACCGTCGTCTCCGCCGGCTGGAGCGGCGCCTACGGCAACGAGGTCGTCATCCAGCACAGCGACGGCAACTACTCGCAGTACGCCCACCTCTCCTCGCTGTCCGTCTCGGCCGGCCAGACCGTGACCGGCGGCCAGCAGATCGGACTGTCCGGCTCCACCGGCAACTCCAGCGGCCCGCACCTGCACTTCGAGATCCGCACCGGACCCGGCTACGGCTCCGACATCGACCCGGTGGCCTACCTGCGCCAGCACGGCGTCTCCGTCTGACGCCCCCTCGGGCCCCGCCCGACCCCCCGCCGCCCGGCACCCCGACGACCAGGGAGCCGGGCAGCGGCGTATTCCGGCTTGGCCAACTCTTGACCGGTGGCGTATCTCACCATCCGTCAACCCCTCTTACGGTCGCGTAGGTCACATCGCGGGGTGAAGGATGTGGTGCCGTGGCAGACGATTCGACATTCAGAGACAGGAACGCGCACAGATACGTATTCGGGTCGTACGCGGCGATCGGTGACAGCTTCACCGAGGGCGTGGGGGACCCCGGACCGGACGGACGGTTCGTCGGCTGGGCGGACCGGCTCGCGGTCCTGCTCGCCGACCGGATCCCGGAGCCGGAGGACTTCCGGTACGCCAACCTGGCGGTACGCGGCCGGCTGCTCGACCAGATCGTCGAGGAACAGGTGCCCAGGGCCAAACAGCTCGCTCCCGACCTGGTGACCTTCTGCGCGGGCGGCAACGACATCATCCGGCCCGGCAGCGACCCCGACGAGGTGGCCGAGCGCTTCGAGCGGGCCGTCGCCGACCTGGCCCCGGCGGTCGGCACGGTCCTGGTGACCACCGGGTTCGACACCCGGGACGTGCCGGTCCTGCGCCGCCTGCGCGGCAAGATCGCCACCTACAACGGGCACGTGCGGGCCGTCGCCGACCGCTACGGCTGCCCCGTGCTCGACCTGTGGTCGCTCAGGTCCGTCCAGGACCGGCGGGCCTGGGACGGTGACCGGCTCCACCTCTCGCCGGAGGGCCACACCCGGGTCGCCCTGCGTGCCGGTCAGGTGCTCGGGCTGGAGGTCCCCGCCGACCCGGACCAGCCGTGGCCGCCGCTGCCGCCGCGCGGCACGCTCGAAGTGCGCCGCGACGACATCCAGTGGGCGCGCGAGTACCTGGTGCCGTGGATCGGCCGCCGGCTGCGCGGCGAGTCGTCCGGCGACCACGTCTCCGCCAAGCGCCCGGACCTCCTGCCGCTGTGAGGGGCGGGAGGCCGGGGCCGGCCGCGCCCCGCCCGGAGCCGGCGCCGCATCCGGCCGGCCCGGGGTGGGACCGGTCGCGCATCCGCGCATCCGTGCATCCGGCGAACCCGCGGCCGAGGCCCGGGCCGGGCCCGGTCGTGCCCCGCCCGGCCCCCGGCCGCCCCTGGGTCGTCAGCGGGGCCGCACCTCGCAGTGGTCCCTGAACCCCTGGCTGGTCAGTCCCAGCGCGGCGTTCATGCGGGAGCGCAGGTTCTCCACCGCGACCATCGCGGTCAGCTCGACGAACGCCGCCTCGCCCAGCTCCCGGCGCAGCCGCTCGGCCAGTTCGTCACCGACCGTGGGCGGGCTCGCGGTCATCGCCTCCGCGTACTCCAGCACATCGCGCTCCAGCGGTGTGTACGCACCGCTGTCGCGCCACACCGGCACATCCCGCAACTTGCGCTGGTCCATGCCGTGCCGGGTGCTCTCCCAGTACCCGAAGTCGAGGCACCAGCCGCAGCCGATCGACGCGGCCGACGCCAGCACGGCCAGCGCCTTCAGGTCCCGGTCCAGCCGGTTCCACTTGGCGACGGCCCTCTCGAACCGGAGGTCGGCGCGCAGGACGCGGGCGTTGTGCCCCAGGGCCAGGGCGGGGTCGAGCACTTTTCCGTACGCGCGCTTCGAGTACCACTCGATCACACGGAAGAAGAGCGTGCGGGGAGGGGACAGCGGGATCCGGGCCATGACGGCCTCCTCGGGTGTCGTGGATGACCTTGCACCCGTACGACGGACCGGGGGCCGCCGGATGTGACATCGGTCCGGTGCCCCGCCTCCCCGGGGGCCGCCCGGCCGGGCTGTCCTGCCCCGCGCACATAATGGAAGGCCCCGACATCCCTGGAGGTGCTGTGACCGGCGCTGACTCCACACGCCCGCGGCGTGCCCGGCTGCGTTCCCCGCGCCCCGCCGCCTTCGGCGCGGACCCGGCGGGAGAGCGGATGGAGCGCATCCGGCGCTCGCCGAACTTCGCCGACGGGGCGTTCCGCAATCCGCAGGAGGCGCGGCGCGGCCCCACCGGCTCGACCCTGGAGTTCGCGAAGACCTACTTCCGCAAGGAGTCGCGCCGCCACCGGGTTCCCGCCGGCACCGTTCCGCTCCATCCCACCACCGCCGCCGACCTGACCCGGCCGCCCGCCTCGGGTCTGCGGCTGACCTGGCTGGGGCACTCCAGCGTGCTGGCCGAGCTCGACGGGTCGCGGGTGCTCTTCGACCCGGTCTGGGGAGAGCGCTGCTCGCCCTTCTCCTTCGCCGGACCCAAGCGGCTGCACCCCGTACCGCTGCCGCTCGCGGCCCTCGGCCCGGTCGACGTCGTCGTGATCTCCCACGATCACTACGACCACCTCGACCTGCCCACCATCCGCGCCCTGGCCGCCACGGACACCCTCTTCGCGGTGCCGCTGGGCGTCGGGGCGCACCTGGAACACTGGGGTGTGCCCGCCGACCGGCTGCGCGAGCTGGACTGGAACGAATCGACCCGGATCGGCGACGTCCGGCTGACCGCGACGCCGGCCCGCCACTTCTGCGGCCGGGGCCTGCGCAACCAGCAGCACACCCTGTGGGCGTCGTGGGTCGCCGAGGGACCCGGCCACCGGATCTACCACAGTGGCGACACGGGGTACTTCACCGGCTTCCGGGACATCGGCGCCGCGCACGGCCCGTTCGACGCCACCATGATCCAGATAGGCGCCTACAGCGAGTTCTGGCCGGACATACACATGACCCCGGCCGAAGGCGTACGCGCCCATCTCGACCTCCAGGGCGGCCGGCCGGCCGGGGTCCTGCTGCCGATCCACTGGGGCACCTTCAACCTCGCCCCGCATCCCTGGGCGGAGCCCGGCGAGGGTACCGTCGCGGCCGCCGCCGAGGCGGCGGTCCGGACCGCTCTGCCGCGCCCCGGAGAGCCGTTCGAGCCCACCGCCGCCTCCGTTCCCGGCACCCCGTGGTGGCGGGACGCGGCCCATGCGCCGGCCGGCGGCTGGCCCCCGGCCGTGCGGGGCGGCCAGGACGGTCCCGACGCCGAGGGCGGCCGGGGCGGTCGCCCGGCGGACGGTCCCCGGGCCGCCGACCGCGTCGGCTGAGCCGGCCGGCGGTCACCGCCACGGCGCGCTTCCGTGCGGCGCTTCACGGGCGGTCGCCCACCGCGCCGTCGCCGCCGCCGGGCCCGCCGCCGGGCCCGCCGCCGGGGCCGCCCCGCCCGGCCGGCCGCGACCGGTGCGGCCGCCGCGCGCCTCCGGCCCGGGCCCTGCCCCGACCGGGCCCCCACCACCACCGCGCCCGCCGGTTCCCGGACGCGCCAGGGACGGCGAGGAGGGCGACGGACCTCCCGCCGGCCATGGCCGCGCTCCCCGGGGGTGCCGCGCGACGGGGAGCCGGGAAGCGGATCGCCCGGGGGGACGGACCCCGTCCCGGCGTGAACACAGGTTCCACCTCACGCGTACGAGTGAACTTCGGGCGCGGGGCGGCGCCGCGCGCCCCCGGGTCGGGGCGAGGGGGCGGTGACCGCCCGCCGGGAACGGCGGTGGTCCGCGTCGTCGGACTGCCGTACGGGGTCCCATACCAGAGCGAGGCACTCCGCGGGCAGGTTTGTCAACTGCCCACCGCATCCGAATCGTTGGCGACTACCGTGTGTGGCCGGTGATCAACGATGGGCTCATCGGACGCGCGGTGAGCTCTCGATGCGCCGGAGTCGAACGCCCGTATGGCGCCGACTCCAGGGGACCCACGTACCGAGGACGCTGATGTCTCAACTTCGCGCACCCGCCGAGCGGCCCGACCGCCGTGAGGGCAGGCGGCACGGCCGGTCAGGCACCCGTTCCCTGCCGAACCACGGGCGGTCCGCGGCACCGTCGCCGCCCGCCCGCATACGTCCGCAGCTGCTGCGGGTCGCCGTACTGCCCGCCGCGGTGGTGGCCATCGGCGGGGCGGCCGCCGTCGCCTTCACCATCCGCTCCGCGGGCGTCCAGCCCTCACCCACTCTGTGGGCCACGCTGACCGGCGCCGCCGCGGTGGCCGTGGCAGCGGTCGCCGCCGCCGTACTGGGCGCCGACCGGGCGGCCCAGTCGGTGCTGGACCGGAGCAACGCGCTGCGCCGCGTCAGTGTGCGCCGGCAGAACGAACTGCGCGCCGTGGTGGAGCAGCTGCGCCGGGGGGAGCGGCTGCCGCTGCGGGAAGGGGTGCCCGCGGTCCCCTCCTCCGGCGGCGACGAGTTCGACCTGCTCACCGAGGAGCTGGCCCGGTCCCACGAGGTCGCCGTGGCGACCGCCGTACAGGCGTCCCGGCTCTCCAGCAGTGTCGGCAACGAGCAGAAGGTGGAGGTCTTCGTCAACCTGGCCCGCCGGCTCCAGTCCCTGGTGCACCGCGAGATCCAGCTCCTCGACGAGCTGGAGAACCAGGTCGAGGACCCGGAGCTGCTCAAGGGCCTCTTCCACGTCGACCACCTAGCCACCCGCATCCGCCGGCACGCCGAGAACCTGGCCGTCCTCGGTGGCGCCGTCTCCCGCCGCCAGTGGTCCAACCCGGTCACCATGACCGAGGTCCTGCGCTCCTCCATCGCGGAGGTGGAGCACTACCCCCGGGTCAAGCTGGTGCCGCCGATCGACGGCACCCTGCGTGGCCACGCCGTCGCCGACGTCATCCACCTGCTCGCCGAACTCGTCGAGAACGCCACCCTGTTCTCCGCCCCGAACACCGCGGTGCTGCTGCGCGCCCAGCACTGCACCGCCGGCCTCGCCGTCGAGGTGGAGGACCGCGGCCTGGGGATGCCCGTCAGCGAGCAGAACAGGATGAACGCCCTGCTCGCCGACCCCGACCAGGTCAACGTCGCCCGGATGCTCCAGGACGGCCGCATCGGCCTGTTCGTCGTCTCCGCGCTGGCGCGCAGGCACGGCATCGCCGTGCGCCTCCAGTCCAACATCTACGGCGGGGTGCAGGCCGTGCTCGTCCTGCCGCAGGAGCTCCTCGGTGACGAACCCGCCGCGATCGCGCAGTCCGACGAGGACGGACAGGCAGTCCGCCAGCACCTGGAGACGGCGGACGAACAGCCGCGACCCGCCGTCCACCAGGGCCACCCCGGTCCCCACGACGAACGGGCCCTGGCCGGCACCGCCCCCGCCGCCGTGCCCCCTCCGGCGCGCGTACGGGCGGAGGGGGCCGTTCCAGGGCCCGCGACCCACCGGCCGCCCGGCCCGGCCACCGACCAACCCGGGCCCGGCATACCACCTCCCCCCGCGCAGGGCCCGAGCACGCCCCCGGCGCCCGGCGGACCGGCAGCCGCGCCCCTGCCCGTGCGCGGACAGCAGCACCGGCCCAACCCGGCCGACGCGGCCCCCGGCCCGTACGTCCCCCGGTACGCGGGCCGGGCGGACGGACCGGACCGGCCGGCCCCCACGGTCCACTCGAACCACGCGGACCGCACGGACCCCGGCGGTCGCACGGACCGACCGGACCTCCTGCGCCACGCCGGTCACCCGGACCCCACAGGCCACCTGGACCGCCCGGACCGCACGGCCCACGCCGACTACATGGACCACAGGGGCCCAGGGGATCACAGGGACCCTGCGGAACCCGCGGACCACAGGGACCCCGCCATGGGCGGTGACCCGGAGGCCCGTCCCGCCACGGCCGGCCGGCCCCGGCTGCCCAAGCGCCGCGCGCAGGAGCACCTCGTGCCGCAACTGCGGGACGCGCCCGCCCCGCGGCGCGACGACGACCACCTCGTCCTGCACGATCCGGGACTGATGGCGGCCTTCCAGCGCGGCATCGGACTGGCCGAGTCCATGCCGGCCACCACCCCCGTACCCGGCCACTTCGAACCGCACCGGCAAGACGAAGCCCACAAGGAGTAGATGCACCATGGCGAGCGATGTGCCGACCGGCCATTCCTCGGATCTCGACTGGCTGCTCAGCGGCCTGGTCCAGCGGGTCCCGTACACCCGCAGCGCGGTTCTGCTCTCCTCGGACGGCCTGGTGAAATCGGTGCACGGCCTGGACGCCGACAGCGCCGACCACATGGCGGCCCTCGCCTCCGGCCTGTACTCGCTCGGCCGCAGCGCGGGCAGCCGCTTCGGTGACGGCGGCGAGGTCCGTCAGGTCGTGGTCGAGCTGGAGGACACCCTGCTGTTCGTCTCCACCGCGGGCTCCGGTACCTGTCTCGCGGTGCTCGCGGGCCGGGAGGCCGACGCCGCCGTCCTCGGATACGAGATGGCGATGCTGGTCAAGAGCGTGCGGCCCTACCTGGTCACGCCCGTCAGGCAGGCGGCGGGGGCACCGGGCGTCACGGGGCGCTGACGGTGTCACGCCGACAGGACGGGCCCTGGCTGGACGACGCGGCCGGCCGCCTCATCCGTCCCTACACGGTGAGCGGCGGCCGCACCCGGCCCACGGCCGCGCTGGACCTGCTCTCCCTGGTGATGGCCACCGGCTCGGTGCCGCCGGCCCCGCTCGGGCCCGAGCACAGCATGGCCCTCGGCCTGTGCCACGGGCCGACCTCGGTGGCGGAGATCGCGGCACACCTGCGGCTGCCCGCGGTCGTCACCAAGGTGCTGCTCTCCGACCTCGTGGACTGCGGGGCACTCACCGCGCGAGCGCCCCGCTTCCAGGAAAACCCGACCGACCGTTCCCTGCTGGAGGCAGTGCTCGATGGTCTACGACGACGGCTCTGAGGGCCGGCACAGGACCGACGACGCCTTTCCCACCGCGCTGAAGATCCTGATCGCCGGCGGCTTCGGAGTGGGCAAGACGACCTTCGTCGGCGCGGTCAGCGAGATCCAGCCACTGAGCACGGAGGAGCTGCTCACCCAGATCAGCGTGGCCACCGACGACCTGGAGGGCGTGGAGTCCAAGACCACCACCACGGTCGCCATGGACTTCGGCCGGATCACCCTGGACGACCGGCACGTGCTGTACCTGTTCGGCACTCCGGGCCAGGAACGCTTCTGGTTCATGTGGGACGAGCTCTCCGAGGGCGCGCTCGGCGCGGTCGTCCTCGCCGACACCCGGCGGCTCCAGGCCTCGTTCTCGGCGGTGGACTTCTTCGAGCGGCGCGGCATCCGGTTCGTCGTCGCCGTCAATGAGTTCGACGGTTCCTTTCGCTACGAACCCGACGAGGTCCGGGCCGCGATCGACCTCAAACCCGAGGTGCCGGTCGTCGTGTGCGATGCCCGGATCGCCGGCTCCGGCATCCAGACCCTGGCCACCCTCGTCCAGCACCTGCTGGCCACCAACCCGGCCCCGGCCCCGGCGCCGAGCCATGGAGCACCGACATGACATACGACCCGACCGGCCACCTCCTGCTGACGCCCGTCGACCGGGAGGCTCCGCTGCGCGTGCGGCGGCTGCGCCAACTCGGCCTGGGGGAGCGGCCCGACCCGGCCTTCGACGAGTTCGCCCGCAAGCTCGCCGAGGTGACCGGCGCCCCCTATTCGATGGTCAACTTCATCGACGAGAACCGGCAGTTCTTCGCCGGTCTGCACACCCCCACGGGCAGCCACTCGGGCACCGACCTCGGAGCCACGGCCGCCGCGACCGGCGGGGTCAGCCGCTTCATGGCCCGCGACCACGGTTACTGCCCGCATGTGGTGGTGCGCCGCAAGGCGCTGGTCCTGGAGGACGTCTGCGACTACCCGCGGTTCGCCGGCAACCCGGTCGTGGACGAGATCGGGATCCGCTCCTACCTCGGCGCACCGCTCATCGACCGTACCGGTACGGCCCTGGGCACCATCTGTGTGGTGGACACGGAGCCGCGCCCCTGGGGGCGGGCCGGGCTGAAGACCATCAAGTCGCTGGCGGCGGAGCTGGTCGAGCAGATCCACCGCCGCGAGGACCGCGGGCTGTGACCGCGCCGCCGGCGCGGCGGACGGAGCGGTGAGAGACGTCCCCGAGGGTGGCTCCGTGAGCCCCCGCGGGGACGTCGGCACATGACCGGAACGTGCCCCCGGCTGGGAGCGTCGATGTGGCGTGCGTATACAAATGTACGGACCACATGACGAAATACCCGGGGGCGGTTCAGCACGGTGACGCAGTCGACCATCGCAACCACGGCCAGGCAGCGGCTGCTCAGCGTGGACGCGGCGCGCGCCGTCGCGGTGTTCGCCATGTTCGCCGCGCACATCGGCCCACCGGTGAAGCCGGAGGGGGCCGGTTACCTGCTCGTCGCGTTCGACGGGCGCGCCCCTGCCGTCTTCACCCTGATCGCGGGGCTGGCCCTCACTCTCTCCAAAGGCGGCACCCGTCCCCGCCCGCAGCCGGCCAGGGCGTGGCGGGGAACGCTGGTGCGGTGCGCCGTGCTCGCGGCGCTCGGCCTCGCGCTGACGGAGTTGCGCTCCGGCATAGCGGTGATCCTCACCTTCTTCGCCCTGTACCTGCTGGCGGCCGAGCCGCTGGCCCGGCTGCGCACCCGCGCCCTGGTCGCGGTGGCCGCGCTGTCCGTGGTGCTCGGACCGGTCCTGTCGTACGCCCTGGGGCCGTACTTCGGTTACCACGTCACGGGCCGGGGCCGCTACCCCGGCTTCGAGGCCGTCACCAGCTGGTCCGGCTTCGGCGGCGCGCTGGACACGCTGCTGCTGTCCGGTGCGTACCCGTGGCTGACGTACTTCCCCTACGTCGTCGTCGGCATGGCGCTGGGCCGGGTCGCGGACCTGCGCCGGCCCGGCGCCGCCCGCCGCCTGCTGGGCTGGGGAGCGCTGATCACGCTGACCGGCCATGGACTGTCCGCGCTCGCCCTGGGGCCGGGCGGCGGCCGTGAGGTGCTGCTGCGGGCCATCGCCCACAGCCACCCGTACGCGGTGGGCGCGCCCGACCCGGTGCAGGCCGTGCTGGCCGGGCAGGCGGGTGCGATACCGAGCACCTCCTGGGCGTGGCTGCTGGTCGACGCCCCCTACAGCCAGACGCCCCTGGAGACCGTCGCGAACGCCGGAGCCGGGTTCCTGCTCCTGGGGCTCGCCGTGGCGGCCTGCCGCGTCAGGGCCCTGGTACCGCTGGTGCGCCCGCTGGCCGTCGTCGGCTCGATGGGCCTGTCGGTGTACGCCGTGCACGTACTGGCCAGGGCGGAGCTGCGCCCGCAGCACGGGTGGACGGCGCTGGGCGCCTTCTGCGCGGTCTCGCTGGTGGGTTGCGTCGTGTGGGCGTACGCCTTCGGCCGTACCCCGCTCAGGCGCGGGCCGCTGGAGTGGGCGCTGCACGTCCTGATGCCCAGGGCGGGGACGGCGCCCGCTCCCGCACCGACCGGGCCGACCGGACCGACCGGGCCAATCGGGTCCACTGGGTGCACCGGGGCCACCGCGGCGGTCCCGGGACCCCGCCGAGGGACGACCGCCGGGGACCGCCTGAAGGTCTGAGGCGCCGGTCCGGGGGGCGGTGAGGGCGGCGGCCCGGTGGCCGGGCCCCCGCCGCCCCGGGGCACGTCCGCCGTCAGAGGGCCGGCTGCATCCGGACCACATCGGCGAGCCGCTGCGACCACTCTCCCTTCGCGGTGCCCAGCGCGACCTCGGCGAGCCGGATGAGCTGGACGTCCGACGTGCCCGCCGGAGCGAAGATGTGGTGGGCGTCGCGCAGATAGCGCTCGATGGGCCGGTCGGTGAACAGTCCGGCCGCCGCGTGCACCTCCATCGCCGTGCGTGCCGAGTCGAGCGCCGATTCCACGTTGACCAGCTTGGCGTTCATCAGCTCCGCGTCGCAGGGCAGTCCTCGGTCGAGCAGGTGCACGGCGTGGTAGGCCGCGAGGCGCGCGGTCATCAGCCGGGACTGGATCTGCCCCAGTTTGAGTCTCACCGTCGGCAGCTCGTGCAGGGGTTGGCCGTAGCGGTGCCGCTCCTGGCAGAACCGGATCGTCTCCTCCAGGATCGCCCGGTGGATGCCCAGCGACACGGCGGTGAGGTTGGCCCGCCCGTACAGGACGCTGGAGGAGTACGCCACGGCGAGTCCGTCCCCCTCGTCGCCCAGCCGGTTGGCCGCCGGGACACGGCAGTTGTCGAAGAACAGCTCGCCGAAGCTGAAGCCGTGCAGCCCCATGGTCGGTTTCTGGTCGCCGACCCGGAAACCGGGCCGGTCGGCCTCCACCAGGAAGGCCGTCAGCCCCTTGGAGCCAGGGCCCGTCCGTACGACGACACCGTGCAGGTCACCGACGTGGCTGTTGCCGACGAACACCTTTCGGCCGTTCAGCAGGTAGTCGTCACCGTCCCGTACCGCGGTCGCGCTCATCCCGAGCACGTGGCCGCCCGACTCGGGCTCGGTGACCGCGATGGTGGGCAGGCACTCGCCCGCGGCGATGGCCGGCAGCCAGGTCTTCCGTTGTTCGTCGCTGCCGAAGTGCACGATCTTCGCGGCACCGAGCTGAGAGGCCTGCACCATGGCGCCCATGGCGCCGCTGACGCGGGAGAGCTCCTCGATGATGATGGTCTTGCCGAGATGGCCGACGCCCATCCCGCCGTGGTCCCTGCCGATCGTGGCCCCGAGCCAGCCCTGCCGGGCGATGAGCCGGGACAGTTCGCGGTGGACCGAGCGGGACTCCTCCATGGCGGGTATCAGCGGCCGGACCTGGGTCTCCGCGAAATGACGGACGTGCCCCCGTAGTTGGTGATGCATTCGGCTGGCGAAGTAGCCGTCCATTCGAGCCCTCCCCTGCGAAACGCCTGCTCGTCCGGTTGTCCGAGCAGTTGGTGCATCGGCAGTGGTCCCGCCCCGAACAGGCCGACCCACTCATGGTGTTGATCGGTTCGGGGCGGTTCAACGTGGTCAGCGACATTGACCAAAATATGGCTGGTTGGCGTTTGATTGAACCTTGCTTCCAGGTGGTAGGGGCCTGTCCGGTCCTATCCGAAGGGCATTCCCCTCCTGCCTCTTTCTGCCACATGCCAAGGGCAAAGCTTTCATGGGTCTGGGGTGCCGAGTGACAGGCGAGAACCTCATTGGCACCCGGATGCCTCATGAGCCCCGCTCGTTGCGGCTGGGCGGATCGATTCTGCTCCGATGCCGACCGAAAGTGTGCTGTGCGTGAGCGGGTGGATGAGTGGATCCTCGCCTGTCCGGACGCCCCGGCCGGCCGTGCGGACCGGTACGGACCGGCCGCCCCGCGTACGGATGTGCCGCCGGGCGCGGGGGCGCGGGACTACGGCCCCAGAGCGCACGCCCCAGCGCGTGGACATAAGACGAGCGCCGCCGGCCCCGCTCCGGCCCGTGCGCCGTGTCCGGTACGCCGTGGGCGGGGTCCTGAGGTCCCGGTCCGCCGCCCGCGCACCGCGCGGGAGCCACGGACCGGAGCGCCGCCCGATGGGACGGCTCCGGCATGGGACGGCGCGTCCGGGGGAGGGTCAGCCGCAGGACCCGACACCGGGCCCAGGACCCGACACCGGCCGCAGGAGGCATCCCGTCATGACCGCCCACCGCCCCGGACTGCTCACCGCCCACGACGGCGCGCAGATCGCCACCTACACCTGGCTGCCCGACAACGGCCGCCCGCACGCCCTGGTCCAGATCGCGCACGGCGCCGCCGAACACGCCCTGCGCTACGACCGGTTCGCCCGCCACCTGGTCGCCCGCGGGTACGGCGTCCTCGCCTCCGACCACCGCGGCCACGGCGCCACCGCGCCGGCCACCGGCGGCCACGGTGTGACCGGGGCCGGGCCCGCCGACGACGGGAACGCCGACAGCTGGCGGGCGATCGTCGAGGACCTCAAGGGCGTCGGTGACCAGGCCCGCGCCCTGCACCCGGGCGTACCCCTGGTGCTGTTCGGGCACAGTCTCGGCTCCATGCTCGCCCGCGACTACGCCCAGGAGTACGCCGACGATCTCTCCGGCCTGATCCTCTCCGGCACCTTCCGCACCCTGCCCGGTGCCGAGCTCGAACGGGACATCGCCCGCCTGCGGCGGGAGGTCGCCGACGGCGGCCGGGCGGCCCGCTCCTCGTACCTCCCCGAACTCTTCGCCTCCTTCAACGACCCCTTCCCCCACCGCACCGGCTTCGAGTGGCTCTCGCGGGACGAGGCCGAGGTGGACGCCTACGTCGCCGACGAGCGCTGCGGCTTCCCCTTCAGCGCGGGCCTGGCCCTGGACTGGCTGCACGCGGTGCGCAAGGTCAACAACCCCCGCAACCTCACCCGTGTCCCGGCCGATCTGCCCGTCCATGTCGCGGTCGGCACCGACGATCCCTGCAACCAGCGCATGACGCTGGTGTACGAACTGCTGGAGGACTTCCGCCACGCCGGCACCGAGGACCTGACCTGGAAGGCGTACGAGGGGGCGCGCCACGAGATCCTCAACGAGACGAACCGCGAGGAGGTGTACGAGGACCTGGTGGCCTGGCTGGACAAGCGCCTCTGATGCCGCTGACAGCGGCGGCCCGTACGGTCGTCCCATGGCCACCGCCGACGACGCACGCCGCATCGCGCTCTCCCTGCCGGGCGCGGTCGAGAAGCTCTCCTGGGGCAGGCCCACCTTCCGGGTGGGCGGCCCGGGCGGGAAGATCTTCGCCGCGCTGGACGACGACGACCGGGTCATGGGGGTGAAGTGCCCCCAGGAGGACCGCGAGGAGCTCATCGCCGCGGAGCCGGACAAGTTCTTCCTGCGCGAGGGCCACGACGACAACTACGCCTGGCTGCGCGTCCGGCTCGCGGCGCTGGACGACGAGGCGGAACTGCGCGCCGTCCTCACCGACGCCTGGCGCCAGGCCGCCCCCCGCCGGCTGCGCGCCGACCACCCCGAGCTCGACGCCCCGGCCGGCCCGGACTGAGGACCGGGAGTGCGCACGGGTGCGGCGACCCACGGTGGCCGCCGGAGCGCGCTGCGAAGCTTGTGAGCGCGCGCACAAGTGGTTCGTGATCACGGGCGGGAGTGCGGTATTGTTCTCATGCACGCCGGACCGAGGGAAACCGCAGGTCAGACGGGCATCGGGACGTGGCGCAGCTTGGTAGCGCACTTGACTGGGGGTCAAGGGGTCGCAGGTTCAAATCCTGTCGTCCCGACTCGTGAGAGTCGCAGATCAGGGGCCGTGTCGGAGTGATCCGACACGGCCCCTGACTCATGGTGGGCCGCAAGTGGACCCCTCCGTGCTGCCGCCGGTTCCGCGTACGGACCGGTGGCTTCGCGCCGCGTGGACCGTGCCGGCCGCCCCCGGCAGGTCCCGGTGGAGCGCCACCGCTGGTGATCGCGGGCCCGGCGCGCGCCGGCACCCGCGGGCATGTGCCCGTACCCCCGCCCCAGGGCGCCCGGACCGCCGCCCCCTGGCGGGCGCCGGGATGCGGGACGCGGTCCCTGCCAGCATCCTGTGTGCAGGTGATCACCACGGGGCCCTGGAGGAGCACATGGACGACACCCGGCCCGGCGGCGGACCGCTGTCCGCCTCCCTCGGCAACCCGCCCGGCGCCCCTGGCGGGTGCGGCGGCGACCGCCGGTCGCGGTCCGTGGGCGGCTCCGGTGTGGATGGCGGCCGCCCGTTCCCCTCCGGTGGGGCGTCCCCCGTGGCACGGCCGTGACCGGCGAGGCACGCGGATGCTGCTGAGGCCCTGGGGGGTGTACGGACCGCAGGGCGACTCCTTCCTGCTGCGCGAGGCGCTGCTCAGGGCGTCCGTGCCACCCGGTGCGCGGATGCTCGACGTGGGCACCGGCACCGGGCTGCTCGCCCTGACGGCGGCCCGGCTCGGCGCCTGCGAGGTGTGGGCCGTCGACGCCTCGTACCGGGCGGTGCTCGCCGCCCGGTGCAACGTGCGGCTGAGCCGCCTGCCGGTCCCGGTCCACGTGGAGCACGGCGACTTCCGTACCCTCCTGGTGGGGCGGCGGTTCGACGTGGTGACGGCCAACCCGCCCTACGTACCGGCCCCCGAGGACACCACGGGCGAGCCCCGCAAGACCCGGGCCTGGAACGCCGGGCCGGAGGGGCGGCTGTACCTGGACCCGCTGTGCGCCATGGCGCCGGGCCTGCTCACCCCGGGCGGCACCATGCTGCTGGTCCACTCCTCGCTCGCCCAACCGGCGCGGACCCTGCGGCTGCTGGCCGACGCGGGCCTGGTGGTGTCCGTCGTCGCCCGGCGCGACCAGCCCTTCGGCCCGGTGCTCACAACGCGCGCCGGCTGGCTGGAGGAGCGCGGGCTGATCGGCCCCGGACAGCGCGAGGAGGAGCTGGTGGTCATCCGGGCCGATCGCCCGCCTGCCCCGGGCCGTCCCTGACCCGGTAGGGTTACGCCGCTTGGTGGCCCCACCCGTCTTCCGAAACACCTAACAAAACGACAAACCGACATCTTCGGACGGGCCTTCGGCAACACCTACGGTTCGGGACTTCTTTCCACCGAATCCGAGGAGACGCCTGATGCTCCACCGACACGCCACAGCCGCGTGTGCCGTCCTCGCCGCGGTCGGCGCGCTGGTGCTGACCGGCCCGGCCGGTCCGGCCGGCGCGAGCGCCGCGGAACCGCCTCCGCCGTCCACCGGCCCGTCGGCCGCCGAGATGCTCGGCGCCGACAGACCATCCCCCGAGCTGCTGCTGGCGATGCAGCGCGACCTGGGACTCACCCGCTCGCAGGCCGAGAAGCGGCTGGTGAACGAAGCCGAGGCGGGCGCCCTGGCCGGCCGGCTCCAGAACACCCTGGGCCGCAACTTCGCCGGCGCCTGGGTCAGCGGCACCCTTGCCGCCACCCTGACCGTGGCCACCGTCGACCCGGCCGACGTACCGGTCATCAAGGCCGGCGGGGCCCAGGCGGAGGTCGTCCGGTACGGGCTGGCCGAACTGGAGGTGGCCAAGGCGGCCCTGGACCGGGCGGCCGGCCGCACGCCGACCGCCGAGGTGCCCGTCTGGTACGTCGACGTGCGCACGAACACGGTGACGCTGGAGGCGGCCCAGCGCCCGGCCGCCGACGCGCTGCTGAGCGCCGCCGGCGTCGACCGGGCCCTGGTGCGCGTCACGACGTCGGGGGAGCGTCCGCGCCCGCTGTACGACATCCGGGGCGGCGACGCGTTCTACGTCGGCCACGGACGGTGCTCCGTGGGCTTCTCGGTCACCTCCGGCACCCAGCAGGGCTTCGCCACGGCGGGGCACTGCGGTAAGGCGGAGACCCCCACCAAGGGCTTCAACCAGGTGGACCAGGGCACCTTCCAGGCCTCCGCCTTCCCGGGCCACGACATGGCCTGGGTGGGCACCAACGCCGAGTGGACGGCGACCCCCTACGTCAAGGGCAAGGGCGACGAGAACGTCCAGGTCGCCGGCTCCACCGAGGCCCTGGTGGGCGCGTCGATCTGCCGCTCGGGTTCGACCACCGGATGGCACTGCGGCACCATCGAGCAGCACAACGCGAGCGTCACCTACCCGGAGGGCACCGTCAACGGGATGACCCGCACCACCGTGTGCGCCGAACCGGGCGACTCGGGTGGCTCCTACCTCTCCGGCAGCCAGGCCCAGGGCGTCACCTCCGGCGGCTCCGGCGACTGCACCTCCGGCGGCAGCACCTTCCACCAGCCGATCAACACACTGCTCCAGGAGTACGGCCTGACGCTGAAGACCAGCGACACGGTCGCCGCGAACGGCGGAGTCGGTGACAACGCCGAGCCGGGCAAGGCGGCCGGACTGTGGGCGGCGGGCAAGGTCTACCGGGTCGGGGACCGGGTCACCTACGACGGAACCGTCTACCGGTGCGTCCAGCCGCACCAGGCCCAGCCGCGCTGGCGCCCGTCCGGCGCCCCCGCCCTCTGGCAGCGGTTCTGACCGTCGGCCGCGCCCACGCGGGCCCGCGCGTGGGCGCGGCCGTACCCCCCCGCGCGGGCCGCGATCGGTAGAGCGGC